>NZ_MECK01000151.1 GCF_014596465.1 Streptomyces sp. CBMA123 | reverse complement strand
CCTGGGTCTGGGTGGCGCCGTCCTGCGCCGGCCCGGCGTCGGCGGCGGCGACCTGGGCGAGGCCGAGGCCCGACACCTGAGAGCCGGTCAGCGCGGCCAGCGCGGCGAGTGCCGCCGCCGTTCCCGTGACCCGCTTGCCGAGTCGCACCTTCCGCCCGTCGTTGGCACTGCCGAACCTCGCCGCCATCTGATGCCCCTCCCCATCGCCGTCCGGACCCTCCCGGAACGGTTGAACCCTCGTCATCGTGCCCGCCCGCCGGTGGGCGGCACCCGCCGCCGGTGACGATTAGTATCACGACGATCTGACAGGGACAGGATGGACGGAAGGCGTCCCGGAGCCCATCGAGGCGTTAACGCCGCACCTCAGCCGGGGTGCGGCGGGCCCGAAGCCTCGCCCAGGCGTCTGCCGCCAGCGCCATCTCGGCCACCACGGCAGGGAGTTGGCCGCGAGCTTGACTCCAGGTGTCGGGGCGCCACGGCGGTCGGACGGGCGGTTCGAAGCGCGGGGGTGGTGCGTGGGCGTCGTTGCGGGCTCCCCGGCGGCGCCCGCGGTACACCCGGCTGACCTGCCCGGATGTTCGTCGAAGGGTCGGGCTGTTCCTAGCAGGGCGGGCGGGCCGGCGCCAGGGGGCGTCCCCAACTCGGCCCTGGACGGATGACGTTCAGGTGAAAGTGAGCATGCCAGGAAACCCGGTCCGGCATGCTGTGCCGCGTGACCATGTGGATGGAGGCCGAAGCCGTGAGCGCGAACCTGCCGGAGACCGTCGCCGAGGGGGCGGTGGTCCTGCCGGCGCCCCCTCGAGTGGTGGACGACCTGGCCCGGGACCTGACCCAGGCCGCCGCCGCCGTCCGGGCGGTGTCGCGGTGCGGCCGCACCACCGGCGGGGATGTCGCCGTCGCCGCCTACACCGCCGTGGTGTGCACCGGGCGTTCGGCCGCCCGCGCTCTGGAGGAGGCTGCCGCCTGGTGTCGGCAGGCCCCCGAGGCCGAGGTGCACTCGCTCGCCTGGGCGCGGGTGCCCGGGCACCGGCACGACGTCTTCGAGTACCGCGTCACCATGGCCGTCAGCTTCCCCGACGGCGAGACCGGTGAGCACCTCGGAGACACCCATCATTCGTGCCGCTGACATCGTATGATCGCCCCCATGGGTGATCGGGGTACGAACGAGACGTCCGGCGGAGATGCCGACGCCAACGCCGACGGCAACGCCAACGCCAACGAGACTGCGGGAGAAGCCGCTTCGGCGCCGGGCGGTGAGGACGCCGGCGCCGGCCCGCGCGAGCTGTCGCGGGCCGCCGCCATCGGTGCCACGGTGGTCTGCATCGTCAGCGGCTGCGTGGCGATGCTGGCCGTGCTCCACTGGCTGGGCTGGACCGTCCCGGGCATCGGCTGGATCGTCGCCAAGGCCGGGATCAAGCTGTCCGTGGGCGGCTTCGCAGTGCTGGCCGTCGCCGCCGACCACCTGCGCGGCAAGCTCCGGGCGAAGCCCCGTAGTTGACCGGCCGGGGACTCAACCGGCCGGTGGGGCCGGACAGGTGAGGTCGTGCTCGGGCGCCCGGCCGTCCAGCAGGTAGCGCTCGACGGTGTCCGTGACGCAGGGGTCGGACCCCGGGTACTGGCCGTGGTCGCCGTTGCCGGTGACGGTCACCAGCCTCGAGCCGCGCAGCGCGCGGTGGGCGCCGACCGCCGACTCGTAGTACGTCGCCGGGTCGTGCAGCGAGTTGAGCATCAGCACCGGCGGCAGGTGGGCGCCGGTCACCTTCACCTTGGGGGCCGGGTCCGTCGGCCAGGCCGCGCAGACCGCGCCGAAGGCCAGTAGGCGGGCGCCGGCCAGCGGGTAGCGGGCGGTGTCCTCCTTGCCGCGCTCGATCCATGTGTCCACGTCCTTGGTCCACGGGGTGTCGCCGCACGTCACCGAGAAGAACTCGGCGAGGAACTCCGGGCCGAGGTACTGGCCGAACACCCGGCGGGCCGTCTGCTTGGCTGCCGGGTCGGCACCCTGCCAGTCGTCCAGGGCGGTCAGCGAACTCGCCAGCAGCGGGAAGGCCTTCTCGCGGTAGACGGCGCTGATCGTGCCGTTGTCCAGCTGGTTCGGGCCGAGCGTCAACGACCCGTCGGTGATGGGCCGGTCGTGCAGGGCGGCGCGCCGCTGCTCCCAGTGCGCCTTGACCTCCTCCGGAGTCGATCCCCAGTGGTAGGTGGAGTCCCGGGCGGCCATCCAGGGCAGGAAGTCCTCCTCGAACCGGCGCTGGAAGCTCATCGGCTGGCCCAGCTCGTACTGCTCCCACGTGCCCTCGAAGCCGATGTTGCTGTCCAGCACCATCCGCTCGACCCGGTGCGGGAAGAGCGTCCCGTAGTAGGCGCCGATCATGGTGGCGTAGGAGGCGCCGTAGTAGCTGATCCGCTTCTCGCCGAGCAGCGAGCGGTAGAGGTCCATGTCGTGGACGGTCTGCTCGGTGGTCAGGTAGGGCAGCAGGTCGCCGCTGTGCTCCTGGCAGTCGGCGACCAGCTTGCGGGAGTTGGCGATGACCTTGTCGATCGCCGCGGGCGACTGGTCGCGGAAGTCCCCGGCCAGGAACTCCTGGAAGTCCTCCGGGGTCTGGCACTGGACGCGGGTGCTGCCTCCGACGCCGCGCTGGTCGAAGCTGGCGATGTCGTACGCGGCGGCCACCGCGGGGGCGCCCTGGAGGAGGTCCATCGGCCGCAGCAGGCCCTGCGCGCCCGGACCGCCCGCCGTCTCCATCAGCGTGCCCTTGCGGTGCGCCTGGTCGGTGGCGCGGTGCCGGGAGACGGCGATGGACAGGTCGGGTCCGGCGCCGGGGTGGTGCCAGTCGCGCGGGACGGCCATGGTGGCGCAGTCGAGCGCCGGCTGCTCCGCGCAGGGCTGCCAGTCGAGCGTCTGCTGGGTGTAGCGGGCGGGCGCGCGCTCGGCGTCGCCGGGGTTGCGCCCCGCGTCAGCGTTCGCCGTGGCGGGCAGGGCGAGGCCGGCGAGGACGGCGGTGGCGACGACGACGGCCGCGCGGCGGGTGCGGGATGCGGTGGTGTTCACGGGAACGATCGTGTCCGACACGGCATCTGACGGTCCATGGGGCAGGACACCGTCTTCGGGGTGGTGCTGGATACACCCCGGAGCGGGGGGTATCCAGCACCACGGGTCCTCAGGGTTCAGTAGGCGGCGGTGAAGCGGGCGCGCCGGTGCACGGGCTGCTCGGCCTCGTCGAGCAGCACGACGGCGAGGTCCTCCATCGATATCGCCGAGTTGCCCTCGGCGTCGAGGAGCAGCTCGTCCCGGCCGAGCCGGAAGCGGCCGGTGCGCACCCCGGGTTCGAGCAGGGCGGCCGGGCTGAGGTACGTCCAGTCGACCTGCTCGTCCGCGCGGTAGAGGTCCAGCTGCGCACTGCAGGCCAGCGCGATCGGCCGGATCTCGGCGGGGAAGCCGGGGGACTCCACCAGGATCGTGCCGTCGGTGCCCGGGACGGTCAGGCTGCCCGCGCCGCCGACGGCGAGCAGCCGCACGCCGGTGCCGGCCAGGCCCGCCAGCAGGCCCCGGGTGGTGGCGGCCAGTTCGTGCTCGCGGCCGGGGGCGGGCCGGGTGGCGGTGATCACCAGGTCCTGGCCGGCGGCGAGCCGGGCGACGTCCCCGGGGGTGCTCGCGTCGCCGACGGCGAGGGTGACGGTCGACGGCAGGCCGTGCGGCTTGGCCGGGTCCCTGGTGACGGCGGTGACGTCGTGGCCTCGGGAGAGCGCCTCGGTCACGACCCGCCGGCCGACGTTGCCGGTGGCGCCGAACACGGTGATACGCATGAAGGTTTCTCCTTGGATCCTTTGAACGGGACGGCGGTGGTGCGATGAGCCGGCGTGGGGGCAGTGGGGGCAGTGGGGTTGGCGGGGGCGGGGGCTGTGGGTTCAGGCGTTCTCGCGTAGCGGGCCCGGCCGGACTTCCCGCCCAGGGCCCGGTGCCGCGGGCGCCGCTGCCGCGGGCCCGGGCCGCCGGATCTGGGCGACGATCAGCGAGCCGAGCACCACCACGGCGCCGAGCGCCTGCAGCGGGCTGAGGTCCTGTCCGAGCGCGAGCCAGCCGACCAGCGTGGCGACCACCGGGCTGAGCAGGGAGAGGAAGGACAGCGAGGTGGGCGGCAGCGCGCGCAGCCCGCGGAACCAGACGGCGTAGGTGAGGGCCGCGCCGATCAGGCAGAGGTAGGCGTAGCCGAGCACGTTGTCGGCCGTGTAGTGGGTGGGCGGGGCGCCCTCGCTCAGCAGGGTCACCGGCACCAGCAGCAGCCCGCCGGCGGTGAGTTGCCAGCCGGTGGTGGCGAGCAGCGGCGCGGGGGAGACCCAGCGCTTGGAGAGCACGACGCCGAAGGCCATCACCACCGCCCCGCCGAGCGCGGCGGCCACCCCGATCGCGTCCGGTCGGGCGTCGGCGCGCAGTACCAGCAGGCTGACGCCCGCCACGCCGGCGATGCCGGAGAGCACGGTGCGCAGGGTGAGCCGGTCGCCGAGCAGCCCGGCCGAGAGCCCGGCGGTGATCAGGGGCTGGACGGCGCCGACGGTGGCCGCGATGCCGCCGGGGAGGCGGTAGGCGGCGATGAACAGCAGGGCCTGGAAGGCGCCGATGTTGAGCGCGCCGAGGACGAGCGCGCGCCACCACCAGCCGCCCTTGGGCAGGGTGCGGGTGAGGGCGATCAGCAGCAGCCCGGCAGGCAGGCAGCGGATGACGGCGGCGAGGAGCGGACGGTGGGGCGGGAGCAGCTCGGTGGTGACGGCGTAGGTCGTCCCCCAGACGGCGGGGGCGAGGGCCGTCACCAGCACGACGGCGAGTCGATTGCTTAGCACTAAGTCAATGTATCTCAGCGCTAAGGCATTATTCGGCGGATTCCACCCGTGACGTGGCTCACAGTTACCTCATCGCTAAGGAATTCTGTCGGCATCGCCTACCCTGAACCCGTGGCAGATCATCTCGACCGCGTCGTCGCGCAATGGGGCGCCGAGCGCCCCGACCTGGACGTCTCCCCGATGGAGGTGTTCGGCCGGCTCAAGCGGCTCTACCGCCTGGTGGACGCCGAACTCAACCGCACCTTCGCCGAGCACGGCCTGGACGCCCCCTCCTTCGACGTCCTGGCCACCCTCAAACGCAGCGGCCCGCCCTACCGCCTCACCCCCACCGGCCTGATGCAGTCCGCCATGGTCACCTCCGGCGCGATCACCCAGCGCCTCGACCGCCTGGAGGCCCGGGGTCTGGTCACCCGCACCCGCAGCGACCAGGACCGCCGCAGCCGCGACGTCGAACTCACCCCCGAGGGCCACGCCCTGATCGACCGCGCCCTGCCCGACCACATCGCCGGCGAACACCGCATGCTGGCCGGCCTCGACGAGACCCGGAAGGCCGCCCTCGTCGACGGCATGCGCGCCCTGCTCGCCGACCTCGGCGACGACACCTCCGGCTGACCCGCCCGCACCGGTAAACCGCTTGCCGCCCCCGGCGGTCCTCCCCTTGGATGGCGGTCATGGATGACCCGATCTGGCACGCGCTCACCGTCGAGGTCCGGCGCGCGGTGGACGCGTACCTCGCCGTCGGGCGCCACGTCCACGCGATCAAGGCGATCCGCGACGCCTCACCGGAACCGGCGCCCGGCATCCGGGCCTGCAACGACCTGATCGCGGACCGGATGGCGGAACTCGGACTGCTACCGAACGGCCCGGTGCCCGGGAAGGCGTGAGCCGCGGCCGGCCTCCGGGGTGACCAGGGGGTTCACCGCCACCGCCTTGAAGAAGGTGTAGTGGAGCGTCCCGCCCGGCTCGGCCGTGCGGCGCAGCTCGGCGATGCCGCGGTCGAACTCCGCCGCAGTGGTCAGTCCGGCGGCCAGGGCGTCCGCCCGGACGGCCTCGACCATCGCGACGAAGGTCCGCCGGGTGAAGCCGTCCACCAGGGCCGGGCGGCTGCCGTCGGCGTAGACCGTACGGGGGCGGACCGTCACGTCCGCGAAGCCGGCCGCCGTCAGTAGCGGGTGGAGCCGGCGGCCCAGGAGGGCGTCCCCGCCCGCGTCGGCTTGGAGTCGGACCAGGTGGTCGACGGTGCGGCGGGCCGCCGGGGTCTCCGGGTGGAAGAAGGCGGAGCCGTGGTCGCCCTCGATCACGGTGATCGTGCCGCCCGGCCGCAGTACCCGGCGCAGCGCGGCCAGCCCGGCGGCCGGATCGGGCAGGTGCTCCAGCACGAAGCACAGGAAGACGTGGTCGAACGCGCCGTCCGGGAACGGCAGTCGATGCAGGTCGCCGTGGTGCCAGGTGACCTGCGCGGTCGGGGCCAGCGCGGTGATCCGGGCCCGGGCCCGGGCCAGTGACTCCGCCGAGACGTCCGCCGCCGTCAGCAGCACGCCCGGGCTGGCGGCCAGCAGGTGTGCGGTCTGCGCACCCACCCCGCAGCCGGCCTCCAGCACCCGGCTGCCGGCCGGGTAGGCGGTGCCCGTGTGCAACAGTTCGGCGAGGGTGCCGGCCTGGTCGCCGAGGCGCTGGGCCTCGGCGTCGGAGTAGCCGTGGACGTAGGGACCGTGGCTGGAGGGGCCGTGGATGTCGGGGGCGGCGGGCAGCCGGCTGGTTCTGGTGGTCATGGCTCAACCCTCCCGCCAGTATGGACCGGTGAACAGGTCCAAAGACACCGGGGCTGAGAGGTCCAAAGAGACCGGTGCCGACTTCCTCCAGCTCGACGCCGCCGAGGCCCCGCCCGGCGGTCTCACCGACTGGCTGACCGCCCGGCTGCGCGAGGCCGTCGCGGACGGCCGCCTGCCGACCGGCAGCCGGGTGCCCGCCAGCCGGGTGCTCGCGGCCGAACTCGGGGTCTCCCGGGGCGTGGTGACCGACGCCTACCGGCGGCTCGCCGAGGCGGGGCAGCTCGCCGGGCGGGGCCGGGGCGGCACGGTCGTCGTCGCCCTGACGCCACCCGCGCGGCAGGCCGTTCCTCGGCCGGAGCCGAAGGCCGCCCCAGCGCCCGCACTGTTCCGGGACGACCCGGACGCCGAGGTGTTCGACCACCTGCGCGCCACCCCCGCCCGGATCGACCTCACCCCCGGCGTGCCCGACCTCGCCGCCTTCCCCCGCGCCGCCTGGCTGCGGGCCGAACGGGCCGTCCTGGACGGCCTCGCCGCCCCCGACCTCGGCTACGGCGACGTCCGCGGCACCCCCGCGCTGCGGCAGGCCGTCGCCCACTGGCTGGCCCGCAACCGGGGCATCCGCGCGGATCCGGACGAGGTGCTGGTGGTCGCCGGGACGGCCCAGGCGCTGGCCCTGCTCGGTCGGGCCCTCGGCCGGGCGGGCATCACCGAGGTCGCCGTCGAGGACCCGGGCTCGCTCGGCGCCCGCCAGCACCTCGCCCACTGGCTCGCCGCCACCCCGCCCGTGCCGGTCGACGCCGAGGGCATCCGGGTCGACGCGCTGCGCGCCACCCGTGCCCCGGCCGTGCTGCTCACCCCCGCCCACCAGTACCCGACCGGGGTCGTCCTCGGCGGCGAACGGCGCCGTGAACTCCTGTGCTGGGCGGGCGAAGGCGGGCTGGTCATCGAGGACGACTACGACGCCGAACACCGCTACGACCGCCCGCCCGTCCCCGCGCTGCGGGCCGAACTGCCCGACCGGGTCTGCTACGCGGGCAGCATCTCCAAGCTGCTCGCCCCCGCCCTGCGCACCGGCTGGCTGCTGGTGCCCCGGCCGCTGCGCGGCGCCGTCCTCGACGCCAAGCGCTTCGCCGACCTCGGCAACCCGGTACTGCCCCAGCTGGTGCTGGCCCGGCTGATGGAGTCCGGCGAACTCGACCGCCACCTAAGGCTGTTGCGCGGTCGACACCGCCGCCGCCGGGACGCCATGATCACCGCCATCCGCACCCAGCTGCCCACCGCCACGGTGCACGGCGCCGCCGCCGGGCTGCACCTCATGCTCACCCTCCCAGAGGAACTCGGCGCCACCGACACCGAGTTGGCCACCGCCGCCCTGGCCCGCGGGGTGAAGGTCCAGCCGCTGTCCTGGCACGCCCGGCTGCCGTATCCGCCCGGGCTGGTGCTCGGCTACGCGGCGCTCTCGCCCGGCGCGATCGCCGAAGGGATCGCCACACTGGGGGAGTTGGTGCGGCGCGCGGGTGTCAGCCGTCCCCGTCGCGGCGACGGCCCGGCCCCGGGATGACGAGGAACTCGGTGACCGGGCCGACCGGCCGGACGCTCGCGCCGTGGCCAGCCCAGGCCGGGTAGCAGCCGCCGCCCCAGCCGGTGCGGAAGGCGAGCAGGCCGGCGCCGGAGGCGGGGTCGGTGACCAGGACCGGGCCGAGGCCGGTCGGATCCCGGGCGAAGGCCCGCTCCGGCAGTTCGCCGTCGTCACCCCCCGGCAGGGCGGACAGCATGCGGCTCCGGCGCCTGCTGCTCCACGCCCCCGGTGGTTCGGGTCCCTGGTGGTTCATGCCCCCGGCGGTTCAGGGCTCGGCGGTTCAGGGCCCGGCGGTTCGGGCCTCCGGCCGCCACCACGGGTCGGCCTCGGCCCGGGCCAGCTCGGCCTCGTACGCGGCGGCCTCGAAGGTGTACTCCATCGGGCGGGTCGCGCCGTCGGGCAGTTCCCAGTCGGACCAGAGCACGACCTCGCCGATCCGCTGCACGACGGCGGAGAGGTAGCCGCAGCAGCCGCCGTCGCATTCGGGCTCGCCCAGGTTCACCCGGCGCGGCTCACCCGTCGCCCGCAGCTCGCTCGCGCCCGCGACCGGGAACTGGGCGAAGGGCGACCGGCCGCGGCCGTCGGAGCCGACCGACCCCTCGATGACGTCCTCGCCGTTGACCAGGAACCGCACCAGCGGCCAGCGGTCGTCGGGTTGCGGCAGCACGAGTTCCAGGCGATCGAACATGGGGGCACTCTAAGTGCTCGGAGCCGGTGCGGTCGTGGGGATTCACGGGCTGCCGGACGGCGGGTTCCTGGGTACGCTGGCGAACCGTACGCCGTTGCCGACCCTGGAGGCACCGATGGCCCCGTTACGGCGCGTAGCCCAGATGACGACGGTGCTGGTGGTGTTGGCGGCCGCGCTCGGTCCGGCTCCGGCCGGGTCGGTGACGCGCGGTAGCGAACTCCCCGGCGAGAGGACCCTGACGATGGCCGGCGAGCGGATGACCGGCGAGCAGCAGGGGGACTCCCGTCAGCTGGCCGGGCGCCGCATCGTGCTCTCCTACCCGGGCCCGACCCCGGCGCCGGAGGTGCTGCGGGCGATCCGGGAGGGCCGGGCCGCCGGGGTGATCCTGTTCGGCGAGAACGTCACCAGCCCGGAGCAACTTGCCGAGGCCGTGGGCCAGTTGAAGCAGGCGGCCGCCGAGGCCGCGCACCCGCGCCCGCTGCTGCTGATGACCGACCAGGAGGGGGGCAAGGTTCGCCGCCTGCCCGGCGCGCCCGAACTCTCCGCCCGCCGCACCGGATCGGCCCCGAACCCGCTCATCGCCGCCGTGGACTCCGGCACCGGCGCCGCCGGCACGCTCGCCGACGCCGGGCTGAACGTCAACCTCGCCCCGGTGCTCGACGTCTACGACACCCCGGGCAACTTCATCGACCGCTTCGAACGCTCCTACGGACAGGACCCCACCCGGGTCGGCGAGTTGGGCAGCGCCTTCCTGGCCACCCAGCAGAGCCTGGGGGTGGCGGCCACCGCCAAGCACTTCCCCGGCCTCGGCGCCGCGGCCCACGACGAGAACACCGATGCCCGCCCCGTCACCCTCCCCGTCCCGCTGGACCGGCTGCGCACCCGCGACGAGGCCCCGTACCGGGCCGCCATCGCGGCGGGCGTGCGCCTGGTGATGGCCTCCTGGGCGGTCTACCCGGCCCTGGACCCGGACCGCCCGGCGGGGATGTCGCCCACCGTGATCCAGGGCGAACTCCGCGACCGCCTCGGCTTCGACGGCGTCACCGTCACCGACGCCCTGGAGGCGGACGCCCTCACCCCGTACGGCCCCGCCGGCCGCCGCGCCGTCGTCGCCGCGGCGGCCGGCATGGACCTCATCCTGTGCTCCGCCCGCGACCCCCGGCAGGGCGAGGACGCCACCACCGCCCTGGCGGCCGCCCTCGACTCCGGCGACCTCGACCGCGCCGCCTTCGCGGCGGCCGTCGACCGGGTGGACGCGCTGCGGGAGAGCCTGGGCTGACGGCTGACGGCTGACGGCTGACGGCTGACGGCTGACGGCTGACGGGCGGGCGACGGGCGACGGGCGGCGGGCGGGCGACGGGGACTGCTTCGAGCGGGTCTACGCCCGCCACTGCGCCTCCCGGCCGTCGCGGCCGGAGCCCGATCCCGGCGAGGACTTCGACGTCGAGGGCCGGGCGGAGACGCGCCGGCGCCTGCCGCGCCTGGCGGCGCTGTTCCTCGGTCCGGCTGTCGGGTAGGGCGGTTCATCCCTGGTTCAACCGGGCGATACCCGGGGAGGTGCGGGGATTCGCCCGGCCGGACGGGAATGCGCCATCGTAGGCGTGCTTTCGGTCGGAGGCGATGGTTCGAAGGGAAAATGGCAATCCAGGGTTGGAATCACATGGCAGAGTCGTGGTCGCGGCACAGATGAAATGTCATATGTGCCATAGCGAAGTGCTGTATTCCGATTCCTCACACTCTCCGAAGGAGAAGCCATGAACCGCATCGCCAGGATCGCCGCGGGTACGGCCGGTGCCGTCGCACTGCTGAGCGCGCCGGTGCCGGCGCTCGCCGCCGACCAGGCGTCCGCCACCGTCACCACCTGCGGCTGGTCGGGCCTGCAGGCCGGACTGTCCACCAGGGTCTGCGCGGACGTCACCGGTAACAGCGTCGTGCTGTACGGGCAGATCGGGCTGGCCGGGCCGCCCTCGCCGGGGACGCCGTGGCCGCCGGCGCCGCAGGACCTGATCACCGGGCTGTCGGCCGAGGTGGCCGGGGTCGGCTCGCTCGGTGCGGTGGCCGGGCGTGCCGTGTTCCAGGTCAGTACGGTCCGGGTGGCCGGGATCAGCACCACCGCGCCGTGCGGGTCGGTCGTGCACGCCTCCTTCTCGGTGGAGGGGAGCTTGCGCGGACCGTCCCCGGTCACCGTGGATGTGCCTGTAGCCTGCTGATGGTTCGTCATCCAGACTGCCGGGCCCGGGAGTTGGCAGCGTCCCGGGCTCGGCCTTTCGTCGTCCCGGTTCGGCCGGCGCTGTGGGCGTGGTCACCTTCCGCTGTGACGACTTGAAGAAATCTTCATCTGTCGCGATGATGCGTACCGGCCGCGGTACGGACTCCGCCCGGCCGTACGACCACCGAGCGGATCCGAGGGAGGCAACGGGCGATGCCGGTCCCGCTGTACCAGGCCAAGGCGGAGTTCTTCCGCACTCTCGGCCACCCGGTTCGGATCCGGGTCCTGGAACTGCTCCAGGACGGCCCCCGGCCGGTGCGCGAGCTGCTGGCGGAGATCGAGGTCGAGCCGTCCAACCTCTCCCAGCAGCTCGCGGTGCTGCGCCGCACCCAGCTGGTCACGGCCACCCGCGAGGGCAACACGGTGGTGTACGCGCTCAGCACCCCGGACGTCGCCGAGCTGCTGCGCGCGGCGCGCCGGATCCTGACCGAGTTGATCACCGACCAGGGCGCGCTGCTCACCGAGCTGCGCACCGCCGGCGGCCGGTCGCCCCGCTGAGCCCGCAGCCCGCAGCGTCCGACCCCGAGGAGAGCACCACCGTGAGCGACCACGCCGCCAGCGCCGACCACGCCGCCAGCGCCGACCACGCCACCAGCGCCGGCAGTCCGGTGAACGGCGACAGCACGAGCGACGAGAAGCGCCGCCGCAGGGCGATGCTGATCCGGGCGGGCATCTACATCTTCGCCACGCACCTGTTCGCGGGCTTCGTCCTGCTGCTGTTCGCGCTCGGTGGCCGCAAGTAGCCCGGCCGTCCGTGACGGGCGTTACCGGCCCCCGCCGCCCGGCACCAGGTAGCGGTCGCTGGTGCTGGTCCAGACCTGGACGCCGGTGACCAGCTCCCGGGTGCCGTCCAGGTACCAGCGTCCCGCCGGGTGGCGGCGGCCCAGCTCGCGGCGCAGCTCCTCGTTCTCCCGGCGCAGCCGGCTGACCCGGGCGCGGACCGCGCGGACGGCCCGGCTGCGGGTGCAGCCGCGGACCCGTTGCAGGGTGAGGACGGTGTTGAAGGCGGCGGCGCTCTGCCGTTCCTCCCGCTCCAGCGAGTAGAGGTCGTTGATCAGCGTCGCGGCGTCGGCGGTGTTGGCGCGCAGGCGGTGCAGCGCGGGCTCCGCGTGCAGGGCGGCGGGGGCGTCGGCGCCGTGGACCCGTTCCAGTATGTTCATGAACGGGTAGAGGCAGCTGCCGTGGCGGCGCAGCCGCATGGTGTCCGCCAGGCCGAGGCCCAGGGCGGGGACGGTGCCGCGGGCGCGGTGCTCGGCCTCGGCAGGGAAGGTGGCCAGGCAGGCGCGCCACTCGTGGGCCGCCCGGGCGCGCCAGGCGGGGGAGGCCGAGTCGCTCTGCCGGCCCCACAGTTCCCGCCAGGCGGTGAGGAGTTGGCCGTCCGGGGGGGTGGGGCGGACGTCGCCGTCGAGGGCCGAGATCAGTGGGTCGACCAGTGCGTGGGCCTCGGCGGGCCGGCGCCCGGGCGGGCCGTCGAAGCGGTCGTCCAGGACGGTGAACCAGCCCAGCATGTCCACCAGCAGGTCCAGTTCGGTGCCCCGGGCGCGTGGGAAGGCGTGGCCGATCAACTCGTGCAGCGCGTAGGCCCGGTAGCCGGGCAGTTCGGTCGGGGCGAGCAGGCCGTGGCGGACCGCCCAGTCGGCGTGCCGGTCGGCGGCGGCGCGCAGTTCGGCGGTTGGTCGCGTGGGCGGTACGGGGGCGGGGGTGTCCGGCCGGGCCGCGGTGCCGGTGAACGGACAGCCCGCGGGGCGCGTCCGCTCCGGCGCGGTGGGTCCGGCGTCCGTCGTGGGTTCGGCGTCCGTCGCGGGCCCGGCGTGCGCGGTGGGCGCGG
>NZ_MECK01000150.1 GCF_014596465.1 Streptomyces sp. CBMA123 | reverse complement strand
GCGACCGGGCGCACCGGGTCAGCCACGCGGGACGACGACGACCGGACACCAGGCGCGGTGGATCACCGCCCGGTGACCGGGCCCAGGCGGTGCCCGGTGCGGCCGAGTACGAGCAGGTCGGCGGTGCGGGCGGCGTCCGCCAACGCGTCCGCGGCCCGGCCCGTCGGCCGCGAGGCTCGAGGGCGTGGGCAGGGGCGGGTCCTGTTCGTGAATCGGGGATCTGCGGTCAGGGGCGAGCAGCGGCCCCGGCGGGCGCGGGCCGATCGGTGTCGCCATGCCAGGCGGGCCAGCCGAGCAGGCGGGCGAAGGCTCATCGCTGGGCGTGGCCGACGGGGGCTGACCGGGTGAGGTATGACACCGGGCGGCGGCCTCACTCCCCCGGTGAGCCGGTCGGGTCGACCCAGCGGCGCCGGATCGCGGGCGGCCTGCGAGCGCTCTCCCGCAGGCCCGGGTCACGCTCGGCGGCGCGCTCGTACCAGCGGCCGTAGCGGTCCGAGAGCACCACCGCGGACACCCCGTGCAGGATCACGCTGAGGCCGACGGTGACCGCGACCACCCGGCCGATCAGTTCCACCCCCGGGATGTGCTGCTCCGCGACCAGCAGCCCGAGCACGACCGAGGCCAGACCGCGCGGCCCGAACCACGCGACGTAGGCCACGGTGGGCGCCTTGAGCCCGGTTCCGGCGAGGGAGAGGGCGACCGGGACCATTCTGACCACGGTGAGACTGAGCACGGCGTAGCCGACGATGCGCCAGCTGAGGTGCTCCAGTGCCGGGCCGAGCAGCACGGCGCCGAAGACCAGCAGGCTCAGCAGGGCCAGCAGGTTGCCCAGGTCCTCGGCGAAGTCGGCGGTGTCATCACGGTCCGGCACCGCCGGCCCGCTGCCGCGCTTCGCGTACGCGAAGGCGAACCCGGCCACCCAGGCCGCGATGAAGCCGCTTCCGTGGGTGACCGCGGCCAAGCCGTAGGACGCCGCGGCCACCGCGAGGACGAGGAGCTGACGCCATTCCCTGGTGATCCAGCCGTGTTCGAGCGACCACCGCAGCAGCCGGCCGCCACCACCCCCGACCGCCAGGCCGAGGACGGTGCTGAGCAGCAGCGCCCTCCAGAAGGTCCCGTCGGCCCCCTCCTCGGCGTACGGGGTGCCGGGGATGGCCGCCAGGAAGAGCACGAAGAACGGCAGCACCATGCCGTCGTTGAGCCCGCTCTCCACGTTCAGGGCCTGGCGCACCAGCCCCGGCACCCGGGGGTTGGCGATCGCGCTGCTGCCGAGCGCCGCGTCGGTAGGGGCGAGGACGGTGCCCACCAGCGCGAGCTCCCACCCGGTGAGCCCGGGCAGCAGCGGCCAGGCCAGCAGCCAGCCCAGCGCGATGCTGGGCACCAGGCCGATGCCGAGCAGTCGGCCCGGGAGGGCGGCGCCGGTGCGCAGGTCCCGGGGACGCACGGCCATGGCGTCGGTGAACAGCACCAGGGTCAGGGCGGCTTCCAGGGGGGTGAGCAGCGGCCCGGGGTCGTGTTCCAGGCTGATCAGGTCGAGGCCGACCGGCCCCAGCAGGACGCCGGCCCCGACGAACACGATGGCCGCGGACACCGGTGTGCCCGCCAGCCGTCGCGAACCGAGTGCGTAGGCGGCGGTGACACCGGCCACCGCCACCCCTGCCCACCCGGCGTCACTCACCGGTACCGCGACTTTCGCCCACCCGTCCGGACGCGGCGAGCAGCGAGACCGGCACCAGGATGCAGCTCACCGTGATCAGCACGGCCGAGACCGTGCTCATGACGATCCGCCCGGCCATGGCGGGGCGCCCGGCCCCGGGGGGCGAGCCGCTGTTGCCCGCCTCGTCCGTCCCCCGTGCGGACGGAGGCCCGGCGGCTCGTTCATCAGTTCTCCCGGCTCTCCGCGCGGCCGTGGCACCGCTGACCACCATTGCCCCGTAGACCCCGGCCACCGGCACCCCGGGGTGGTCCGTCCGGAGGAGGTACGGCCGTATGGCCGCGCGCTCCCGGGCGACCGCGACCGGGATGCGCCCCGGGGCCCGGACCCGCCCCCGGCAGGTGAAACCCCGGCACCGTTTCGCCGAACGGCGGGCCGCCCGACAGGCCGAACACCATCGCGCCAGCGAGCACGCCCGGGCTGGCCAGCCGGGCCAGGGCCGACTGGCCCGGCTGCCGGGGACTTCGAATCCGGCCCCGACGAACGCGGAAGGACGGTCCCCGCACGGCCGAAGCCGTGCGGGGACCCGGAACGGTCGCCGTCCGGGGCCGTCAGGCCTCTTGTCTGGTCGTTCCGACGCACAGCGCCCAGATGACGAAGGCGTCGATCGCGATCAGGACGATCGCCCAGAACGGGTAGTAGGGCAGCCACAGGAAGTTGGCGATCATTCCCAGCCCGGCGACGATGACACCGACGACACGGGCCCAGGCGGCGCCGCTGAACAGCGCCACGCCCGCCAGGACGACCACGACGCCGAGGATCAGATGGATCCATCCCCATCCTGTGGTGTTCATCGAGTACACGTAGTGCCGGGTGACGACGATCAGGCTGTCCTTGGCGATGCCGGCGATCCCCTGGAAGATCGCCATGATGCCGCCGGCGGTCAGCATGATCGCCGCGAAGATCGTCCACCCGGTCGCAAAGGGGCGCGGTTCGGGGACCGGGGTGGTGCGGGACGCTTCGGTGGCGCTACTGGTCATGACACGGACTCCTTCGGTAACGGCCGCCTGGCCCGGAACGGGAGACGGGCAGCGGGAGAGAGAGGCAAAGCCGGTTCACAGGGGCTCCGAGGAGAGGGCGGCCGCCGGGCTCGGGCTCGGCGCCGGTGGAGCGGGCAGGAGTTCGGCGACCCGGAGCAGGGCGAGGACGCGCTGGAACCTCGGCTGGATGCCGATGAGACGGAACTCCGCGTGGTGGACGCGGCAGACCCGGCGGGCCTGGAGGAGTGCTCGCACACCGGCGGCGTCGCAGAAGGTGAGGCCCGCGACGTCGAGGTCCAGCCGATGCGGACGAGCCGCGATGGCCCGGGCGACGGCATCGCCCACGAGCGGCGTCGTCGCGATGTCGAGTTCGCCTTCCAACGACACCGACGCGGTGTCCCGGCACATCGTGGCCCTGGTGCGGAGTAGGTCGTCGTCTCTCATCACGATCACCCCGGAAGCTCGGCTGGCGGAAGGCCTCGGACCGGAGGCCCTACGTCCACCGTAGGACCGGGCCTGTCACCCGGTCGTGGGCCGACCGGACCGCGTCAAGGGCCCGAACGGCCTTTACCCGCGAGGGTCTTGACTCCGCTCGGGAGCGTCGCCGTCACACACGGTCCCCCTGCCGTCCGACCCGCGATATCTGGGCCGAACGGCCCATGGCGCCCCGGCCGTCTTCTGTGAACGTCGGAAGGGAGGGATCGTCCCATCGCACTCACCGAAGGAGGCGAGACCAATGCCCGGCATCCACCACCGCACATCACGTCTCACCGTCGCGCCCGGCTCCACCGAACTCGGACGTGTCGACTGGGTCGTCCTCGGTACCTCGGCGCTCGTCGCCGGCGCGGTCGCGCACGCGTTGTCGGGCGTCGTCGCGATCGCCAAGGACATGGTGCGCCCCGCTCCCCAGCGTGCGTCCGTGTCGGACCGCGCCGCTCCCCCTGCCGGCCCCGACGTCAACGAGCGGGACGGCTGGATCCTCATCACCAGCCTGTTCGTCATCGTCGGCGCGATGGCGCACGCCGTCGCGCGCGTCGTCGAGAGCACCAGGACGGTCGTGCACCCGACCGGCCCGCAGCCGCGCTGATGACGCCCGCAACGACCGGAGCGTGCACCCGATCGGCCGCCTCGGGCACCCGGCTGGGCCGGAGCGCGGCGACACTGGCCAGGTGGAACCGATGACCACCGACTCCGTCGCAGCGGGGCGGCAGGCCCGCAAGCGCCTGCCGCGCTCGGCCCTCGGGAGCTGGGCCCCCGCACCGGAGCGGTCCGACCCCGTCGACGTCCTGGAGCAGCAGGCCGCCTCCCGTGTCCCGGAGCTGGTCCCGATCCGGTACGGCCGCATGGCCGCGTCCCGGTTCGCCTTCCTGCGGGGCGCGCCCGCCATCCTGGCCGCGGACCTCGCCGCCTCCCCGAACACCGGGCTCACCGTCCAGCTCTGCGGGGACGCGCACCTGTGCAACTTCGGTCTCTTCGCCTCGCCCGAGCGCGCCCTGCTGTTCGACCTCAACGACTTCGACGAGACCCTCCCGGGCCCGTTCGAGTGGGACGTCAAACGCCTGGCCGCCAGTGTCGCCGTGGCCGCGCGCGAGAACGACGAACCGGACGCATCCGCGTGGGCCGCCGCTCTGGCATCCGCCCGGGCGTACCGGATCGCCATGCGACGGCTCGCGAGCCTGGGCGAACTCGACGTCTGGTACGAGCGGGTCGACACCGCCGATCTCCTGCCGCAGGTCCAGGTGCCGAAGTACCGCAAGCGCGTCGAGGGCGCCCTGGCGAAGGCACGCGGGCGCACCAGCCTGCAGGCCCTGGCCAAACTCACCGAACCGGGCCCGGACGGTGAGCCCCGCATCGTCCACGACCCGCCGCTGCTCGAACCGGTGGACCCGCAGGACGTGTCCCAGCTCCACCAGATCCTCACGGACTACCGCGCCACCCTCTCCGACGAGCGGGCGGCGCTCCTGGACCGCTTCGAGCTGATCGACGCCGCCCGCAAGGTGGTCGGCGTGGGCAGCGTCGGCACGCGCTGCTACATCGGCCTCTTCCGGGGACGACTCACCGGCGAGCCGCTCTTCCTCCAGGTGAAGGAGGCGGAACGCTCGGTGCTGGAGCCGCACCTCCCGCCCAGCCTCCACCGGCACCAGGGGCGGCGGGTGGTCGACGGACAACGCCGGCTCCAGGCCGCCGGTGACATCTTCCTCGGCTGGGCCACCGGCCCGGCGGGCCGCGACTTCTACTGGCGGCAACTGCGGGACATGAAGGGCTCCGCCGTGATCGACGGCATGCCCCGGTCCCTCCTGGAGCAATACGCCGACCTGTGCGGCCGCACCCTCGCACGCGGCCACGCACGCTCCGGGGACCGCGTCGCCATCGCCGCCTACCTGGGTGCCGGCGACGTCTTCGAACGGGCCGTCGCCGACTTCGCACTTGCCTACGCCGAGCAGACCCGCTCCGACCACGCCGCACTCACCGCCGCGATCGCCGAGGGCCGGATCACCGCACGGGCCGGGGTGTGAACGGTCCGGGGTGTGAACGGCCTCGCTGCCACGAGTCCGCCGGTCCACCACGAGTCGGCCGGACAGCCTCCGGAAGGCGCGCCAGCCGGCGGAAGGCGCTGTGAGCTCCCCTTCCGCGCCCAACCCTCTCCCTCCGCAAAGGAGTTGCCATGAGTAACGCTTCCGCCGACGACATCAACGAACTCGGCCCGATCGACTACCTGGTCGTCGAGTTCCCCGGTACCCGTCTGACCGGTGAGGGCATGCCCCTGCTCCTCGACCTGGTCGACCGGGGCATCATCCGGATCCTGGACCTGACCTTCGTCAGGAAGGAATCGGACGGCTCCTTCACCGCGATGGAGGTCGCCGATCTGGACGGCGACGGACAGCTCGACCTCACCGTGTTCGAAGGCGCCTCGTCGGGGCTGCTGGGCGACGACGACATCAGCGAGGCGGCGAACGCCCTGGAGCCCGGGAGCTCCGCCGCCGTCCTCGTCTACGAGAACCTGTGGGCCGCCCCCCTGGCGGCCGCCCTGCGCCGCGCCGGCGCCCAGTTCGTCGCCGGCGGCCGGATCCCGGTCCAGTCCGTGCTGGCGGCGCTGGAAGCCGTCGAGGTCACCGACGGCTCGGCCTGACCGCGCACATCCCGCGCCAACGACGAAGGAGAAGGATCCCATGCCCGGACTGATTCGAGGAGTGGCCCGCACCGCCGCGATCGCCGGAACGGCGACAGCCGTGTCCAACCGCGTATCGCGGCGGCAAGCCGGCCGGTGGGCCCAGCAGGACGCGACGGCCGCACAGGCCGCCACCTACCAGGCACCACCGCCGGCCGCGGCCCCCACCAGCACCGACGACACGATCGACCGGCTCCAGAAGCTCGCCGCCCTCAAGGAACAGGGAGTGCTGACCGAAGCCGAGTTCGCCGCCCAGAAGGCGAAGATCCTCGGCGCCTGACCGTCCGAGGCGGAGCCGACGGCCGGAGCGGGGAGCACCGGCCGAACGCACCGACCGACGCCCCCAGCCCCGGCCGCGCTTCCGCGGCCGGGGCATCTCACACTGGCCGGCCGTGAGCGACAGACCCCGCCCCCGCCGCACGATCCCCAAGCGCCGGACCAGGGCGGTCACCGTCGAGGGCCGGCGCACCGTCAGCGGTGCGGCAGCGGTGCGGTGTCGGAGGCGATCAGCACGGCGGTGACGGTGGCGAAGTCGGCGCCGGGGGTGACGGCGACGCCGGGCCGGCTCATGCAGGTGCGGACCAGCGTGCGGCCGGGTGGTCGTACCGGCTCGGAGGCCGGGAAGGTGTCGGCCTCCGAGCCGTCGAGTCCGAGCCGTCGAGGATGCTGTGTTTCCTGGCGGTTCACTCCGCTTCGGCCGCCGCCGGACGCCGCAGTCGTCGCAGGTAGGGGTCGAAGGACGGCCGGCGTTCGAGGCGGACCCTGGCGTCCACGCAGAGCGCGCCGTCGGGGCGGGCGATGACAGGATTGAGGTCGGCCTCGACGAGCTCGGGGAAGTCGTCGGCGAGCCGGGACAGCCGGGCGAGGACGGACCGCACCGCCGCCAGGTCGACCGGAGGTTCCCCGCCGTTGCCCAACAGCAGTGGAGCGCTGCGTAGTTCGGCGACCATGGCGGTCAGGTCCCGCTCACTCAGCGGGGCGAGCCGGGCCACCCGGTCGGCCAGCACGTCGGCGGCGGCGCCGCCCAGGCCGAGGACGATCAGCGGGCCGAAGACCTGGTCCTGGACGACGCCCGCGAGCAGTTCGATACCGGGCGCGGCCATCGGCTGGACCACCGCTCCCGCCAGCTCTCCCCCGAACCGACTGGTGAACTCCCGGTAGGCGGAACGCACTTCGGCATCGCTGCCAAGGCCGGTGCGGACCGCCCCGGAGGCACTCTTGTGCACCTGCCCGGGCCAGTACGCCTTGAGCGCGACCTTCCCCTCGTGCCCGAGCCGGCGCAGGCCGGTGGCGGCGACGGACACGGTGTGCTCGTCGCGGGCCCAGACGGTCGTGGTGAGCGGCAGCCCGTACGCCTCCAGCAGATCGGCGGTGGAGAGCGGGTCGAGCCAGCCTCCCTCAGGATGGGCGGTGAGATGGCCGTCGACCAAGCTGCGGGCGGCGCGCCGGTCGCAGTCCGGGGCGTCGGCCGGCGGCGAGAACGGCTCCGCGAGCCGACGGGCGCGGTCCCGGGCGTGGGCGAGGGCGCGGGCTGCGGAGAGGCCGTCGGAGTACGCGGGCAGCATGCCGCCGTCGGCGCAGCCGCGGTAGCGCACGGGCACCTGCTGGTCGAGCAGGACCGCCGCGATCGGGACCCGGCGCCGGGCCGGACCCTCCAGCAGGGCGCGCACCGGATCCTGGCCGGGGCTCTCGCACAGCGCCGTCGGCGCGATGCACACCAGGATCGCGTCCACGGCCTCCTCACGCTCCAACGCACGCAGGAACAAAGCGAGTTCGGTCGGACCCACCGCCGCCGTGGTGTCCACCGGATTACGGACAGAGGCCCCGGGCGGAAGCAACTTCGCAAGTTCGGAGGGGAGTTCCGGCAACAGTAGCCCCGCCTCGGCGCAGGCGTCGGCGGCCAGGATGCCGATGCCGCCCGCGTTGGACACCACGGCCACCGCGCCGCGCGGGTCGGGCAGCGGCTGGGCGTGCAACAGGGCCGCCACCTCGACGAGTTCCTCGATGCTGCGGGTCGCGGTGATCCCGGCCTGCCGGAAGAGCGCCTCCCGGGTGACGGTGGGGGTGGCGGCGGCCGCGGTGTGCGAGGCGGCGCCCCGGCGGCCGGCGGTGGAGCGCCCGGCGTCCACCGTCAGCACCGGGATCGTCCGGGTGACCCGCCGGGCGGTGCGGGCGAAGGCGCGCGGGCTGCCGAAGGACTCCAGATGGAGCAGCGCGAGGTCGGTGCGGCCGTCCGCCTCCCACCACTGCAACAGGTCGTTGCCGCTGACGTCGTACTTGTCGCCGAGCGAGACGAAGCTCGACACCCCGATGCCCAGCCAGGCCAACCGCTGGAGCAGCGCGATCCCCACCCCGCCGCTCTGCACCGCCACCCCGGCGGTGCCCGGCCGGGGGAAGGCCCCGCCGAACTCGGCGTCCAGCCGGACGGCGGGGTCGGTCTGTGCCATGCCGAGGCTGTTCGGTCCGACCAGGCGCATGCTGTGCCGACGGCAGGCGTGCATCAGGGCGCGAGCCTGCTCCGGTCCGAGGCCGGAGGTGAGCACCAGCAGCGCCCGGACTCCGGCAGCGCCGCACTCCTCGGCCACCGCCGGCACGGCTCCCGCGGGCACGGCCAGCACCGCGAGGTCGGGCACGGCGGGCAGCGCGCGGACGGAGGGATACGCCGGCCGGCCGTCGATCTCCCCGGTGTGCGGGTTGACCGCCCACACCTCCCCCACGAAGCCGCCCCGCCGGATCCGCCCGAGGACGGTCCGGCCGACCGAACCCGCCCGCCGGGACGCCCCTATCACCGCCACCGACGCCGGGCGCAGCAGCGCGGCCAGGCTCGCGACGTCGGCGCGGCGGCCGCGCTCGTCCACGGCGGAGCGGTAGCGCTCGCCGACCTCGTCGTCCAGCGGCACCCGGATCCTGACCTCGCCCTGGGTGTACCGGCGCTCGACCGGCAGCCCGAGGTCGGCGAAGACCCGGTGGACGGCCCGGTTGCCGAACAGGGTGTCGGCCTCGAAGAAGCGGACGCCCGCGGCCCGGGCGGCGTGCACCAGGTGCTCCAGCAGCAGGGTGGCCGCGCCCCGGCCGTGCCAGCGGTCCGCCACCGCCAGAGCCAGCTCGGCGGTCGCCGGCGGCTGGTCCAGCAGCTCGCAGTCCGCCTCCCCGATCAGCTCCTCCCCCACCCAGGCACCGAGCGCCAGCAGGCCCGCCCGGGGCGGCCCGCACAGCCGGTCGGCGGCCTGCGCGGGCGCGTTGCGGCTCACCCCGAAGAACCGCATCCGGCGGCTCTCCTCCGACATCCCCTCGGCGTGCAGGTCCAGCACCGCGCGGTGGTCGCCCGGACCGAGCGGGCCGAGTTCGACGGTGGTGCCGTCGGCCAGCAGAGCTTCGGCGGTCACCCGCGGCGGGTGAACGATGGACATGGCGCCTCCTCGGCCGTCGCCGTTCTACCCCTCCAGCCTCCACGCCGGTGCCGCACGCCACGAGGGCCGACCGACCCTACGCAGGCCGCCGGGCGGCCCGGCGGCGCCGTGCGCAGACTGGAGGAAGGTCAGTCGACACGGGAGGTCACCTCGTGGCATCGGACCCGCCGCCGGGGTACCCCGACATGCCGGATCCGTGGACGCTCCGCTACCAGGGCTTCGACCCCGGCGAGGAGGGGCTCCGCGAGGCGCTGTGCGCCGTCGGCAACGGCTACCTGGTCAGCCGGGGCGCCGCGCCGGAGTCCGTCGCGGACGGCGTCCACTACCCGGGGACGTACCTGGCAGGCTGCTACGACCAAGCGGAGTCGACCGTCGCCGGGCGCACCGTCTCCAACGAGGACCTGGTCAACGGCCCCAACTGGCTGCCGCTGACCTTCCGCCCGGCCGGCGGCACCTGGTTCACCGGGCCCCCGGCCGAACAGACCCTGGAACTGGACCTGCGCCGGGGCGTGCTGACCCGACGGGCGCTGGTGGTGGACGCACTGGGCCGGCGGACCGGGCTGGTTCAGCGCCGCCTCGCCAGCCAGGCGCAGCCGCACCTGCTCGCGCTGGAGAGCACCTTCACGCCGGAGAACTGGTCCGGGCCGCTGGAGGTCCGCTCCGGCCTGGACGGCGATGTCGCCAACACCGGTGTCCGCCGTTACCGGGGGCTCACCGAGCGCCACCTCACCCCGGCCGGTCAGGGGGTCGACGACATTGGGCTGCTCTGGCTGGAGAGCGAGGCGATCGGCTCACCGCTGCGCATCGCCCTGTGCGCCCGGACGAGTGCGGACCGGATGCCTGGAGGCCGGGCGCGGGTGACCACCGAGTGCCGCGTGGGGTGGGCGGCCCACCTCCTCACCCTGAACGCCGTGCGGGGCGAGCCCGTCACCGTGACGAAGACGGTCGCGGTGTACACCTCCCACGACCGGGCCATCGAGACCCCGCTGCGCGCCTCCCGCCAACTCGCCGCCGAGGCCGGGGCCTTCGCCCAACTTCTCGCCCAACACACACTGCGCTGGGAAGAGTTGTGGCGCCGCTGCCGCATCGAAGCCGACTTCGACGGCGCCGGCCCGCTGCACCTGAACCTGTTCCACCTGCTCCAGACCTACTCGGAGCACTCCGTCGACCTGGACGTCGGCATCCCGGCCCGCGGCCTGCACGGCGAGGCGTACCGGGGCCACGTGTTCTGGGACGAGCTGTTCGTGCTGCGGCTCTTCAACCTGCGCTTCCCGGAGCTGGCCCGCGCCGTCCTGCGCTACCGCCATCGCCGCCTGGACGCCGCCCGACGGGAGGCCCACTCGCTCGGGCTGCGCGGGGCGGCGTACCCGTGGCAGAGTGCCGCCGACGGCCGGGAGGAGTCGCAACAGCTGCACCTCAACCCGTTGTCCGGCCGCTGGCTGCCCGACCACAGCCACCTCCAGCGGCACGTCGGCTCGGCCGTCGCGTACAACATCTGGCAGTACTACCAGTCAACCGGGGACCGGGACTTCCTCGCCACGGCCGGCACCGAGATGCTGCTGGAGATCGCCCGGTTCTGGTCCTCGGCCGCTGTCCACGACCCGGCCCGGGGGCACTGGTCGATCCGCGGCGTACTGGGCCCCGACGAGTACCACGACGCCTACCCGTGGGCGGACCGGCCGGGCCTGGACGACAACGCGTACACCAACGTGCTGGCCTCCTGGGTGCTCGCCCGGGCCCAGGACGCCCTGGACGTCCTGCCCGGCCACCGGCGCGACGAGCTGCGCGAACGCCTCGCCTTGGACGACCGGGAACTGGACCGCTGGCAGGACGTCGGCCGCCACCTCCACGTCCCCTTCCACGAGGGCGTGTTGAGCCAGTTCGACGGCTACGAGCGGCTCGCCGAACTCGACTGGGAGGGCTACCGGCGCCGCTACCCCGACCTGCGCCGGCTCGACCGGATCCTGGAGGCCGAGGGCGACACCGTCAACCGCTACCAGGTCTCCAAGCAGGCCGACGCGCTGATGCTCTGGTTCCTGTTCTCCGCCCGTGAGGTCCGGGACCTGCTGCGCCGCCTCGGCCACCCGGCCGGGCACGAGCTGTTGCGCCGCACGACCCACTACTACCTGCGGCGCACTGTGCACGGCTCGACGCTCAGTTCGGTGGTGCACGCCTGGGTGCTCACCCGCTCCGACCGCCGCGCCTCCTGGCACCACTTCCGCGACGCCCTGGTCGCGGACCTGCGGGACAGCCAGCTCGGGACCACGGCCGAGGGCGTCCATCTGGGCGCCATGGCGGGCGCGGTCGACCTGCTGCAACGCTGCTACACCGGACTGGAGGTCCGCGAGGACGCCCTCTGGCTCGACCCCCATCTGCCGTCCGCCCTCGGCCGGCTGGAGCTGGACCTGCGCTACCGGGGGCACTGGGGCCTGACGATCGCCGTCGACCGCCGGACCGTCACGGTGAGCCTGCGCGAGGACCGCCAGGAACCGGTCCGGATCCGGGTGCGCGGCGCGGAGGCGACCATCCGACCCGGCGGGACCCGGCGCTTCCACCTCTGACGTCCACGGCGCCGGGCTCCGGCTCTGGCTCTGGCTCCGGCTCTGGCAGAATCCGACCGTGACCGACGTGACCGCGACCTCCCACCGCACTCTGCTCCGCCGGGGTTTCGCCCTCGAGTACGCGACGCTGGGCTGGAACGTGATCGGCATCGTGATCCTCGCGGTCGCCGCGATCGGCGCCCGCTCGGTCGCGCTGGCCGGCTTCGGCCTGGACTCCCTGATCGAGATCGGCGCCTCCACCGTCGTGCTCTGGGAGCTGTCCGGCAGCGGCGAGGACCGGCAGAAGCGGGCGCTGAGGCTGATCGGGGCCGGCTTCGCACTGCTCGGCCTCTACCTGCTCGCGCAGTCCACGACCGTCCTGGTCAGCGGCTTCCACCCGCACCACTCCACGCTCGGCATCGCCTGGACCGCCGTCACCGCCGCCGTGATGTTCGCCCTCGCCTACGGCAAGACCCGCACCGGCACCGCCCTGGACAACCCCGTCCTCAGGACCGAGGGCCGGGTCACCCTGGTCGACGGCCTGCTCGCCACGGCGGTCCTGCTCGGTCTGGTCCTCAACAGCACCCTCGGCTGGTGGTGGGCCGACCCCGCCGCCGGCTACGTGCTGGTCTACTACGCCGCCCGCGAGGTCCGCGAGATCTTCTTCGGCGACCACTGAACCAGCCGGGCACCGACCCACCGCGCGCCCCGCGCGTCGTCACCGACGCCCGGACCAGCGCGGCTCCACCAGCTCCCAGGCAGTCTCCCAGCCCCTCTCCGCCCGCCGGTCCAACGCGCGGCGACGCAACGCGAAGGCACCCTCCGCGCCGAAACCGAGCACGGTCACCGTGCCGAAGCCGACCAGGAGGGTGTCCGTGAGGATCATGTCGATCGGCTTCGGCCCGCCGACCGGGTCCCCGGCGTCGTTCAGATCGATCCGCACGGGCGTGCCGGCGAGAGTCCCGTCCGGCACGGCCACGCTCCCCTTGCCGGGCCCGACGGGGTACGTCCAGCTGACCGGGGCGAACTCCCGGACGCCGCCGGTACGTGAAGTACCCGACAGCGCCGCACCCGTGGTGACGGCGGTGACGACATGCCGGTGCCGCGCGGTCTGCTGCGCGGTGTGCGTCTCCGCGCGGTAGACCAACAGGGCCGCGACCACGG
>NZ_MECK01000149.1 GCF_014596465.1 Streptomyces sp. CBMA123 | reverse complement strand
CCGGCGGGTGGCCGTCGCGGCGCTGGGCGCGGCGACCGCGGCCGGGGTGCTGCACCGGCTGAGCCCGCTGCGGCGCAACCTCGTCCCGGAGGTGTGCTTCGGTGCCGGGGCCGGGCTCGCGGTGGGTGCGGTCGGCTATGCGGCGGTGGTCGCGGCCGCCCGCCGGTGGCGTGGCGGGCGGCCCGGGGCCAGTCCGAACTCCCGTCAGGCGGTGCGCAGTTCGGCGTAACGGCGGAGGAACAGCGCCTCGGTGAGGGCCATCTTCTCCAGCTCCTGCGGGTCGACGCTCTCGTTGACGGCGTGGATCTGGGTGGTCGGCTCCTCGACGCCGATCAGCACGATCTCGGCCTGCGGGTAGAGCGAGCGCAGGGTGTTGCAGAGCGGGATCGAACCGCCCTCGCCGGCCGCGACCATCGGGGTGCCGAAGGCCTCGGCCATCGCCTCGCCCATCGCCTCGTAGGCCGGGCCGTCGGTGTCGGCGCGGAACGGCGAGCCGTTGCCCTGGCGCTGGACCGTCAGGTGGGCGCCGAGCGGGACCTGCGCCTCCAGGTGGGCGACCAGGGCGTCCTGGGCGGCGTCCGAGCTCATGCCCGGCGGGACGCGCAGGCTGATCAGCGCCTTGGCGGCGGCCTGGACGGAGGAGGTGGCGCCGATCAGCGGCGGGGCGTCGATGCCCAGGACGGTGACGGCCGGGCGGGCCCAGAGGCGGTCGGCGACGGTGCCGGTGCCGGTCAGGGCGATGCCGTCGAGCACCTTGGCGTCGGCGCGGAACTGCTCCTCCGGGTACTGCACGCCCTCCCAGGTCTGGTCGGAGGCCAGCCCGGCGATCGCGACGTCGCCCTTGTCGTCGTGCAGCGAGGCGAGCACCTTGACCAGCGACTGCAGCGCGTCCGGGGCGGCGCCGCCGAAGGCACCGGAGTGCAGGTTGCCGGCCAGCGTCGTGATCGACGCCTCGACCACCGTCATGCCGCGCAGCGAGGCCGTCACGGTGGGCAGGCCGGGGGCGAAGTTGCCGGTGTCGCCGATCACGATGGCGTCGGCGGCGAGCAGCTCGGGGTGGGCCTCGGCGTAGCGCTCCAGGCCGCCGGTGCCCTGCTCCTCCGAGCCCTCCACGATGATCTTCAGGCCGACCGGGTAGCCGTCCCCGTACACCTGGCGCAACGCCCGCAGGGCGGTCAGGTGCATCAGGATGTTGCCCTTGCAGTCGGCGGCGCCGCGGCCGTACCAGCGGCCGTCACGCTCGGTCAGCTCGAAGGCCGGGCTGTGCCAGGCGTCCTCGTCCAGCGGGGGCTGGACGTCGTAGTGGGAGTAGAGCAGGACGGTCGGTGCGCCTTCCGGGCCGGGCAGTTCGCCGTAGACGGACTGGGTGCCGTCCGGGGTGTCCAGCAGCCGGATGCCGGTCAGGCCCTCGGCGGCGAACGCCTCGGCGACCCACTGCGCGGCCTTCTGGCACTCCTCGACCGGGAACTGGCGCGGGTCGGCGACCGACGGGAAGGCGACCAGCTCGGCAAGGTCGGTGCGGGCACGGTCCATCAGGGACCGGACGGCGTCGGCCAGGGGCTGTGACATCGGGGCTCCGGTGGGGACGGTCCGCCCGGGGGGTTGGTGCGGGCGGAGGCGGTCGGTAGGGGTACCGCCGATCATAGGCGGAGCCGTTCGGGAGCTTCCTGGGAGTATCCGGGCCGGCGAGTGGTGTGACGCCCGGGGCGGTGGCCGGACGCATAGGATTACTCGACGTGACTGACTCCGGAAGCCCTGATTCCCGTAGCCCGCTCAACAGCCCGCTCGACGAGGCGCCGCAGCCGCCCGACGGCGTCTGGGACGTCGTGGTGGTCGGCGCCGGACCGGCCGGGGCCTCGGCCGCGTACACCGCCGCCGCGCAGGGCCGCCGGGTGCTGCTGCTCGACAAGGCCGAGCACCCCCGCTACAAGACCTGCGGCGGCGGCATCATCGGCCCCTCCCGGGACAGTCTTCCGCCGGACTTCGAACTGCCGCTGCAGGACCGGGTGTCCGCCGTGACCTTCGCCTACGACGGCCGGTACACCCGGACCCGCCGGTCCAAGCGGATGCTGTTCGGGCTGGTCAACCGGGACGAGTTCGACCTGCGCCTGGTCCAGTCGGCCAAGCAGGCCGGGGCGGTGCTGGTCACCGGAGTGGCCGTCACCGGGGTCGAGCAGCGCGGCGGCGAGCACCGGACGGCCGTCGTGACGGCCGCCGACGGGCGCACCTTCGAGGCCCGCGCGGTGGTCGGCGCGGACGGCAGCGCCAGCCGGATCGCCCGGCACGTGGGCGTCACCTTCGACCAGATCGACCTCGGCCTGGAGGCGGAGATCCCGGTGCCGCCGCAGGTCGCCGCCGACTGGTCGGGCCGGATCCACCTCGACTGGGGCCCGCTGCCCGGCAGTTACGGCTGGGTGTTCCCGAAGACCGAGACCAGCAGCCTGACCGTGGGCGTCATCTCGGCGCGCGGCGACGGCGAGCGGACCAAGCAGTACCTCGCCGACTACATCCGGCGGTTGGGCCTGTCCGGCTTCACCCCGCGGGTCGAGTCCGGGCACCTGACCCGCTGCCGGGCCGAGGACTCGCCGCTCGCCCGCGGCCGGGTGCTGGTCGCCGGGGACGCGGCCGGGCTGCTGGAGCCGTGGACCCGCGAGGGCATCTCGTACGCGCTGCGCTCGGGCCGGCTGGCCGGCGAGTGGGCGGTGCGGGTCGCGGAGGCGGGCGACGCGGTGTCGGTGCGGCGTGAGGCGCTGAACTACGCGTTCGCGATCAAGGCCGGGCTGGGCGTGGAGATGCGCGCGGGCAAGCAGCTGCTCGGCGCCTTCGAGCGGCGGCCGTACCTGTTCCACGCGGCGGTCACCTCGGTGCCGGCGGCGTGGCGGGCCTTCGCCCGGACCACCCAGGGGCACACCACCTTCGCCCAGCTGCTGCGGCAGAACGCGGCGGCGCGCAAGCTGATCGCGAAGGCCTCGCGGTAGCGGAGCCGGGCCGGCGTGCGGCGGGACGGGCCGGCGCTCCTCCGGTTCGGGAGGGGCGCCGGCCCTGTCCGCGGTCGGGGCCGGTGGGGATGCGGCCCGGTGGGGATCCGGGCCTGGTGGGGATCCGGGGCGGGTGCGGGTGCGGGTGCGGGTGCGGGTGCGGGCGCGGGTGCGGGTATGGGCGTGGGTTCGGGTATGGGCGTGGGTTCGGTGCGGGTTTGGACCGGGCTACCTGAGCCCGGTGTCGACGGCCGTCATGAGGGCGCCGGACGGGGTGTCGCCGGACATCTCCCAGATCATCCCGCCGAGCAGGTTCTTCGACTTGAGATAGGCCGTCTTCTGGGCGATCGACCAGGCGTCGTCGAAGGTCCACCACTGGCCGTTGGCGCCCGTGTAGCCGTACGTGGCAACGGACTTGGGGTCGTGGTAGACGGTGAGGCCGGGCACGCCGGTGATGAGGTCGTGGTAGCCGCGGGTGCCGGCCTCCTCGGCGAACTGGCCCGGTGCCGCGCCGTTCGCGGACTGCCAGGCGCCGTTGGCGCCGCCGTCGGCCACGCCCTGCCAGCCGCGCCCGTAGAACGGGAAGCCGATGGTCAGCTTGCGCGGGTTGACCCCGGCGCCGAGGTAGGTCTGGACGGCCGTGTCCACGCTGAAGTGGAAGGTGTACGGGTCGTTCGGGTCCGGGTAGAGGTTGGACGCCTGGCCGGTGCGGTTGGGCTCCCAGGAGTTGTCGCTGCCCGAGCCGTGGAAGTCGTAACCCTGGACGTTGGCGATGTCGAGCGAGTTGAAGACCTTGCTGAGGTCCCAGCCGGCCGCGACCTTCGCCGGATCGGCCGGGGTGAAGGCGGTGAGCAGCTTGTGCGGGCCGCCCGACGCGTCGAGCTGCTTGCGGAATTCGGCCGCCAGCAGGGTCAGGTTGGCCTTGTCGTCGGTGCTCCAGTGGTTGCCCGGGTGGCCGTCGCCGGAGCCGGGCCACTCCCAGTCGAGGTCGATGCCGTCGAAGATCCCGGCCGCCGTGCCGTCCCCGCCGGCGCCGTTGTAGGCCGGCAGGTTGCCCTTGATCCAGGTGTCCACGCAGGACTTGACGAACTTCTGCCGGGAGGCGTCGGTGGCGGCGACGTCGGAGAAGTACTTGGAGTACGTCCAGCCGCCGAGCGAGACGACCACCTTCAGGTTCGGGTACTTGGCCTTGAGCTTCTTCAACTGGTTGAAGTTGCCCCGGAGTTTGCCCCAGCCGTCGTCGGCCACGCCGTCCACCGACTGGTCGGCGCTCATCGGGCGGGCGTAGTCGGCGTCGGCGTCACCGGCGCCGGTGCCCTGGTCCGGGTCCTCCGGGTTGCCGCTGGTGCCCTTGGTGACGCCCGCGAGGCAGGTCAGGTTGACCGGATCGATGTTCTCGAACGCGTAGTTGATGATGTCGAGCTTGGCGGCGCTGCCCGAGGTGTCGAGGTTCTTGACGAAGTACTGGCGGCCGTAGATGCCCCACTGGACGAAGTAGCCGACCCGGGCGTACTTCCCGGCGCCGACGATGTCCGCGGTGGTCACGTTGAGCGGGGCGGAGGCGGGCGAGGCGTTGTCGGCGGGGTCGCGGGCCTTCACCGTGAAGGTGTAGGCGGTGGACGGCGAGAGACTGCCGACGGCCGCCGTCAGGGTGCCGCCGCCGACCGTCGTCACCAGGCTGGCGCCCTGGTAGACGTCGTACGCGGCGACCCGGACGTTGTCGGTGGCGGCGCCCCAGGCGAGCGTCACGTCCGAGGAACCGACCGCCGTGGCACGGAGGTTGGTTGGTGCGGTGGGCGGGATGGTGTCGGTGGAGGGGTCGAAGGTGGCGGCGGTGACGGGCGCGCTGAGCGGGCCGAGGTTGCCGCGACTGTCCTTGGCCCGGACGGTCAGGGTGTACGAGGTGGCCGGGGTGAGCCCGGTGACCAGGACGTTGGCGGTGGGGCTGGAGGCGAGCACGGTGCTGCCGCTCAGCACGTCGTAGGAGGCGACCGGGAAGTCCCCGCCGGTGGCGGCCGGCCAGCTCAGGGCGAGGGTGTGCGCCGTCGACCCGGTGACGGTGGGGGTGCCCGGCGCGGACGGCGGGACGTCGGGGGTGCCGTCGCACTTGTCGCCGTTGATGCGGCAGTTGAGCGGGGTGGAGACCGGGCCGGTGCCGACGAACCAGAAGCTGTACGGCTCGGTGGTGCTGTGGGCGTTGACGGTCGCGTTGTAGTAGGCGGCGGTGGCGGTGACGTGCCGGCCGTTGACGGTCGCGGTGCCGTTGTTGCTGCTGCCCATGGTGACGCCGGCCGGGAGGTCGAAGTCCAGGGTCCAGCCGGTGACGGCGGTCGCGTTGTCGTTGTGGACGATGTACGTGCCCTGCCACCAGGAGCCGTTGTCGGCGGTGGTGAAGGTGGCGGTGAGCTTGCCGGCGGCGCTCGCGGGGGCGGCGAGCGCGGTCAGTGCGGCGAGGGGGAGGAGCAGGACGGATAGCAGTGCCAGCAGTCTGCTGCGCACGCGCGGGCGTCCCGCCCGGGATCGAGCGGACATGGTTCTCCCTGTGGCTGTGGGGGTTGGACAGGGTGACGTAGAACCGGGGGTGATCCGTGGGCGATCGGTGCCCGCGCCGTGGGGAAGCGGGGCATGGGCACTGTAGGAGGACTGGACCAATGCGTCAACAGGTCTGTACCACTGGCGAGTTGGGGGAGGAGTTGGCGGGGAGTCGGTGGGGAGTCGGTGGGTGCGGACGGATTTCAACGGACAGCTGATGAAATCTGTTCGCTGAACTCTGTCATCTGTCAGCTGTCCTTCGTCATCTGTCACCTGCCGCCCGTCAGCTCGTCCCCGAGCACGCTGCGCCGGTACAGCACCGAGCGGCCGTGCCGGGCCCGGGTGACCAGGCCGGTGGCCGCCAGGACGGACAGGTGCTGGCTGACCGCGCCCGGGGTGACGCCGAGGCGGTAGGCGAGGTCGGTGGTGGAGGCCGGCTCGGCGAGCAGTGCGAGCAGCCGGGCCTTCGGCGCGCCGACCAGTGCCTCCAGGGCGCGCGGCGGCACCGGTGAGCCCCCGCCGGCCAGGCCGGCCTGCCCGCGTGCCGGGTAACTGATTTGCGGGGCACGGGTGTTGTCGATCGTGGTGATCGCGCCCCGGACGAAGAAGGTCGGGCAGAGGACCAGCCCGCGCCCGTCCACGGCGGTCTCCACGTCTCCGTCCGTCCAGTGCCGGTTGATCGACAGCACGCCGTCCGTCCAGTTCAGCCGGTGGTCGAGGTCGGTGAACAGCGCCGCCGCGCCGTACTGGGCGAGCACCCGGGCCCGGTACACCAGATCGGCCTCCAGCGCCGCGCGGGCCTGCGGCCACCAGGTGGGTGCGAGGCATGCCTCCCAGTACTCGGTCAGCGAGTCGCAGATCCTGGTCAACAGCTGTTCCGGGTCTGCCAGTTCGGCTTCGAGCAGGGCGGGCAGCGGCTGCCCGTGCGGGAGGAAGGTCTGCTCCAGTTCGGTGCGCAGCAGCTCGGGCGGCAGCGAGCGGACGGTGGCGAGCTCGGTGCGGAACTCGGGGGCGGGGGAGGACGGCCGGGGCGTCAGGAAGTCCGGCACCCAGCGGTTCTGGGCGACCAGTGAGAGCAGCAGCCGGGAGTCCAGCCGCTCGAACGAGGGCCTGAGCTGCTCGAAGGCCCGGCTCTGCAGCCGGTAGTGGCCGGGGTGGCTCCACATCCGCAGGCTGAGCACGGCTTCGTGGATCGGGGAGTAGGCGAACCAGGTGGTGGCGAGGTCGGCCAGGCGAAGTGTGAAGCGGTGCACGGGCGTTCTCCCGCCGGCTGTCCGGTTCCTGCTGCGAGGTTTTAGCCAGAGCCTAAAGGAGTATCCGGCCCGGCCCGTTCGGCGGTGGAATCGACGCCATGACCACCACACCGGCGGAGCCTTCCGCACCCTCCTCCGCCATGTCCGCGCCCGGCCGGTCCGGTCGTCTGCCCGAGGCCCTCCAGCGTCGGCTGCACCCTGACCCGACGGTCCGCCGGCTGGCCGGGATCACCCTGGTCAACACGGTGGGCAACGGTCTCTCGCTGTCCGTCGCGGTGCTCTTCTTCACCCGGGTGCTCGGCCTGAGCGCGGCCCAGCTGGGGTTCGGGATGACCGCCGCCGGGCTGTGCGGGGTCGTCGCCAGCGTGCCGGCCGGCCGGGCCGCCGACCGCTGGGGTGCCCGGCCGGTCCTGGTGCTGCTGGTCTCGGTGGAGGCCGTGGGCACCGCCGGGTACGCGCTGGTGCACAGCTACCCGGCCTTCGTCGCGCTGGCCTGCGCCGTCTCCGCCGTCGACCGGGGCTCGGCCGCCGTACGGAACGCGCTCTACGCCGAGGTGCTGCCCGCCGACCGCCGGGTGGCCGGGCGGGCCTACCTGCGGGTGGTGACCAACATCGGCATCTGCGTGGGGACGGGCTTCGGCGCGATCGCGCTCCAGCTCGACACCCGGCCGGTCTACCTGACGGCGATCCTGGCCGACTCCGTCTCCTATGTGGCCGTCGCGCTGCTGATGTACCGGCTGCCCGCCGTGCTGGGGACGGGACCGGCCGCGACCTCGGCCCGGCCCGGGACGGCGAATCCCTCGGGCGCCGGCGACGAGGGCGGCACGGGCGGCAAGGACGAGGGCGCCGGCGGCAAGGGCAGCGACGAGGGCGCCAAGGACGAGCGCGCCAGCGGCAAGGGCAGCGACGAGGGCGCCAAGCAGGGCCGGCGGCGCAATCCGGCGCTGCGTGACGGCCCGTTCCTGGCCGTCACCGCGCTGTGTTCCGTCCTCGGACTGCAGTTCGCCGTCCTGGAGGTGGGCGTCCCGCTGTGGATCGTCCAGCAGACCGACGCGCCGCGGATCACCGTCGCCGGCACCCTGATCGTCAATACCCTGATGGTGATCACCCTGCAGGTGCGGGCCACCCGGGGCACCGGGGAACGGTCGGCCGCCGCCCGGGCCTTCCGGCGCGCCGGGCTGGTGCTGGCCGCGTCCTGCCTGGTCATCGCCCTCGCTCACGGGCTGCCCGGGATCCTCGCCGCCGTCGTCGCGCTCGCCGCAATCGCACTGCAGTCGCTCGCCGAGGTGATGGGCCAGGCGGGCGCCTGGGCGCTGAGCTACGACCTCGCGGGCGAGCGCGACCACGGCGCCTACCAGGGGGTGTTCAACGCGGGCTCGGCGGCCGCGATGATGGCCGGCCCGGCGGTGGTCAGCACGGCGGTGATCGGCTACGGGCTGGTCGGGTGGGCCGTCCTGGGCGCGGTGCTGGCGGCGGCGGGCCTGGCGATGGGCCCCGCCGTCCGGTGGGCCGGGCGGCGGGACGCGCTGGTCCGGGCGGCGTGAGGGCCTGGTCCCGGGCGGCGGGACGCGGTGAGCCGGCGGGCGTGAGGGGAGCGCTACTCGCGGACGATCGCCATCGCCTCGATCTCGATCAGCACGTCCGGCCGGAACAGCGCCGCGACCTGCATCGCGGAGGCCGCCGGGAGCGGCAGGCCGGCCAGGTACTCGTCGCGGGCCTCACGGATCGCCGCGAGGTGGGCGATGTCCGTCATGAAGAAGGTGAACTTGACGACGTCGGAGAAGTCGGCCCCGGCGGCGGCCAGGCAGCGGCGCAGGTTCTCGAAGACCTGACGGGCCTGGGCCTTCGGGTCGCCCTCGCCGACCAGGTTCCGGTGCTCGTCGAAGGCGACCTGCCCGGAGACCTGGACCAGTCGGCCGCTGCCGGTCACGACGTGGGTGTAGCCCGTCCCGGGGGCGACTCCGGGCGGCTCGGCGATGTGGGTGAGGTGCGTGGTGGTCATGGCGCATGATCGTGCGCCATCCGCTGTCGGTGCCGCAAGCGAGGGCGCCGGTCGGAGCGGGCCCCGGAGGCCGGCGGCTTCACGAAGGCCGGGCCGGGCAGCGTACGGGCCTCGGCCAGCGTGGTCGCGGACACCCGTCGGCCGGTCAGCGCGAGCGGCAGCCGGGCCAGCCAGTCCTCGGCCGGCTCCAGCAGGGCCAGGCCCAGCTCCCGGCCGACCGCGTCGCCGAACAGCGGCCCGCCGTACACGTGCACCGGCGCGCCGAGCAGTTCGCGCGGCGCCTGCCAGGAGGCGGCGGTGACCGCCCGCAGGCCGCGCAGACCGGCGGCGGTGCGCAGCCGGAGGCCGGTGTCGTTGATCCTCGGGGCGAGCAGCAGGACCGGGGAGTCGGTTGTCATGGCGCCATGCTGCCGGGAGCGCGGCGGCCGTCACCAGCGGTTTTCGGTCCGGCCACCGGACGCTCCGGTCCGCTGGGCGGCGGTTGGCTCTGGCCGAGGGGCGGGTGGGCGTGCCAGAGTCGTCCGGGCGCCGTCCGGCCACCCCCGGGCCGCGCTCGCGGTCCGAACACCCCGGGCCGCGCCCGCTGTCCGACCCACCCTCAGCCGGAAGGCAGGCCCACGCCGATGACCAGCGCCGAGCCCCTCGTCCGCGTCAGCACCGCCGACGCCGTCACCACGCTCACCCTCGACTCGCCGCACAACCGCAACGCGCTCTCCTCCCGCCTGATGTCCGAGCTGCACGCCGGACTGGCGGTGGCCGCGGCGAACCGGGACGTCCGCGCGGTGGTGCTCACCCACACCGGCAAGGTGTTCTGCGCGGGCGCGGACCTCTCCGAGGCGACCGGCGCGGACCCGACGGTGGGCCCGCGCGGCCTGGTCGAGCTGCAGAAGGCGATCGTGGACTGCACCAAGCCGGTGATCGCCGTGGTCGACGGGCACGCCCGGGCCGGCGGCCTCGGCCTGATCGGCGCGGCGGACCTCGCCGTCGCCGGACCGGCCGCGACCTTCGCCTTCACCGAGGTCCGCCTCGGCCTCGCGCCCGCCGTCATCTCGCTGCCGCTGCGCCCCAAGCTGGAGCCGCGCGCCGCCTCCCGCTATTACCTCACCGGTGAGGTCTTCGACGCCGCCGAGGCCGCCCGGATCGGCCTGATCACCCAGGCGGCCGAGTCCACCGAGTCCACCGGAGTGGTGCTGAAGGGCCTGCTGGACGCGCTGCGCCAGGGCTCGCCGCAGGGGCTGGCCGAGTCGAAGCGACTGGCCAACGCCGAGGTCGTGCGGTCCTTCCAGCGGGACGCGGACGAGCTGGTGCAGCTGTCGGCGCGGCTGTTCGGGTCGGCGGAGGCGCAGGAGGGGATGCGGGCGTTCCTGGAGAAGCGGCCCGCCGCCTGGGTGCGCTGAGCCGGCCCGCGGTCGGTCGGTCGGGCCGTGCCGGAGGGCAGGCCGGGCGGCGGCGGGCGGGCCGGGGTCAGCGGATCGCGGCGTTGTCCCGCCAGAGGTCGAGCAGGCTCCGGTCGCCACTGAGTTCGACCTGGCCGGTCTGTGCTGACTGCCCGGCCTGCCCGACCTGCCCGGACTGTGCTGACTGCTCGGCCTGTTCGACCGTCAGCCGGTTCCAGAGCAGCAGGTAGAGCTCGCGGGCCGGGCCGGTGACGGTCAGGTCGGCGGATTCGGGGTGCTCCTCCGTGGTGACGGCGAGCGGCTCGCGGGAGAGCGTCAGGTGCCAGGAACCCGGGCCGTCGCTCGCCCGGATCCGGACGGTGCGCGGGCTGTCGCTGTGCACATTCGCCCGGCCGCAGCGCATGAAGCCGCGCAGCAGCTCGTCGATGCCGTCCAGCGCGAGCGCCGGGTCCACGGCCGGGCCCGGCGAGCCGGCCGCCGCGTCGGCGTCGAAGCGGTGGACGGCGGTCTCGTGCGCCTGGCGCCGGGCCCAGAAGGCCAGCGGGCTGGGCGCGGGCAGGAAGGTCCAGCACTCGAGGTCGGCAGGGGCCTCGGAGAGCACGGTCAGCAGGGCGGCGTGGCCCTCGCGGTACCAGTCGAGCAGCACGGCGTCCGAGGGGGCCGGGCCGAGGACGGCCTGCCGGCCCGGCTCGTCCAGGGGCGCTCGCAGGCCCTGCGCCGGGTGGGCGGCGGCCCAGCGGTGGACGTGGCCGATGTGTCGCACCAGGTCGCCCAGCCGCCAGTCCGGGCAGGTGGGGACGGGGGCGGTGAGGTCGGTGCGGGCGGCGGCGTCGGCCAGCAGGGCGCCCTCGTGGCGCAGTGCCTCGATGTGCTCGGAGATCTCCATGGGACGGGAGTCTTTCACCGGGGTCCGACACTGATGGCGGCTTTCGGACGGCCGTGCGGACGGGTGCGGAGGCGGCGCCGCGAGCGCCGGCGAGTCGGGGCGGACGGGTCGGTGAACCGGGCCGGACGGGACGGTGCGTCGCGGTGGACGGGGGTCGCTGAGCTGGGGCGGACGGGGCAGGTGGGCCCCGGTGTGATGTCGGCCTCCCGCCGGACGGGCGGACGCTACGGGCCGGTAACGTGAGCGCATGCCGATAACCCGATCCCTCCTCTCCACCGTCCGGGCCGGTGGCCGCCGGGCCGCCGGGCGCCTCGTCCACCGGGGCTGGCGCTGGGTGCAGCGGACCGGCGCGGTCACCAACCAGAGCCCGGGCCCGTACCGGTTCGGCGAGCTGGGTGACGGGACGACCCTGGCCTTTCCGCTCGGGGCGGTGTTCAACGAACGGTGGATCACCGTCGGGCCGTTCTCGATCATCGGCGAACGGGTCACCATCAGTGCGGGCTTCCTCCCCGGGCTCGACCTCGGGCCGGAGCCGATCGTGCGGATCGGCGGCGGCTGCGTGATCGGCCGGGACAGCCACATCGTCGGCCACCAGTCGATCGTCATCGGCGACGACGTGTGGACCGGCCCCGGCGTGTACGTCAGCGACCAGGCACACGAGTACCGGGACACCGAACTGCCGATCGGCAAGCAGTGGCCGCGCAACGAGCCGGTGGAGATCGGCGCGGGCAGCTGGATCGGCACCGGCGCGGTGATCATGCCGGGGGCACGTCTCGGCCGCAACGTGGTGGTCGCGGCGGGCGCGGTGGTGCGCGGCGAGGTGCCCGACCACAGCGTGGTCGCCGGAGCCCCGGCCAAGGTGGTCCGCCGCTGGAGCGAGGAGGAGGGCTGGCAGCCGCCGCTGCGCCACGAACCGCCCCGGCCGGTGCCGGACGGGGTGACGGCGGAGCAGCTGCGCGCCCTGGTGGGGTGGGACCTGCGGTTGCCCGGGGAGCGGGACTGAGGACCGCCTCGTCCCGGTCGTTTTGTCGATTCTTTAGCTGATCCCTCCCGTTTCCTGACGATCCGTCCGCTAGCGTGCCGTTTGTTCGAAGCGCGTCATGACTTCGGACGATCCATCGAACGGGGGACTCTCCACATGCGCAACCGTCTCGTCGGCGGGCTCGTCACCGCCGGAATCATGCTCGCGGCCGGGCTCGCGACCGCACCCGCCGCCTCGGCGCAGGCCTCGCAGTACTGCGGTTACACGAGCTCCGAGCCCACGCTCGGCTACAACTCCAGCGGGGACGCGGTGAAGCAGCTGCAGTGCGAGCTCAACCACATCACGTACTCCCCGAACGCGAGTGCGCGGCTGGACACGGACGGGTACTGGGGCCCGGCGACCGACTCGGCCGTCTGGAAGTTCCAGCGGTGCACCGGCCTCCAGCAGGACGGCGTCGTCGGCCCGCAGACCTGGGCCAAGCTGGACGGGTGGGTGGTCACCCACGGCTCGATCAACTGCTGATTCCGGGCTGTCTCCGGTACCCGCGCCGCGGTCGGCGCGGGTACCGGCGTTTCACAACTGGTGTGCCGGGGTCGACTGTTCGGCCGTCCGGGCGGCGATCGCGGCGGTGATCCGCAGGACGTCGGCGGGGCGGGCCGGGTCCAGGCCGGTGAGAACGGCGATCCGGCGCAGCCGGTAGTCGACGGTGTTCGGGTGCAGGTGCAGGGCGCTCGCGGTGTGGCGGCGGTTGAGGCCGCCGGCCAGGTGGGTGCGCAGGGTGGTGAGCAACTCCCCGCCGTCGGTGAGCGGTTCGAGCAGGGCGGCGAGCCGGGAGCGGGCCTGGCTGGGCCGGGTCAGCTGGTACTCCAGCAGGACGTCGTCCAGTCGGTGCAGCCCCGGCGGGCGGCCGAATGCCCGTGCCACGTGCAGGACTTCGTACGCGAGGGCGGCGGCGCCGGGCACCTCGGCGGGCACCGCGACGGCTGCCCCGGCCAGCACCGGCAC
>NZ_MECK01000148.1 GCF_014596465.1 Streptomyces sp. CBMA123 | reverse complement strand
CCGGCCAGCACCGGCACGCCGGCGGCCCGGGCCGCGGCGGCGAGGGTGGCGGAGAGCCGGGGCCAGAACGGCTCGTCGCCGGCTCCGTCGGACGGCTCGGCGGTCCGGTCCGGCGGAGTCTGCAGCGGGACGAGCACCAGACCGCCCGACGGGGTGAGCGCGGTGAGCGCCGACTGCCGGGTGCGGTGGTCGAGTTCGGCGCCGAAGCGGCGGAGCTTGCGGCGGGCGGCGATGCCCGGGTCGATGCCCGGGGAATGCTCGTCCGGGTGGTCGGTGAGGGACAGGCAGAGCACGGCGTAGCCGGCCGGAAGCTCGGTGCCGGCCCGGGCCGCGGCTTCCTCGGCGGGGGTGCCGGCGAGCAGCGCGGTGAGCAGGGACTGCCGGGCGGTGGAGCTGCGGTCGCCGGCCGAGCGCTGCCCGTCCAGGTAGCCGGCGCCGGCGGCGGTGGTGGCCCGGCGGAGCTGGTCGAGCAGCAGGCGGTTGAGCAGCAGGAGGTCGGCGGCGTCACCGGCGTGGGCGTCCCGGGTGAGGAACTCCCAGCAGACCTCCAGTCCGAGGTGGTGGGCGAGCAGGACGGCGTCCAGCGGCAGGCCCTCCTCGGCGCGGCGCGCGGCGACCTCCCGTACGGCGGTGAACTCCTCGGCGGGGGCCGGGAGTCCGGTGCGGACGGCGTGGGCGAGGGCGCGGATGCGGCGCTCGGTGTCGCGGGTGAGTTCGCCGCTGAGCTGTTCGCGCGGGAGGCGGCGGTAGACCGGCACGCGGTCCAGCAGGGCGGCGACCACGGCTGTGGCCAGGTCGGGGACGCCGCCGAGGAGTCGCTGGTCGGCGGGGAGTCCGCCGATCACCGGGACGCGCCAGGGGGAGAGCGCGTCGGCGGCGGCCGCGGGGGTTTCGGCGGGGCGGCCGGCGGGGGTGCAGTGGGGTGCGTTGTGACCGGTCACAGAGAACACCGTCCAGGTCTGGGGGACGCCCAAGGGTCGGGCCGGAGGGGCGACCGCATGATTGAGCCACTCGGGTTACCTGTTGGTAACAAACTTCCGCTGTGGAGGCAACAGTTGAGAACCCCACTTCTCCGCTTCTCCGCAACTCCGGTGCGCCGTCGGCTCGGCGGCGCCCTCGGCGCGGCCGTACTGGCGGGCGCGCTGCTGGTCGGCGCCGGCGCCGCCCCCGCGTGGGCGGCGCCCGTAGCCGCCCCGGCCGTCACCGCCACCGCCGAACTCCCGCCCGACGGCGACTCGGTGGCCTCGCCGCCCGGTGCCAACGACTGGAGCTGTCGGCCCTCCGCCGCACACCCCGACCCGGTGGTCCTGGTGCACGGCACCTTCGCCAACCGCTACGAGAACTGGCTGGCGCTCTCCCCGCTGCTCAAGAGCCTCGGGTACTGCGTCTTCGCCCTCGACTACGGCACCATCCCCGGCATCACCTCCACCGGCAGCGGCCTGTTGCTGCCGATCGGCGGCCTCGGAGCGGTGCCCGCCTCGGCAGCCCAACTCGCCCACTTCGTCGACCTGGTGCGCGGCGCGACCGGCGCGGCCAAGGTCGACATCGTCGGGCACTCGCAGGGCGGCATGCTGCCGAACTACTACCTGAAGTTCCTCGGCGGGGCCTCGAAGGTCGACAAGCTGGTCGGCCTGGCGCCGTCCAACCACGGCACGACCCTCGACGGGATCACCAAGCTGGCGCCGTACTTCCCCGGTGTGGCCGACCTGATCTACACCGTCTGCCAGGCCTGCCGCGACCAGGCGGTGGGCTCCGAGTTCAACACCACCATGGCCTCCCGGCCGGACACCGTGCCGGGCGTGCACTACACGGTGATCTCGACCGTGTACGACGAGGTCGTCACCCCGTGGCGGACCCAGTTCCTGAGCGGGCCGGACGTGGACAACGAGGTGCTGCAGGACCACTGCCCGGTCACGCTCGCCGAGCACGTCGCGATCGCGTTCTCGCCGACGGCGCTGCACCTGGTGACCAACGCCCTGGACCCGGCGCACGCCACGCCGGTGTTCTGCGGCTGAGGGCTCGGCGCGGTTGCCCGCGCCCCCGGTTCCTGCCGGGGGCGCGGGCAGCGCGTCGTTCCGGTGTTCAGGCAGTCAGGCGGTCAGATCGCCGCGCGTTCAGCGGGCGGTGGCGGTGGCGGTGGCGGTGGCGGTGGCGGTGCGGAAGGTGATCGCGGCGGTGACCCCGTCGGGCCGCAGCTCAGGGGCTCCGGGTGCGTCGAGCAACGCCGCGTCGTAGCGGGTCAGTTCCGCGTCGCCGACGGTGGCCGAACCGGCCAGGCACACCAGCAGGACGGTCGCCGTCGGCGGGACGTGGACGGTGCCGGGCTCGGTCAGCAGCTCCACGGTGGCCTCGACCCGGCCATGGCGGGTCATCACGTTGAAGTCCACCACCGGACCGCCCAGCAGCCGGCAGTCGGTCGTGGCTTCGCCGGGGAAGGCGAAGGGGCGGAACGGGGCGTCGACCAGCCGCTCGACGCCGTCCACGGTGAGCGCCATGCCCGCACCCTCGACCAGGGTGATCACCCGGTCGATCCCGGGGAATGGGGAGAATGGCCCGGCCGAGGCCACGTCGGCGAGGCTCACCCGCCAGTCGAACTCACTCAGTCCGGCCCCGGCGGGGAATCCGGCGACCTCCCTGGTCACCCCGCCTCCGTTGAGCCACGGGGTGGCCGGGCGCTCGCTCGCCCGCAGTACCTGGATGCCTCCGGTGGTGGTCATGAGGCCGCATCCTGCCACTTGGGGGGTGGGTGCGTCAGTGATGGGGGCGGCGAACAGCGAACAGATGACAGCAAACAGATGGCAGCGAACGGATGACAGATGTTGAAATCTGTCATCTGTCATCTGTCACTTGTCACCCGCCGTCCGCCGCCCGTCCGCCCGGGGCGGCGCCGCTCGACCGCCAGCGGCAGCAGGGCCGCCGTCGTGGCGGCGACCGCGACCGTGGTCAGGGCCAGTGGCAGTCCGGCCGCGTCGGCGAGGAAGCCGATCACCACCGGTCCGATCAGCATCCCGCCGTACCCGAGCGTCGAGGCGAGCGCGACGCCCTGCGGCCCGCCCGCCGCACCGGCGCGCGCGATCGCGAGCGGGAACAGGTTCGCCAGTCCGAGGCCGACCAGGATGAACCCGCCGATGGTCGGCGGCACCGACGGGGCCAGGGCGGCGACCAGCATGCCGACCGCCGCGGTCAGTCCGCCCAGCAGCATCAGCCGGTTCTGGCCCAGCCGGATGGACAGCCAGGTGCCGCCGACCCGTCCGCTGGTCATGGCGAAGGCGTACGCGGCGTACCCGGCGGCGGCCGTTCCCGCGCTCGCGTGGACGTCGTCGGTGAGGTGGAGGGTGGTCCAGTCGGCGATCGCGCCCTCGCCGTACGCCGTGCACAGCGCGGTGAGCCCGAGCACCAGCACCAGCAGCCGGACATGGCTCCCGGCCGGGCGGCCCGCGGAGTTCCCGGCGGTGCGGGAGCCGGACCCCGGGGCGCCGTCCGAGCCGGAGCCGGGGTCGACCTCCGGGCCGGAGCCCGGGGCGCCGTCCGAGCCGGTCCCCGCAGCCGCATCCGGCCTGACCATCGGCGCCGCCGGGCTGCGCAGCAGGACGACGCCCGCGCCGCCGGTGACGGCCAGCCCGAGCAGTCCGCCGAGCGCGAGCGCCCACGCGGTGGTGAGCCGGTCGGCGAGCAGCCCGCCGAAGCCCGCGCCGAGCAGCCCGCCCAGGCTGTACCCGGCGTGGAAGCTGGGCATGACGGGCCGCCGCAGCTGGGCGACCAGGTCGACGGCGGCGCTGTTCATGGCCACGTTGGCCCCGCCGTATCCGGCGCCGAACAGTAGCAGCACGGCGCCGAGCGAGAGCACCGAGTGGGCGTGCGCGGGCAGTGGTACGGCGAGGCCGAGCAGGGCGAGCGAGCCGACGGTGACCGGCCGCGACCCGTAGCGGAGGCAGAGCCGACCGACCAGGGGCATGGTGAGGACGGCGCCCACGGACAGGCAGAGCAGGGCCAGTCCGAGGGCGCTGTGCGAGGCGCTGACCTGGCTGCGGACGTCCGGGATGCGGACGACCCAGGCGGCGAAGAGGAAGCCGTCGACGGCGAAGAAGGCGGTGAGCGCGAGCCGTGCGGCGCCCCAGGGGCTGTCGGCCACCGGGGGTGTGCTGCGAGACTGTGTGGGGGAGAGGTCGTCGGGGCGGCGGGAACGGATTTTGTTTCGAAGCGACACAAAGTCACAATAGGGGCGTGCAGCTCTCACCATCAAGCCCGCGGCCCCGCTCCGGGACCGATGCCGACGCGCAGCGCGACGCCCACCGCCGCGCGGCCCCCGACCGCGGTCGGACGCTGCTCGGCCCGGCGCTCTCGCTCATCCACACCGGCCAGACGCCCACCCGCTCCGCGCTCACCCGCGCGCTGGACGTCACCCGGGCCACCGCCGGCGCGGTCACGGCCGAGCTGGAAGCGCTCGGCCTGATCACCGTCGACTCGCGCCCGGCCGGCGGCGGCCGCGGCCGCCCCTCGCACCGGCTGGCGATCGACCCGCAGGGCCCGGTGGTGGTCGCCGGCCAGATCCACGCCGACGGGCTGAGCGTCACCCTGGCCTGCCTCGGCGGCCTGCTCGACCCGCCCGTGCACCTGCCGCTGCCCGCCGCCACCGACCCGGTCCGGATGCTGCGCGCCGTCGCCCAGGCCGGCGCCGAACTGGCCCGCGCGACCGACCGCCGCTGCCTGGGCGCCGCGCTCGCGCTGCCCAACCCGGTCACCGAACCGGACGGCACCGCGCTCGCCGCGCTGCACTTCGCCTGGCCCAGCGGCACCCCGGTCGCCGACCTCTACGACGTCGAGGTCGGCCGGGCCGACCACGGCCCGAATGCGGTGCACCCGCTGCCCACCGCCATCGCCAACGACGCCAACCTCGCCGCGCTCGCCGAGTACCGGCACGGCGCCGGTCGCGGCGCCCGGCACCTGCTCTTCGTCACCTCCGGCCACCGCGGCGTCGGCGGCGCGCTGGTGATCGAGGGCCACCTGCACACCGGCAGCGCCGGACTCGCCCTGGAGGTCGGCCACCTGACCGTCGACCCGCAGGGCCGCCCGTGCGTGTGCGGCAACCGGGGCTGCCTGAACTCGGAGACCGACCCGGACGCGCTGTTCGCCGCCGCCGGCCTCACCCCGGAGCCGGGGCGCCCGCTGCTCGACCAGGCGCGCGAGCTGTGCTGGGCGGCCGCGACGGACGAGCGGGCGCGGGCGGCGGTGGAGCACGTGATCGACCGGCTCGGACTCGGACTGGCCGGAGTCGTCAACATCCTCAACCCGGACCGGGTGGTGCTCAGCGGCCTCCACCTCGACCTTCTGGAGGCCGCCCCCGACCGGCTGCGCGCGGTGGTCGCCGACCGCAGCCTGTGGGGCCGCAGCGGACGGGTGCCGATCGTCGGCGCGGAACTGGCGTACGGCGCGCTCGCGGGCGCGGCCGAACTCGGCTGGGGCCCGTACCTGGCGGACCCGCAGTCGGTGCCGGTGTAGCGGGGGGCGTCGCCCGGCGGGTAGCGCCGATAAGCGGAAGCTGGGTCTCCGAAAACGGTCACTTATCGTGATCCTCGTACACTCGTAGTGAGCAGCGGGGGGCCGCAATGAGGGAGTAGTGACCATGAGCACCCAGTCCGGCGTGAGCCTCGGCGTCGAGCCGACCGTGGACGTCGACCGCTCCGACGCGCAGTACCGCGCCTGGCTGAAGGAAGCGGTGCGCAAGGTCCAGGCCGACGCCAACCGCTCCGCCGACACCCACCTGCTGCGCTTCCCGCTGCCGGCCGAGTGGGGGATCGACCTCTACCTCAAGGACGAGTCCACCCACCCGACCGGCTCGCTCAAGCACCGCCTCGCCCGCTCGCTCTTCCTCTACGGGCTCTGCAACGGCTGGATCCGCCCCGGCAAGCCGGTGATCGAGGCCTCCAGCGGCTCGACCGCCGTCTCCGAGGCGTACTTCGCCCAGCTGATCGGGGTGCCGTTCATCGCGGTCATGGCCAAGAGCACCAGCCAGGCCAAGATCGACCTGATCGAGTTCCACGGCGGCGAGTGCCATCTGGTCGACCGCTCGGACGAGGTGTACGAGGCCTCCGCGCGGCTCGCCGAGGAGACCGGCGGGCACTACATGGACCAGTTCACCTACGCAGAGCGGGCCACCGACTGGCGCGGCAACAACAACATCGCCGAGTCGGTCTTCGCCCAGCTGCGCCTGGAGCCGCACCCGGAACCGGCCTGGATCGTCGCCACCGCCGGGACGGGCGGCACCTCGGCCACCATCGCCCGCTTCGTGCACTACATGCAGTACGACACCCGGATCTGCGTCGCGGACCCGGAGAACTCCTGCTTCTTCGACGGCTGGGTCAACCACGACCCGGACGCCGTCTGCGACAGCGGCTCCCGGATCGAGGGCATCGGGCGGCCCCGGATGGAGCCGAGCTTCGTGCCGGGGGCGGTCGACCGGATGATGAAGGTGCCGGACGCCGCGTCGATCGCCGCGGTCCGGGTGCTGGAGCAGGTGCTCGGGAAGAAGGCGGGGGCCTCCACCGGGACGGGGCTGTGGAGCGCGCTGCGGATCGTCGCCGAGATGCGGGCGGCCGGCCGGACAGGCAGTGTGGTCGGCCTGATCTGCGACCCGGGGGACCGCTACCTGGACAAGTACTACTCGGACGACTGGCTGGCCGGCGAGCGGATCGACATCGCGCCCTACCGGGACGCGCTGGAGTCCTTCCTCGCGGGCGGCGCCTGGACGGGCTGACGGCCGAGGGCCGGCGGAGCACAGGTGACAGCTGACGGATAACAGATTTCAGACTCTGTCAGCTGTCCTCTGTTACCTGTTATCCGTCAGCCCTCACCCGCCGGCCCCCGCCGCCCCTGCCCGCTCCGCTCGCCGCCGCCCTACGGCGGCGGAGCGGTCGGCAGGTCCGCCGGGACCAGCAACTGCAGCTCCTCCGTGGAGGGGTCGGCCAGCGCCGCCACCCGTACCGCGTGACGCTCGACCATGGTCTCGAACACCTGCCGCGCGGTGCGCCCGTTGCCGAAGTTGGGCCCGCGCTCCAGCCCGGCGAAGTGGCCCAGCAGCGCGCCCTCGGTCGCCTCCGAGAGCGCGTACTCGTGTTCCGCGCACTGCGACCGGGCGATCTCCAGCAGCTCGTCCGCCGTGTAGTCGGGAAAGGTGATGGTCCGTGAGAAGCGTGACGAGACACCGGGGTTGGCGGACAGGAAGCGCTCCATCTCGGCGGTGTAGCCCGCCACGATGACGACCACCTCGTCCCGGTGGTCCTCCATCAGCTTGACCAGGGTGTCGATCGCCTCACGCCCGAAGTCCCGCGCCCCGTCCTCGGGTGCGAGCGCGTACGCCTCGTCGATGAACAGCACCCCGCCGCGCGCCCGGTCGAAGGCGGCGGCGGTGCGGATCGCGGTGGAGCCGATGTGTTCGCCGACCAGGTCGACCCGGGCCACCTCGACCAGGTGTCCGCGCTGGAGCACCCCGAGCGAGGCGAGGATCTCGCCGTACAGCCGGGCGACGGTGGTCTTGCCGGTGCCGGGGGCGCCGGTGAAGACCAGGTGCCGGCGCAGCGAGGGCGCCTTGAGCCCGGCCTGGCGGCGGCGCCGGCCGACCGAGATCAGGTCGATCAGGGTGCGCACCTCCTGCTTCACCGTGGCCAGCCCGACGAGTGCGTCCAGTTCGGCGAGCGCCTCGTCGGCCGGCCGGCAGTCCGGGATCGGCCCGATCGCGGAGGTCGCCGCCGAAGCGGCCGAGCTCACGGACGCCGCCGAGACCATCGACGCGGCAGACAACACGGGTGTGGCGGAGGAAAGTTGGGGTGACCGGGGGGTCGGTACCTCGGGCAGTCCGGAGATCGTCGGGCCGGCCGGGGCGGTGCGGGCCACATCGTCGGAGGTGCACCCCTCGGCGACCGGTCCCGGCTCGGAGAACTCGAATCCGGCCCGCTCGTTCTGTTCCGCCCGGCACCGGGTGAGCTGACTGCGGCAGCCGTCGATGATGTGGAAGCCGAAGCCCTTGCCGTGCGAGACCCGGCAGTCCTCGAAGGTGCCCCGGCCCTGCGCCGAGACGTACACCCCGGCGTCCGTGCTGGCCCGTACGGTGCACTCGCGCAGCACCGGGTCGGCGCCCTTGGTGACGATCACCCCGGTGGCGACGTCGGAGATCTCGCAGTCGGTGAGCAGTCCGCCGCTGCCGTGGTCGCGGAACCAGAGCCCGGTCCCGGCCTCCTGCACCCGGCAGGAGGCCAGGGAGACGGTCGCCCCGCCGCTGACCGAGACCGCCGAGCTGCGGATCCGGCTGAACGAGCAGCCTTGGGCGACGGCGGCGGAGTCCCGGTCGAGGACGAACAGCGCGTCGGGCAGGTCGTGCAGCGAGCAGTCGGTGAGGGTGAGCCGGGCGCCGTCGCTGACCCACAGCGCCGGGTACTCGCCGGTGGAGCCGTGGATCTGGCAGGACTCGGCGACCGCCTCGGTGCCCTGGTCCCAGACCGACAGCGCCCCGCGCCCGAAGTCCCGCACGGTGGTGTTGGCGAGGCTGAGCCGGGCGCGTCCGCGCAGGTCGGCGCCGTTCTCCGGCAGGTCGTGCACCCGGCAGCCGGTGAGCACCAGTTCGGCCTCGCCGTCCAGGGTCAGGCCGTTGCCGGTGACCCGGTGGATGTCGCAGTCGACCAGCCGCCCGCCGGCCTGCGCCTCGGCCTGGACGCCGCTGCCGCGGATCTCGTAGATCTCGCAGCCGGTGAGCTCGGCGGCGCTGCCCGGGTCGGAGAGCAACACCCCGGCGCCGGAGGCGTGGTGGACGCGGCAGCGGTCCAGGGCGGCGGTCGCCCCGCCGAGGACGGCGAGCCCGGCCTGGCCGGCCGAGGCGACCTCGCAGTCCTCGAAGGCGGCGGCGGTTCCCTCGCCGCGCAGCCGCAGCCCGAGTCCGCCGGGGTTGGCGACGACGCAGCCGCGCAGGGTCGGCCGGGCGCCGCCGCCGATCTCGATCCCGGTGGCGGAGCGGGTGTCGATCCGGCAGCCGCTGAACGAGGGCGTCGCCTCCGGTCCGGTGACCAGGACGGCCGGGCTGGAGCTGTCGCCGCCCTCGACCACCAGGTCGCGCACGGTCGCGGCGGCGGTGACGGTGATCGCCACCCCGGAGGCCGGCTCGATCCGGACGGTGCCCGGGCCCTGGGCCGGGACGATCGTCACCGGCTTGTCCAGCAGCACGTTCTCCCGGAAGGTGCCCGGCCGGACGGTCACGGTGTCGCCCGGCTCGGCGGCCGCCAGGGCCTCGGCGAGCGTGTCGTAGTCGCCCGCGCGGCGACGCCAGCGGGATGCGCTGTCCTGGGTGACCCGGACCCTGTGCTCAGCCATGACGGTCTGTCGTCCCCACCTTCGTCGTGCCGGCGATCGAGCGGGCCGTGGGCGCGGGGGTGCGCGGGCCGTCCGCCCACCGTAGCGCGCCCGGACGGGTGGTCCGTCCGTCCTTCCTGACCGGTCCGGGCGGGTGGCCCGGCCGCCCGTCGCCGTGCGGACACCGGGGGCGCCCACCGCGGCCACAGGTTCCGACCACTTGTTCAACGAGCGCGCACAGCCGGAGTTCCGTACGACCGGGCCCCTGGCTGCGGGGCGTGGCGGCTCAGCGCCCGTCGGCGGGCCAGTGCGCCCCGTCCTCCAGGACCTCGACGTCGTCGCCGAGCCGCAGCGTGCCCAGCACGTCGCCCTCGACGCCGGCCGGCCGCTCGGGGATCAGGTTCTGTCCGAACGCGGCCTTGCGCAGCAGCTTGTGGTGCCGGGCCAGGGTGCGCAGCGGCTCGGGGCCGCGCCGTTCGCCGCTCTCCTGGTCGGTGGTGGTGATCACGCAGCGGCCGCAGGGCTTGACCACCTGGAAGGTGATCGCGCCGATCCGGATCCGGCGCCAGCCGTCCTCGGCCCAGGGCTCGGAGCCGGCGACCACCACGTTGGGGCGGAAGCGCTCCATCGGCAGGGTCTCGTGGCCGTCCGGGTGCTCGGCGGCGATCAGCTGGTTGAGCCGGTCCAGCGAGGCGGTGGTGGTGAGCAGCAGCGGGAAGCCGTCGGCCATCGAGACGGTGTCGCCGGGCCGGCCGTACTCGGGGTCGACGGGCCGGGCGCGCGGGTCGTCCAGGTGCACCAGCCGGTAGTCGCCGAGGTGTTCGGCGATCCACTGGTGGGCCTCCTTGGCGGCCTCGACGGCGCTGAAGCGGGTGCCCCAGACCTCGACCTCGGCGATCGGGTCGCCGGTGGCGCCGGCGGGGGCGGTGACCTCGATCCGGGAGCCGTCGGGGGCGGTCAGCGCCAGCGCTCCGCCGGGCAGCAGGTCGGTCCGGATCTGTCCGAGGGCGGCGTTCTCACGCTGGCTGACGAAGCGTCCGGTGGGGTCGGCGAGCATCCAGCGGCGGTCTCCGGCCAGACCCCAGGGCTGGACCGCGGCGCTGTCCGGGCTCAGGCGGTACATGGACTTGACGGGGTAGACGTGGAGTCCGGTGAGGTGCATCCCTCCATCCTGCCAGCAGCGCTCCGCCCGGACGCACGCCCCCTGCTGCGCCTGCGCACGCCGCTCCCGTACGCCGTGCGCGCCCCCGTACGCGCACGGACCGCCCGGTACGCCGTGGGGGGCGTTCCGGGCGGTCCGTGGATGACCCGTTTCTCCGTTCGCCCGGCGTTCAGGGGGCGCCGGGTGGTGCTCAGGTGGTGCGGGTGCGGGCCGGTGGGGTCGGCCCCGTGCTGTCAGTGGCTCAGTAGCCCTGGCCCTGCTGCTGGTAGCCGCCCTGCTGGTAGCCGCCGGGCTCGCCGTACGGGCCCGGGCGCTGCGGCTGCATCGGGCGGACCGGCGCCATGGCCGGGCGCAGCTGGCCGCCGCCGAAGCCCTGGTCGCCGCCCTGGCCCTGGAATCCGGGGCCGGCCGGGTTCGGGCCGCCGAAGGACTGCTGGCCGCCGAAGCTCTGCGGACCGCCCTGCGGGAGGCCACCGGGCTGGCCCTGGCCGAAACCGGCCGGTCCGCCGGTCGGCTGCGCGCCGAAGGTCTGCTGACCGCCCTGGCCGATGAAGGTGTTCTGGCCGCCGAAGCTCTGGCCGCCGGTCGGCTGGTAGCCGCCGCTGGCGGTCTGGGCGAAGGCCGGGGCGGCGGGCTGTGGCCGCTGGTACGGCTGGGGGGCGCCGTAACCGGGGACGGGCGGCTGCGGGGCGGCGGCGTACGCCGGCGCGGGCTGCGCGGGGATGTACGCCGTGGCCGGGCCGGCCGAGGGGCCGCTGCTCGGGCCGGGGCCCAGGGCGAGGCGGGCGGGCGGCAGCGCGGGGAGGTTGCTGCCGGCACTCTCGTACCCGTTGCCGTACCGGTTCTCGTAGGGCTGGGCGAGGCCGGATCCGTAACCGGAGGACAGCGCCGGCGGCAGGGCGGCCGGCACGTTGATGGGTGCGATCTGGGGGACGCCGCGCTCAGCCACGAGGCTGTCGTAAATCGGCGTGCCGGAGGAGAAGGACGGAGAGGGGTAGCCGACTCCGTCGTAGGAGCGGGGCGAGGTCATGGGGCATACGGTAAGCCCACAATGCGCCTGCTGAGGAGAGCGGGAGGGCGAGCAGTTCGAGTGTTTACGCAGTCTTCGCTCGCACAAAGGTTTCGAAAGTAGGAAGAACGGACATATCGGCGCTCAGTTCCGGACAACCCTGGCACCCCGTCAGTGATCGAACGGCACCCGGACACGGCCCCCGCAAGACCTTGCGGTGACCGGCCGGTGGACGCCCGGGGACTTCATGGAGAAACTTTTGCGGACCGGGCGTGCGCCGGCGCATTCGAGCCCCCGCCGACGCTGCGACGGAGGCTCGTGAATGTTTGGGGAATAAATTTCCCGTCAGGGCCCACACGGGACGATCCGGACGCGGTCCGGGCTTGCTCCAGGGGCCCCGTACGCCGCCTTCGGGGCGTCAGTGCGACTGCAACGCCTGGGACTGCGCGGGCAGGCCGGGCCGGGCAGTCACCTCGGAGGTGCAGAAGGAGCAGCGGGTCGCGGCGGCCGGGATCGAGCTCAGGCACTCCGGGCAGTCCGCCTTGGCGGCCGGCGCCGGTCCGGCCTTCTCGAAGCGCTCCTGCAGCTTGCCGATCGGCACCACCACGACGAAGTAGATCAGCGCGCTGACCAGCACGAACCCGATCAGCGCGTTGACGAAGAGGCCGTACGGGAACTTGGTGCCGCCCACCTCGAAGGTCTTCTGGGTGAAGTCGCCGACCGCGCCGGTGGCGACCCCGATCAGCGGGCTGAGGAAGGCGGTGACGAACCCGGTGACGACGGCGGTGAAGGCCGCGCCGATCACGATGCCGACCGCGAGGTCCACCACGTTGCCGCGCAGCAGGAAGCTGCGGAATCCCTTGAACACCGGGTGACTCCAAATCCGAACGGGGAAGAGGGAGATGAGGCGGCGCGGCGCGCGCCCCGGCCGGCCATCCTGCCGACCGGCCGGGGTCGAGGTCCAACCGCGTTCACCCGATCCGCGTAACCGGCCGACGGACCGGGCCCGGCCCGCCCGGGCGGCACCCGGGCCGTCCGCGTACCGGCCGTTCGGCCTCCCGCGGCTCGCCGTTGACCCGATGGTGTGACCCGATGTGTGACCCGATGGTGTGAGCCGGCCCCGAACGGCGTGAGCCGGTACCCGACGCGGCGTACGGGGGAGCGGAGGGCGGCCCCGCGGAGCGGCGGGGGGCGAGACGGGGCGCACGGCGGTCGCAACCGGCGCACGACGGCGGCCCCTCAGCGCACATCGGGTGTACGGGCGCGGGCGCACGGGCCACCACCAGGTTGCGCGAAGGGGCTGTACCGGGCGGGGCGCTGTGCCAAGGTCGGTCCATGCCCGACCATACGGCGGCCGATTCGGCCGGAGCCCGCCCGCGCGTCCTGCACCTGATCAGCGACGAACGCCGGGGCGGCGCCCAGAACTTCGCCCGTGACCTGCACCGGGAACTGCGCCGCCGGGGCCAGGCCTCCGCGCTGTGCGCGCTCGCCCCGCACCCCGCCCTGCCACCCGCCAGGCCGAGTGCGGCCGGGTCCGGGGTGTGCACCGCGGGGACGGCCGTACCGGGGACCTGCGGCGAGGGGTGTCCCGACACCGCCCGGCTGCGCGCCGCCGCCGTC
>NZ_MECK01000147.1 GCF_014596465.1 Streptomyces sp. CBMA123 | reverse complement strand
CCGGCAGCTGCTGCGCGAGGCCGCGCTGCTGCGGGCCGAGGGCGTCCGGGTGCGGCTGCTCGCGCCGAACCTGGCCGACCTGGCGGTGATGGGCCCGAACCTGATGGACCCGGCCCGCCGCGGCGAGGTGCTGGAGAGCGCCCTGCGGAGCAGCCGGGAGGCGCTGGGCGCCGGGCGCGGGCCCGGCCCGAGGTGATCACGGGCGGCCCGGCGGCGCTTATTCTTGGGGCGCTGGATGCTGTGCCGTTGGACGACCACCCCGTTGGACGACCGTCCCGCTGGACGAACTCCCTGCTGGACGAACCCCCGCTGGACGAACCGGAGAGTGCCACCGATGCGCGTGTACGTGCCCACCACCCTGACCGGCCTGGCGGCGGCGCACGAGGGCGGCGCCCTGGAGCAGTCCGCCGCGTACGCCGTGACGCCCGCACTGCGCGAGTGGTACGTGAGTGACGACCTGGAGGAGCTGGAGTACGCGGCGTTGAACCGGGCCGCGCAGTCCTCGCTGCGGCTGCTGGCGGCCGACCCCGACTCCCCGCGCCGGCGCGTCGTGGTGGCGCTGGACGTGGCCGACTCGGCGGTGCGGCCCTTCCCCGGCGACGAGTACCAGGACCAGGCCTCGCTCGGCCGGGTGGTGCTGGCCGGCCCGGTGAAGCTGGCGAAGGCCGCCTCGGTGCACGCCGACGTGGCCGATGACGAGGTGGTCGAGGACGTCGCGGCGGCGGTGGCGGCGGTGACCGCGGCCGACGCGGGCGACCAGGACGCCCAGTTCACCGTGGACGGCGCGGAGGACCACGACCTGCTCTGGTACGCGACCCAGGAGATCCCCGCGCTGCTGGCCTGAGACCGCAGTCCGGGCGCGGCCCGGCCCGCCGGGGTGAGGATCGTCCTACCGGCGTGTCGGCCGTTCGGGTTACCGTTTGATCCCGTGCGCACTCACATCGTTTGGGACTGGAACGGCACCCTCTTCCACGACATGGACGCGGTCCTCGGCGCGAGCAACGCCGCGTTCGCGACCATCGGCGTCGGCCCGATGACCATGCAGGAGTACCGGGAGCAGTACGAGATCCCGATCCCCCGCTTCTACGAGCGTCTGCTTGGCCGGATGCCCTCCGAGGAGGAGTGGCTGCGGCTGGACGACGCCTTCCAGGACCGCTACCGCGAGCTCAGCCCGACCTGTGGCCTGACCGAGGGCGTGCCCGAGCTGTTGGCGGGCTGGCGGGAGGCCGGGCACAGCCAGTCGCTGCTGTCGATGTACGTGCACGACAAGCTGGTGCCGCTGGTCGACTCCTTCGGCCTGACCGGCAGCTTCCTGCGGGTGGACGGCCGCAGCGGCCCGTCCGGCGGTCAGAAGGCGGAGCAGCTGACACGGCACCTGGCCGAGCTCGGCGAGTGGGTCGACCCGGCCCGTACGGTGCTGATCGGCGACGCGGCGGACGACGCCCTGGCGGCGCTGCACGCGGGGGCCCACGCGGTGCTGTACACCGGCGGCTCGCACACCCGGGAGAAGCTGGAGCCGGTCGGTGTCCCGGTGGTGGACAGCCTGGCCGAGGCGGTCGAGCTGGCGGGCCGGCTGGCGGGCTGAGCCGGGCCGTCCCGAACGGCGGACGTGGCGGGCGCCACGTCCGCCGTTGGCGTGTCTGGACGGGCGGATCGGTCCGGGCCTGGTCAGGCTGGTGTCGAACCCCAGCCCGAGCCCGAGCCCGAGCCCGAGCCCAACCCGAGCCCGAGCCTGAGCCCAACCCGAGCCCGAGCCCGACACCTCAGCCCGAACCCCAGCCCGCACCCCCCGGCCCGAACCCGAGCCGCCGCCAGGACGGAGCCGCCATGCCCATCGACGCAGTCACCGAGGTGCCGACCCCGGTCAACGAGCCGGTGCGCGGGTACGCGCCCGGCAGCCCGGAGCGGGACCGGCTGGTCCGGCGGCTGGACGAGCTGGCCGCCGAGCAGATCCCGCTGCCGATGACCATCGGCGGCGAGCAGCGCTTCGGCAGCGGCGAGCGGATCGACGTCGTCCAGCCGCACCACCACGCGGCCAAGCTGGGTGTGCTCGGCAACGCCACCCGGGAGGACGCCCGGCTGGCGGTGGACGCGGCGCTGGCGGCCGGGCGGCAGTGGCGCTCGCTCTCCTTCGACGACCGGGCGGCGGTCTTCCTGCGCGCCGCCGACCTGCTGGCCGGGCCGTGGCGGGAGACGCTCAACGCGGCGACGATGCTGGGCCAGTCCAAGACCGCGCAGCAGGCCGAGATCGACTCCGCCTGCGAGCTGATCGACTTCTGGCGGTTCAACGTCGGGTTCGCCCGGCAGGTCCTGGCGGAGCAGCCGATCTCCTCCCCGGGGGTGTGGAACCGGGTCGACCACCGCCCGCTGGAAGGTTTCGTCTACGCGGTCACCCCGTTCAACTTCACCGCGATCGCCGGCAACCTGCCCACCGCCCCTGCGCTGATGGGCAACACCGTGGTCTGGAAGCCCGCGCCGACCCAGACCCTGGCCGCGTACCACCTGATGCGGCTGCTGGAGGCGGCCGGTCTGCCGCCCGGGGTGATCAACCTGGTCACCGGCGACGGCCTTCAGGTCTCCCCGGTGGCGCTCGCCGACCCGGCCTTCGCCGGGCTGCACTTCACCGGCTCGACCGCGACCTTCCAGTCGCTCTGGCAGACGATCGGCGCGAACATCGGCGGCTACCGGACGTACCCGAGGATCGTCGGGGAGACCGGCGGCAAGGACTTCCTGCTGGCCCACCGCTCGGCGGACCCGGAGATCCTGCGGACCGCGATGATCCGCGGGGCCTTCGAGTACCAGGGCCAGAAGTGCTCGGCGCTCTCCCGCGCCTACCTGCCGCGCAGCCTCTGGCTGAAGATCAAGGACGACTTCCTGGCCGAGGTGGACGCCCTGACGGTGGGCGACGTCACCGACCTGTCGAACTTCATGGGCGCCCTGATCGACCAGCGGGCCTTCGAGCGGAACCGGATCGCGATCGAGCGGGCGAAGGCGGATCCGACCGTCGAACTGGTGGCCGGCGGCCAGTACGACGACGCGATCGGCTGGTTCGTCCGGCCGACCGTGCTGGTCTCCTCCGACCACCGGGGCGAGATCTTCCGCACCGAGTACTTCGGCCCGATCCTGGCCGTCCACGTCTACGAGGACTCCCGCTGGGACGACGTGCTCGGCCGGGTCGACTCGGGCGCCCCGTACGGCCTGACCGGCGCGGTGATCGCCCAGGACCGTTACGCCATCGCCCAGGCGGTGGAGGCGCTGCGCTTCACCGCCGGGAACTTCTACATCAACGACAAGCCGACCGGTGCCGTCGTCGGCCAGCAGCCCTTCGGCGGCTCCCGGGCGTCCGGGACCAACGACAAGGCGGGCGCCGCGCAGAACCTGCTGCGCTGGACCTCGGCCCGGGCGATCAAGGAGACCTTCGTCCCGCCGACCCGGCACGGTTACCCGCATATGGGCTGAAAGCGAACATGGCACTCCGGTTTGGACATGGTGTCCAGGACGGACCCGACATCCTGCGGGATTGCGCCTCCCTGTCCCTGTGCACCTTCGATTGATCCGGTTAGGCTGGCTGACGTCGTCGGGTGGCTTGCAGGACGAACGAAACGTCCTACCCGCTGGGAGGGCGTTTCATGCGTGCCATGAGCCCCTTTCAGTCGGACGGTGCGGCAGGATTGCGAGCGACCCGTCGGTGTACACCCACACACCACCGAGTCACGCAACGGCGCGCGACAGGAGCCAAGAAGTCATGCAGACCAAGCTGGACGCAGCCAAGGCCGAACTGCTCAAGAAGGCAGCCGTAGCCGCTGAGAACAGCCAGGTGGGGGGAGCGGCGCCTGGGGAGGGTCTGAGCAACGGCGCTCTGACCGCGTACCTGCACCACTACTACCTGCACACCGCGCCCGAGGACCTGGTCGACCGCGACCCGGTCGACGTGTACGGCGCGGCCGCCTCCCACTACCGCCTGGGCCTCAAGCGCCCCCAGGGCACCGCCGAGGTGCGGGTCCAGACCCCCTCGGTGGAGGAGAACGGCTGGTCCTGCGGCCACACCGTGGTCGAGGTCGTCACCGACGACATGCCCTTCCTGGTCGACTCCGTCACCAACGAGCTGTCCCGCCAGGACCGCGCGATCCACATCGTGATCCACCCCCAGCTGGTCGTCCGCCGTGACATCACCGGCAAGCTGCTGGAGATCCTGGACGTCGACGCCTGCGCCCGCAGCCAGGCCGCCGGCACCGAGTGGCCCGCCGACGCGACTGTCGAGTCGTGGATGCACATCGAGATCGACCGCGAGACCGACCGCGACGACCTCCACAGCATCGAGACCAACCTGCGCCGCGTGCTCGGCGACGTCCGCGAGGTCGTCGAGGACTGGGGCAAGATGCGCGACAGCTCGCTGCGCCTGGCCGACGAGCTGGCCGAGGAGCCCCCGGCCGGCCTGGCCGAGCAGGAGGTCGGCGAGGCCTGGGAGCTGATGCGCTGGCTCGCCGACGACCACTTCACCTTCCTCGGCTACCGCGAGTACGACCTGGTCGAGCACGAGGGCGAAGAGGTCCTCAAGGCCGTCGCCGGGACGGGCCTGGGCATCCTGCGCTCCGACCCGCACAGCCACGACGACCGCCACCACTCGGTCTCCGAGGCCTTCGGCCGGCTCTCCGCCCCGGTCCGCGCCAAGGCCCACGAGAAGAAGCTGCTGGTCCTCACCAAGGCCAACAGCCGCTCCACCGTGCACCGCCCGGCCTACCTGGACTACGTCGGCGTCAAGAAGTTCAACGCCGCCGGCGAGCCGACCGGCGAGCGCCGCTTCCTCGGCCTGTTCTCCTCCGCCGCCTACACCGAGTCGGTCACCCGCATCCCGGTCGTGCGCCGCAAGGTCGAGGAGGTGCTGGACGACTCCGGCTTCTCCAGCGAGAGCCACGACGGCCGCGACCTGCTGCAGATCATGGAGACCTTCCCGCGCGACGAGATCTTCCAGACCTCGGCCGGCGAGCTGCTCTCCATCGCCACCAGCGTGCTCTACCTGCAGGAGCGCCGTAAGCTGCGCCTCTTCCTGCGCCAGGACGAGTACGGGCGCTACTTCTCCGCCTTCATCTACCTGCCGCGCGACCGCTACACCACGCGCATCCGGCTGCTGCTCACCGACATCCTCAAGGAAGAGCTGAACGGCGCCACCATCGACTACACGGTGTACGCCACCGAGTCGGTGCTGACCCGTCTGCACTTCGTGGTCCGGGTCGCCCCGGGCACCGAACTGCCCCGGCTCACCGACTCCGACATCGAGCGGATCGAGAACCGGCTGGCCGAGGCCGCCCGGTTCTGGATGGACGGCTTCCACGACCAGCTGCACACCGAACTGGGCGAGGAGAAGGCCGCCGAGCTCGGCCACAAGTACGCCAACGCCTTCCCCGACGGCTACCGCGCCGACTTCCCGCCGCGCACCGCCGTCTCGGACATCAAGCAGATCGAGGCGCTGCACGGCGAGGGCGACTTCCGCCTGAACCTGTACCAGCCGGTCGGCGCGGGCGACGACGAGCGCCGCTTCAAGATCTACCGGGTCGGCGGCCCGATCTCGCTCAGCGAGGTCCTGCCCGTCCTGCAGCGCCTGGGCGTCGAGGTGCTGGACGAGCACCCGTACGCGCTGCGCCGCTCCGACGGCACCACCGCGTGGGTGTACGACTTCGGCCTGAAGCTGCGCGAGGCCACCGAGCTCACCGACGAGGCCCGCGAGCGCTTCCAGGAGACCTTCGCGGCGACCTGGACCGGCAAGGCCGAGAACGACGGCTTCAACGAGCTGGTCCTCACCGCCGGGCTGAACTGGCGCCAGGCGATGGTGCTGCGCGCGTACGCCAAGTACCTGCGCCAGGCGGGCTCCACGTTCTCCCAGGACTACATGGAGGACGCGCTCCGCAACAACACCCACACCACCCGGCTGCTGGTCAACCTGTTCGAGGCCCGGCTGAGCCCGAGCCACCAGCTGGGCGCCGCCGAGCTGACCGAGGGCATCCTGGAGGAGCTGGCCGGCGCGCTCGACGAGGTCGTCTCGCTGGACGAGGACCGCATCCTGCGCTCCTTCCTGCACCTCATCAAGGCCACCCTGCGGACCAACTTCTTCCAGCACGACGGCACCGGCGAGTGGCACTCCTACGTGTCGATGAAGTTCGACCCGAAGGCCATCCCGGACCTCCCGGCCCCGCGCCCGGCGTTCGAGATCTGGGTCTACTCGCCGCAGGTCGAGGGCGTGCACCTGCGCTTCGGCAAGGTCGCCCGCGGCGGTCTGCGCTGGTCCGACCGGCGCGAGGACTTCCGCACCGAGATCCTCGGCCTGGTCAAGGCCCAGATGGTCAAGAACACCGTCATCGTCCCGGTCGGCGCCAAGGGCGGCTTCGTCGCCAAGCAGCTGCCGGACCCGTCGGTGGACCGCGACGCCTGGCTGGCCGAGGGCATCTCCTCGTACAAGACCTTCATCTCGGCGCTGCTCGACATCACCGACAACCTGGTGGCCGGCGAGGTCGTCCACCCGGCCGACGTGGTCCGCCACGACGAGGACGACACCTACCTGGTCGTCGCCGCCGACAAGGGCACCGCGACCTTCTCCGACATCGCCAACGGCGTCGCGGAGTCGTACGGCTTCTGGCTGGGCGACGCCTTCGCCTCCGGCGGCTCGGCCGGCTACGACCACAAGGGCATGGGCATCACCGCCCGCGGCGCCTGGGAGTCGGTCAAGCGCAACTTCCGCGAACTCGGCGTCGACACCCAGTCCGAGGACTTCACCGTCGTCGGCATCGGCGACATGTCCGGCGACGTCTTCGGCAACGGCATGCTGCTCAGCGAGCACATCCGGCTGGTCGCGGCCTTCGACCACCGCCACATCTTCCTGGACCCGAACCCGGACGCGGCCGTCTCGTACGCCGAGCGCCGCCGGCTGTTCGACCTGCCGCGCAGCTCCTGGGACGACTACGACAAGTCGCTGATCTCGGCCGGCGGCGGGGTCTTCCCGCGCAGTGCCAAGTCGATCCAGGTCAGCGCGTCGGTCCGGGCCGCGCTGGGCATCCAGGAGACCCGCCTGACCCCGGCCGAGCTGATGAAGGCGATCCTCCAGGCGCCGGTCGACCTGTTCTGGAACGGCGGCATCGGCACCTACGTCAAGGCCTCCACCGAGACCAACGCCGAGGTCGGGGACAAGGCCAACGACGCCATCCGGGTCAACGGCGAGCAGGTCCGGGCCCGGGTCATCGGCGAGGGCGGCAACCTCGGCTGCACCCAGCTCGGCCGCATCGAGTACGCGGCCACCGGCGGCCCCGAGCGCACCGGCGGCTGGATCAACACCGACGCCATCGACAACTCGGCGGGTGTGGACACCTCGGACCACGAGGTCAACATCAAGATCCTGCTCAACCAGGTCGTCGCCGAGGGCGACATGACGGTCAAGCAGCGCAACGCCCTGCTCGCCGAGATGACCGACGAGGTCGGCCGCCTGGTGCTGCGCAACAACTACGCGCAGAACGTGGTGCTGGCCAACGCCGTCGCCCAGGCGCACAGCATGGTCAACGTCCACGCGCGGATGATCAACCGCTTCGAGCGGGCCGGCCAGCTCGACCGCGGGCTGGAGTTCCTGCCCGCCGAGCGCCAGATCCGTGAGCGCCAGCAGAGCGGCCGCGGCCTGTCGCAGCCGGAGATGTCCGTCCTGCTCGCCTACACCAAGATCATCCTGGCCGAGGAGCTGCTGGCCACCGACCTGCCGGACGACCCGTACTTCCGCACCGCGCTGCACGAGTACTTCCCGAGCGCGCTGCGGGCGAGGTTCGCCGACGCGATCGACAACCACGCGCTGCGCCGCGAGATCATCACCACGCTGATCGTCAACGACACGATCAACCGCGGTGGTTGCACCTTCGCCTTCCGCCTGAAGGAGGAGACCGGCGCGACCTACGAGGAGATCGCCCGGACGCACACCGCCGCGCGGGCCGTCTTCGGCCTGGAGGAGATCTGGGCCGAGATCGAGGGCCTGGACAACAAGGTCCCGGCCCGGATCCAGACCAAGATGCGGCTGCACTCGCGGCGCCTGGTCGAGCGCGCCACCCGGTGGATGCTCAACAACCGCCGCCAGCCGCTCGACATCGCCGGCACCATCGAGTTCTTCCACGACCGGGTCCACCAGGTCTGGGGCTCGCTGCCCAAGCCGCTGCGCGGCGAGGACCTCGCCTGGTTCGAGAAGATCCAGGGCGAGCTCGCCGCGGCCGGCGTGCCGGACGAGCTGGTCACCCGGATCGCCGGGCTGTCCTCCGTCTTCCCGACCCTGGACATCACCGAGGTCGCGGACCGCTCCGGCAAGGACGTCGCCGAGGTCGCCGAGCTGTACTACGACCTGGGCGACCGCCTGCAGATCTCGCACCTGCTCGACCGCATCATCGACCTGCCCCGCACCGACCGCTGGTCGTCGATGGCCCGGGCCGCGATCCGCGAGGACCTCTTCGCGGCGCACGCGGCGCTGACCGCCGACATCCTGGCCTGCGGCCCCGAGGGCGCCACCCCCGAGGAGCGCTACAACGCCTGGGCGGACCTCAACTCCACCCTGCTGAACCGCGCCAAGGCCACCCTCGACGACATAAGGGGTTCGGACAACTTCGAGCTGTCCAGCCTCTCGGTCGCGATGCGCGTCATCCGCACCCTGCTGCGCACCGGCTCGATGCGCTGACGGACGGCTGTTCGTCAGGCTGTTCATCAGGCTGTTCGTGGGGTTGCTCGAACGGTTTGTTCGGAAGGCAGTTGGAAAGTTGTTCGGAAGGGCCCGCGTCTGAGGATGCGGGCCCTTCCGCGTACCCCCGGAAAACCGATTGTGGGTCGTGGGCGCGCCTTCGGTACGGTGATCGCGAACGAACTTCTGGGGGGAACGACATGGGGAAGAACCGGGGACCGGTCCGCGCGGTGGGCGTGGGCGTCTCGGTGGTGCTGCTGGTCGCCGGAGCGGCGGCCTGCGGCAACGACGACAAGAAGGACGCGAAGGCGGGCGCCACGGCGGCGACCTCGGCCGCGCCCAGCAGCAAGGGGCCGGAGGCCTTCGCGGCGGCCGGCTATCGCGGGCTGAAGCCGCTGATGGCGAAGGACGCAGGGCTGGCCACCGGCGCGCTGGAGGCCGCTCCGGTCTCACTGCTCGACGGCTGCACCGACTTCGTCTACCAGGGCGGCCCCGCGCCCGACAAGACCCGGATGGACGCCGAGGCGGCCACCGAGGCCCGCTACAAGGACCTCAACGCCAAGGCGGACGCGGCGGCGGGCAAGGCACCCGCCCCGGCCGGCACCCTGCCGCCCGGCGCCTCCGCCAAGGACGCCGCCGCTGCCGCGGCCGGCTCGGCCGCCGGGGCCAAGGACTCGGCCGCCACCGCCAAGCTGATGGCCGACGCCACCCAGTCCATCGCGGACATGTGGGTGGCCCGCGAGGCCAGGGACAAGGCGTTCCTGGCCACCGGCCGGGTCTCCTTCGCCGCCACCGGCCTGCGCGAGCTGGTCGCCCCGGCCGAGGCGAAGACCGCCGAGGGCATCGGCGCCGGCTCCACCCTGGACGACCTCCAGCAGGCGTACGGCGCCAAGGGCCTCCAGCTGGCCAAGAGCGGCAAGTACGAGTTGCCGGTCGAGGGGCAGCAGGGCTGGAAGTGGGAGTTCACCGTGGACGGCGGCAAGGTCGCCGGGATGGCCGTGGCGAACCGCGACATCAAGTGCGTCTGACCGGCTGACGGTCCGCCCCGGGCCCCGACGAACCCTCCGGTTCGTCGGGGCCCGCTGGTTTCCGGTACTGGGGAACCCGGTGTGATGAGCGGACAGGTGGGGGTGTGGAACTGTCACAGCGGGGCCGATTGAGGGACAGCGGCCAGGCCAAGCGCGGCGACGTCCTGTCCTTCAGCGCCATCCAGCAGCGGGCGGTGGTGGACCACAAGGGCGACCTCCCCAAGGGCTGACCGGCCTACGCCGTGACGAGTCGCCCCCGCCCGCGCAGCGCCGCGCGGGCGCGGGCCACGCCGCCGGGGGTGGTGGCGGCCCCCGTGCCGACGGCGACGGTTCTGGTGCTGAGGCCCGCGCAGGGGCGGCAGATCCCGGGTTGCGGCACCGGATCGTGGCAGCGCCCGCACTCGGCGTAGGAGGCCGACGGGGCCACCGGCCGTACGGGCGGGAACTTGCGTTGCAGGCGATCGCGGAGGATGGCGGCCGGGGAGTGCATCGGCTGCGGCAGTCCGGGAAGCAGCGCATGGGCCAACTCGGCTTCGCTGCAGCCCTGTTCCAGCCACCGGGCGACGAGGGGAGCCAGCGTCTGCGCCTCGGCCTCGCCGAGGCGCAGACGCGGTTCGGGCCGGACCACCCGGAACAGCGTGGCCACGGCTGCGCGGGTTCGTTCATCCGGGAGGGTGGGTTCTTCTCCCGGGTCCTTTACGGGAGGGGTGACAGCGCGGCCGGATCCCCGGTCACCGGAGGCCGGGCGGGGGACAACCGGTGCCGGCTGCGGGGTGTCGAAGACGTGGGCCTCGGAGCGGACGGTGCCGTCGGCCATCCGTACGGTGTCGACGCGGTAGTACCCGGCGTCCTTCAGCTCCTTGAGTGCGCGGCGGACGGCGCCCCGCCCCTGGATGCTGGCGTCGGCCATCTGCCGGCCGTCCTCGCGCCACCCGTTCGGGCGGGAGAGCAGATCGGCGAGCAGGCCTCGGGCGGTGTAACTGAGCCGACGGTCCTGCAACAGGCCGTTGGGAAGCACGGTGAAAGAGCGCGCATGGGCGCTACGATGAATCTGCATTGGGAGTGGTAGCTCCTGGTGCTGGACCCCGGGGTGTTCCACCACCGCCGGGGTCTTCTATGTTCTGTTGATGATGCGGAAAGTAGCACATCAACTACGCGGAGTGCCAAGCGTCCGCGAAATCCGCAGCTGGTCGGACCCGGCGGCCGGTCGCCATGGGGCGGGCGCGGTCCAGGAGTTCGCGCACGTGGGGGTTACGGCAGTGCGGCTCGGTCGCGGAGAGCATCGCGCGGAAGCGGCCGTCAGCCCGGCCGGACTGGACGGCCGGGCCGACTTCCTGCGCAGAACAGGAGGCGGGGCCCGGTTCTGGTTCGGGCGGCCCGGCTGTGATCGGCCGGGCCGCCCGTTCTCGTCCATTCCTGACTGCTCCGCAGTGCGACGGGGTGGCGCTCAGCGGGCGGCGGCGCGTTGGAGGGCGCTGGCGAGGAGGGCGAGGTCGGTGGGGCCGTTGCCGAGTTCGCGGACCGGGCGACGGGCGGGTGGGGCGCCGAGTTGGAGGGGGTCTATCGCGACCACGGTGGGGCGCAGGGTGGCGGTGCGGGGGATGCGGCCGCTGATCCGGGCGGTCTGGAAGGCGGTGACGCCGCCGTCCGGCCGGCGCAGGTAGCCACGGCCGGGGGTGTCCTCGGGGAGGGCGGCCGCGTCGCCGAGGTGGATCAGCAGGTCGGAGTCGGCCGGGTCGTCGGTGCGCAGGGCGATCCGCAGCAGGGCGGCCTCGTCCACCTCGGTGCCGGCGCTCTCCTCCGGACGGCCGGTGGCGACCGCGAGGTGGACGCCGAGCGGGCCGCCGCGTCGGGCGACGGCGGCGAGCGCGCGGGCCAGCGGGCGGCCGACCGGGGAGGTGGGGGAGAGCAGGGCGTCGTAGTCGTCGACGACGACGACCAGCCGGGCCGGGACGGGGCCCGGGGCGGCGGGCGTGGGGCGGGGGCCCTCGGCGCTGCGTGGCGGGATGATCCGGGGCACCCCCGCCGGCCCGGCGCCCACGGTGGCGGGCACCGGGACGGGGTTGCGGCCGTCGAGGCCCTGCCGGTCCAGGCCGTGCCCGTCCAAGCTGTGCCCGTCCAAGATGCGGGTGGCGTGCCAGGAGGCGAAGTCCAGCCCGTCGAACAGCCGCTCGCGCAGGGCGAGTTCGTCCTCCAGAGCCTCGGCCGCGAGGAGCGCGGCGCGTGGGTCGGCGGCGGCGTTCACCCGGCCGGTGACGTGCGGCAGTTCGGTGCAGCCGTCCAGGCCGTCCTGGCCGTCGCCGGTCGCCCGGCCCTCGATGATGGTGACGGCGAGGCGCTCGGGCCGTTCCGAGACGGCGAGCGAGGCGACCAGGGTGCGCAGCAGTTCGGTCTTGCCGGAGCCGCGGGCGCCGCCGATCAGCAGGTGCGGGCCGCCCGGGTCGGGGGAGGGCAGGGTGAGTTCGGGGTCGGCCAGGTCGAGGGTGCACAGCTCGTCCCGGGTGGTGCCGAGCAGCGCGGTGGCGGCGCCGATGCCGCCCGCGTGGGCGGCCCAGCGGGCGGACAGCTTGGCCGGGGTGACGGTGTCGAGCTGGAGCAGGTCGAGCAGTCGCAGCGCGTCCGGCAGCGGGCCGCGGGAGGCAGGCGCGGCCTCGCGCAGCGGGGCGAGGACGCGGGCCAGCCGTTCGGCCCAGGCGTCGGAGACGGCGTCCAGCGAGACTTCGTGCAGGGTCTCCCGGCCGCGGGCGACCGGGCGGTCCAGGGAGAGCTGGGTGCCGACCTCGCCGGTGATCAGGCCGGTGGCGCCGAGGCCCCGGGGGAGCAGTTCGGGCTGTTCGGCGAGGCAGATCGGGAAGATGCCGACCGCCGGGCCCTGGCGGAGCAGCAGGTCGAGGGCCTGCCGGGCGGCCTCGGTGGCTGGGCGGCCGTCCACCACGACCACGGTGGCGGGGTGCCCGCCGAGGCCGCTGGGGCCGCTGAGCCGGGCGGTGAGTTCGGTGAGCCGGGCGGTGGCCTGGTCGTCGTCGAGGCCGAGGAGGAGTCGGCAGTCCTGGCCGTCGACGGGGCGCAGGTGGGGCAGCCACAGGGCCCAGGCCCAGGTGTCGACGCGTTCCTCGGGGCTGCGGGCCGGGTCGGCGTCGACCACGACCAGGCTCAGTCCGGTCGGCGGGTGGAGCGCGGCGAGCTGGGCGACGACGGCGCGGGTGAGCGCGTCGAGGCGTTCGCGCGGGCCGCTGAGGCCGAGGCTGCCGGCGGTCTGGAGGTCGAGGGTGACGGGGACGGCGGACAGCATGGTGCCGGGGGTGGTGCCGGCGCCGCCGGGGCGGTCGGCGGTGCCCAGGCGCAGGGTGAGCGCGTCGGGGTGGCCGGGGCCGCGTTCCCACAGTCGGGGGCCGGGGCCGACGGCGTTGAGCAGCACGGTGGCGAGGTCGGGCCAGCGTT
>NZ_MECK01000146.1 GCF_014596465.1 Streptomyces sp. CBMA123 | reverse complement strand
GTGCGCCGGTTGGGCGTACGGAACCCGCGGGCGGGGCGTGCGCCCCGCGTGCGGGGGCGCGGCCGCGCCGGGGCCTGTGGCCGATCCCACAGGCGCGCGACCCGGTGACGGGGGCGTACGGACCGGGGCGCGGACGTCGACGGCCGGCCGCACGGGGGGTGCGGCCGGCCGTCGGTGGCAGGTGAGCGGGGTGGGTGGGTGGATCAGCCCTGCGGGTGGTGGGCCGGGATCGGCGGGAGCTCGCCGGTGGTCTCGTACTCGTTCAGCATCTCGATCCGGCGGGTGTGCCGGGCCTCGCCGCTGTACGGGGTCTTGAGGAAGACCTCGACGAACTCGGTGGCCTCCTCGACGGTGTGCATCCGGCCGCCGATGGAGATCACGTTGGCGTTGTTGTGCTGACGGCCGAGCTCGGCGGTCTGCACGCTCCAGGCCAGCGCCGCGCGGACGCCCTTGACCTTGTTGGCGGCGATCGCCTCACCGTTGCCCGAGCCGCCGATCACGATGCCCAGGGCGTCCGCGTCGGCCGCGGTGCGCTCGGCGGCGCGCAGGCAGAACGGCGGGTAGTCGTCCTCGGCGTCGTAGATGTGCGGCCCGCAGTCGACCGGCTCGTGGCCGGCCCCCTTCAGCCACTCCACCAGGTGGTTCTTCAGTTCGAATCCGGCATGGTCGGAGCCCAGGTACACGCGCATGCCCAAGAGTGTGGCACGCGGGTGCGCCCGGGCCCGACAACGGGGGCCCGGGTCCAGGGCCCGTCTTGTCGATCATTCCCGAGCTGATCGACAAGACGGGTCCTAGCGGCGGCCGAGCAGCTTCCAGGCGAGCGGCAGGGCGCCGGCCGCGAAGGCGGCCTTGAGCGCGTCGCCGACCAGGTACGGGTAGAGGCCCAGTTCGGCGGCGCGGGCCAGCGACACGTGCAGGCTCAGGGCCAGGTACGGCACGCCGACGGCGTAGATGGCGAGGCTGCCCAGGACCATGGTGGCGGCCGTGTTCAGCGGGGTGCGGTCGGCGCCGCGCCGGGCCAGCGCGCCGGTCAGGGCGGCGGCGAGGACGAAGCCGAGCACGTAGCCGAAGGAGGGCATGGCCCAGCCCGAGGTGCCCTCGGCGAACCAGGGCAGGCCCGCCATGCCGGCCAGCAGGTAGAGCGCGAGCGAGGCGACGCCGCGGCGGGCGCCGAGCGCGGTGCCGACCAGCAGGGCGGCGAAGGTCTGGCCGGTGACCGGCACCGGCGAGCCGGGGACGTTCACCGACAGCTGGGCGGCGACGCCGGTCAGCGCGGCACCGCCGGCCACCAGGGCCAGGTCGCGGGCCTGGGCGCCGAGGCGGGTGGAGGCGGCGGGCAGCAGGTCGGCGAGGACGGCGCGGCGCGCTATCGGGGTGGTGGCAGTGGCCATCGGGGGGCTCCTCGGTGAAGGTCCAGGTGAGTGAACACCTGTGAACCTACGCGGTGATCCACTGCGCCACCGTCACGGTTTCGGACAAAGCCCCGCCCTCGCGCGTTGTCGGAACCGGCTCGAAACGACGATCCGTCAATCTACCGCCACGTACGGTCACCACCCGGTCCGCATGGTGGGCCCACGGCGGACTTCCTTGGCACGAACAGCGGGCGCCCCGGATATTGGACAGCTCATGCCGCATTCCGCACAGTCTGGATCCACCCCTATGGCCCCCACCTCCGCGCCCTCGGCGCCCGGGACCACCGACGGTGCTCCCCCGCCGCCGTCCGGTGGCCAGCAGCTCAGCCACGGACTCAAGCAGCGCCACCTGTCGATGATCGCCCTCGGCGGCGTCATCGGCGCGGGCCTGTTCGTGGGCTCCGGCGCCGGCATCGCGGCCGCCGGACCGGCGATCATCCTCGCCTTCACCCTCTCCGGCGTGCTGGTCATGCTGATCATGCGGATGCTGGGCGAGATGTCCGCCGCCCGTCCGGCTTCCGGTTCCTTCTCGGTGCACGCCGAGAAGGAGGTCGGCCCCTGGGCCGGGATCACGGCCGGCTGGATGTACTGGGTGATGCTCTGCTGCGGCGTCGCCGCCGAGGCCACCGCCGCCGGGAAGATCGTCAACGGCTGGATCCCCGGGGTCTCCTCCTGGATCTGGGTCGCCCTGTTCATGGTCTTCTTCTGCGTCAGCAACCTGACCGCGGTGAAGAACTTCGGCGAGTTCGAGTTCTGGTTCGCCACCATCAAGGTCGCCGCGATCATCGCCTTCCTGGTCCTCGGCGGGCTCGGCATCGCCGGGGTGATCGGCCCCGGCGCCCCCGGTACGACCAACCTCACCGGCCAGGGCGGCTTCCTGCCCACCGGCGTCAGCGGACTGATCGTCGGCCTGCTCGCCTCGGTCTTCGCCTACGGCGGCCTGGAGACGGTGACCATCGCGGCGGCCGAGTCCGACGACCCCAAGAAGAACGTCGCCAACGCGGTGCGCACCGCGGTGTGGCGGATCGCGATCTTCTACATCGGCTCGATGGCCCTGGTCGTCACCCTGGTCTCCTGGAAGGACCCGGCGGTCGTCGCCGACGGCCCGTACGTCACGGTGCTGCGCCACCTCGGGGTGCCCGCGGCCGGGACGATCATGGAGGCGGTGGTGCTGATCGCGCTGCTGTCCGCGATGAACGCCAACATCTACGGCGCCTCCCGGATGGCCTACTCGCTGGTCGGCCGCGGTCAGGGCCCCAAGGCGCTGGCCAAGGTCTCCGGCGGCGTGCCGCGCCGGGCCGTGCTGGCGTCCTGCCTGTTCGGCTTCGGCGCCGTGCTGGCCGCCAAGTTCTGGCCGGAGACCGTGTTCACCTGGCTGATGAACACCACCGGCGTCGCGATCCTGGTGGTCTGGCTGTTCATCTGCATCGTCCAGCTGCGGATGCGCCGCCGGCTGGAGCGCGAGACGCCCGAGCTGCTCACCGTGAAGATGTGGGGCTACCCGTACCTGACCTGGGTCGCGATGGCCGCCGTGGCCGGCATCCTCGCCCTGATGACCACCACCGAGGGCAACCGCCAGCAGCTGTACGCGGCCGGGGTGCTGGTCGCGCTGCTGATCGCGGCCGGACTGCTCAAGCAGCGCCGGGACGCGGCTGCCGCCCGCTAGCGCATGCGTCGAAGGACGTCGAAGGGCCCGGTACCGAGGTACCGGGCCCTTCCGTGCGTCCGGGGACCCTACTCGAAGGACGGGCCCGCCGTACGGGTGCGCTTGATCTCGTAGAAGCCCGGGGTGGAGGCCACCAGCAGGGTGCCGTCCCACAGCCGGGCCGCGGCCTCGCCCTTCGGGGCCGGGGTGACCACCGGGCCGAAGAAGGCGACCCGCTCGCCGTCCGCGCCCTCGACCGCGATCACCGGGGTGCCGACGTCCTCGCCGACCAGGGTGATGCCCTCCTTGTGGGAGGCGCGCAGGGCCTCGTCGTACGCGTCGGTGTCCGCCGCGTCCGCCAGCCCGGCGGGCAGGCCCGCGGCCACCAGGGCGGCCTCGATGGTCTCCCGGTTCTGCGGCAGGCCCTGGTTGTGGAAGCGCAGGCCCAGCTCGGTGTACAGCCGGCCCAGCACCTCCTCGCCGTGCTGCTGGGCGGCCGCGACGCACACCCGCACCGCGCCCCAGGCGTTGTCCAGCAGCTCGCGGTAGTTCTGCGGCAGGTCACGGTGCTCGTTGAGCACCGACAGGCTCATCACGTGCCAGTTCACGTCGACCGGGCGCAGCTGCTGGACCTCGATCAGCCAGCGGGACGTCATCCACGCCCACGGGCAGGCCGGGTCGAACCAGAAGTCGGCGGTCTTGCGCTCAGCGGCAGTCGTCACTGGGTCTCGTCCTTCGTGAGGTGTTCCGAGGCGGCGGGGCATCGCCCCACCCGCACCTCAACACCCGCCGGGCGCCGCTGATTCCGGCCCGGACGCGACGGCCTGTGCAATGGTACCGGCCGGGACCGGCGTGAAAGGATGCCCTCTGCGTGCGCGGGGCACACCGCCCGCGGAACCACACCACCCACACACGCACCACCGTGCGAGCCGGACAAAGGAGTACCGCCGTGCCGGGCAAGAACCTGAGCCGCGAGGAAGCACAACAGCGAGCCGGCGTCCTGGCCGTCGACGACTACCGGGTCCGGCTCGACCTGACCTCGGCCCCCGACCCGACGGCCGCGACCTTCCGCTCCACCACCACCGTCGCCTTCCGCTGCTCCCGGCCCGGCGCCGCCACCTTCCTCGACCTGCTCGCCCCGTCCGTCCGCTCGGTCACCCTCAACGGCCGCGCCCTGGACCCGGCCACCGCCTACGACGGCGCCCGGGTGCACATCGACGGCCTGGCCGCCGAGAACGTCGTCACCGTCGAGGCGGACTGCGCCTACAGCCGCACCGGCGAGGGCCTGCACCGCTTCGTCGACCCGGCCGACGGCGAGACCTACCTCTACACCCACTTCGAGCCGGCCGACGCCCGCCGAGTGTTCGCGAACTTCGAACAGCCCGACCTGAAGGCCCCGTTCACCTTCACGGTGACCGCCCCGGCGGCCTGGGACGTTCGCTCCAACGCCGTCCACGAGAGCGTGACCGAGGAGGGCGGCGCCCGCACCTGGGAGTTCGCGCCGACCAAGCCGATCTCCACCTACCTCACCGCCGTGGTGGCCGGCCCGTACCACGTCGAGACCGACCACTACAGCCACGAACTCGCCGACGGCACCACCCTGGAGATCCCGCTCTCCGCGCTGTGCCGCCGCTCGCTCGCCCCGCACTTCGACGCGGAGGAGATCCTCGGCGTCACCAAGCTCGGACTCGACTTCTTCCACGAGGAGTTCGACTTCCCGTACCCCTTCGGCAAGTACGACCAGGCCTTCGTCCCCGAGTACAACATCGGCGCGATGGAGAACCCCGGCTGCGTGACCTTCAAGGAGGAGTTCGTCTTCCGCTCGAAGGTCACCGACGCCGCCTACGAGGCCCGCGCCAACGTCGTGCTGCACGAGATGGCGCACATGTGGTTCGGCGACCTGGTCACCCCGCGCTGGTGGGACGACCTGTGGCTGAAGGAGTCCTTCGCCGACTTCATGGGCTCCTACGGCCTGATCGGCGCCCGCACCCGGTACTCCGCCGCCTGGGTCACCTTCGCCAACCAGCGCAAGGCCTGGGCCTACCGGCAGGACCAGTTCCCCACCACCCACCCGATCACCGCCGACATCCGCGACCTCGAGGACGCCAAGCTCAACTTCGACGGGATCACCTACGCCAAGGGCGCCTCCGTCCTCAAGCAGCTGGTCGCGTACGTCGGTTCGGAGGCCTTCTTCGAGGGCGCCCGCCGCTACTTCAAGCGGCACGCCTTCGGCAACACCGAACTGGGCGACCTGCTGGGCGTGCTGGAGGAGACCAGCGGACGCGACCTGAAGAGCTGGGCCGCCTCCTGGCTGCAGACCGCCGGGGTCGACGCGCTCACCCCGCAGATCACCACCGACGCCGAGGGCCGGATCACCGAACTGGCCGTCCTCCAGGACGGCGACGCCCTGCGCCCGCACCGGATCGCGGTCGGCCTGTACGACCGGGACGCCGACGGCGCCCTGGTGCGCACCGAGCGGATCGAGCTGGACGTCACCGGCGCCCGCACCGTCGTCGCCGAGGCCGTCGGCCGCCCGCGCCCGGCCCTGGTCCTGCTCAACGACGAGGACCTGACCTACTGCAAGATCCGCTTCGACGACAGCTCGCTGGAGACCCTGCGCACCGGCCTCGGCGGGATCCGCGACGAGCTGGCCCGGGCGCTCGCCTGGTCCGCGGTCTGGAACCTCACCCGGGACGGCCTGATGCCGGCCCGCGACTACGTCGCCCTGGTGCTGCGCTTCGCCGGCCAGGAGGGCAACATCGGCGTGCTGCAGTCGCTGCACGCCCAGGCCAAGACCGCCGTCGACCTGTACGCCGCCCCCGAGTGGCGCGCCGAGGGCGCCCGGCAGCTCGCCGACGGCGCCCTGCGCGAGCTGCGCGACGCCGTCCCCGGCAGCGACCACCAGCTCGCCTGGGCCCGCTTCCTGGCCCAGACCGCGGGCGGCGCCGAGCACCTCGGGCTGGTCCGCGGCCTGCTGGCCGGCAGCGCCCGGATCGACGGCCTGGAGGTCGACCAGGAGCTGCGCTGGTCGCTGTGGCTGGCGCTGGCCGCCGCCGGACAGGCCGGCGACGAGGAGCTGGCCGGGGAACTGGCCGTCGACAACACCGCGGGCGGCAAGCACCAGTACACCCAGTGCCTGGCCGCCCGGCCCACCCCGGAGGCCAAGGCCGCCGCCTGGTCGGCCGTGATCGACTCGGACGAGCTGCCGAGCGCCCTGGTCGAGGCCAACAGCGCGGGCTTCTCGATCCCCGCCCAGCGCGACCTGACCGCCCTCTACGCGGCGCCGTACTTCAAGCTGCTGGAGAAGGTCTGGGCCGAGCGGACCATCGAGATCGCGATCCGGATCGTCGGCGGCTTCTTCCCGATCGCCCAGACCGACGGGCACACCCTGGCCGAGGCGGACGCCTGGCTGGACGGCCACCCGCAGGCCGCGCCGGCGCTGCGCCGGCTGGTGCTGGAGCGCCGGGACGACCTGGCCCGCGCGCTGCGGGCGCAGGCCTGCGACCGGGTCTGACCGCCCTGACCGGCCGGACCGGCTGACGGAGGGGCCCGCCGACCGGGTGTCGGCGGGCCGCTCCGGCGTGCGGGCGCTGCTCGTGCGGGCCCCTGCGTGTACGGGCCCCCTCACGTGTGCGGGCCCCTCGCGTGTGCGGGCCCCTCCGGCAGGCGGTCTCAGTCGCGGCGCAGGCCGCGGTCCAGGGCGGCGATCGCGCTGCCCCGGGCGTCGTCGCCGTCCAGCGACCAGACCATCACCCCGGCCAGGTCGTTCCAGCGCGCGTAGCGGGCCTTCTGAGTGAGCACCTCGGCGGTGTCGTAGCTGTAGAAGGTGGTGCCGTCGTACTTCCAGGACGCGCCGTGGTCGCGGTCCAGGTGGACCGTGCCGGGCAGCGCGTCGAGCTCCTGGTAGGAGTGGTCGGGCGCGGCGGCGGTGGCGCTCTGGTAGAGGCCGCCGCGGGGCCCGGGGGCGACGCCGGTCCAGCCGTGGCCGTAGAGCGGGGCGCCGAGGACGAGCTGTTCGGAGGGCAGGCCGCGTTCCTGGTAGTGGGTGACGGCGCTGTCCGCGCTGCGGCGGCGGGGGTCCGGGTCGGCCGGGTCGGAGTAGAGGTTGGCCTGGTGGTCGGTCGGGCCCTTGCCCTCCCAGGGGCCGTGCAGGTCGTAGGCCATCAGGTTGAGCCAGTCCACCGACCGGCTCAGCCGGGGCAGTTCGAGCCGGTCGGCGACGGTCTCGTTGGCGGCGACGGCGGCGGTGAGCAGGTAGTGCCGGCCCTTCTTGCCCTCGGCCGCGCCCAGCCGGTCCAGCTGGGTGCGGAACTCCCGCATCAGCAGGGTGTAGTTGTGCCCGTCCTCGGGGCGGACCACGTTGCCGGCGTCCCCGCCGCCGCCCGGGTACTCCCAGTCGATGTCGATCCCGTCGAAGACTCCGGCGGCCGCGCCCGCGCCGCCCTCCGGGGAGTCGGCGAGGACCGGCAGGTCGCCCTTGAGGTAGAGGTCGATGCAGGAGGAGACGAACTTCTTGCGGGAGGCGTCGGTGGCGGCCGCGTCCGAGAAGTACTTGGACCAGCTCCAGCCGCCGAGCGAGATGACCGTGCGCAGCTGCGGGTTCTTCGCCTTGAGCTTGCGCAGCTGGTTGAAGTGGCCCTTGAGCCGCTGGTCCGGGGCGTCGGCCACGCCGTCGACGGACTCGGCGGCGGAGAACGGGCGCTGGTAGTCGTCGCGGGCGTCGCCCTGGCCGGCGTCATCGGTCGCGAAGCAGGTGCCGTCGGCGGAGACGTTGCCGAAGGCGTAGTTGACGACGGTGAGCTTGGCCGCCTGGCCGGAGTCCTGGACCCGCTTGGCGGAGCTGTCGGCGCCCCACTGGGTGAAGTAGCCGACCCGCTGGCCCTTCAGCCCGGGGCCGTGCCCGGGCCGGCCGTCGGCGGCGTGGGCGGTGGCGGGGGCCGCGAGCAGCGCGGCGGCGGTGGCGGCGGCGAGCAGGGCTGAGGTGCGAGTGGGCATGCCGGACCTGTTCTCTGAAGCGGCGTCAAATGGTCTGGACCAGATGGCACAGAGGTTTAGTCCATGGGCCGGGGGCCGCACAAGAGGACGTCCGGTTCCGGCGCAGCATGCAAAAAAGGGGGCCGGACCGCGCGGTGCGGTTCGGCCCCCTTTCAGGGCGCTGGGCGCTTCGACTCAGCCGCGGTGGCCGATCAGCCGATCAGCGAGCGCAGCACGTACTGCAGGATGCCGCCGTTGCGGTAGTAGTCCGCCTCACCGGGGGTGTCGATGCGGACGACCGCGTCGAACTCCTTGCTGCTCCCGTCCTGGCCGACGGCCTTGACCTTGACGGTCTTGGGGGTGCGGCCCTCGTTGAGCTCGGTCACGCCGGTGAAGGAGAAGGTCTCCTCGCCGGTCAGGCCGAGGGAGTCGGCGTTCTCGCCCTCCGGGAACTGCAGCGGCAGGACGCCCATGCCGATCAGGTTCGAGCGGTGGATGCGCTCGTAGGACTCGGCGATGACGGCCTTGACGCCGAGCAGCGCGGTGCCCTTGGCGGCCCAGTCGCGGGACGAGCCGGAGCCGTACTCCTTGCCCGCCAGGACGACCAGCGGGACGCCGGCGGCCTGGTAGTTCTGCGAGGCGTCGTAGATGAACGACACCGGCGCGTCGGCCTGGGTGAAGTCGCGGGTGTAGCCGCCCTCGGTGCCCGGCGCGATCTGGTTGCGCAGACGGATGTTGGCGAAGGTGCCGCGGATCATGACCTCGTGGTTGCCTCGGCGCGAGCCGTAGGAGTTGAAGTCACGCTTCTCGACGCCGTTGGCGGTCAGGTACTGCGCCGCCGGGGTGCCCGGCTTGATGTTGCCGGCCGGGGAGATGTGGTCGGTGGTGACCGAGTCGCCCAGCTTGGCCAGGACGCGGGCGCCGGCGATGTCGGTCACCGGGCTCGGGGTCTTGGCCATGCCCTCGAAGTACGGGGGCTTGCGGACGTAGGTGGACTCGGCGTCCCACTCGAAGGTGTTGCCGGTCGGGACCGGGAGCGACTGCCAGCGGTGGTCACCGGCGAAGACGTCCTGGTAGCCCTTGTCGAACATCGCCTCGTCGATGGAGGCGGCGACGGTGTCGGCGACCTCCTGCTCGGACGGCCAGATGTCGGCGAGGAAGACGTCGTTGCCGTCGGCGTCCTGGCCCAGGGCGTCCTTGGTGATGTCGATGTTCATGTTGCCGGCGAGGGCGTAGGCGACCACCAGCGGCGGGGAGGCCAGGTAGTTCATCTTGACGTCCGGGTTGATCCGGCCCTCGAAGTTGCGGTTGCCGGAGAGCACCGAGACGACCGCGAGGTCGGCCTCGTTGACGGCGGCCGAGACCTCCTCGGGCAGCGGGCCCGAGTTGCCGATGCAGGTGACGCAGCCGTAGCCGACCAGGTTGAAGCCCAGCTTCTCCATGTACGGGAGCAGGCCGGCCTTCTCGTAGTAGTCCATGACGACCTTGGAGCCGGGCGCCAGGGTGGTCTTGACCCAGGGCTTGACGTGCAGGCCCTTCTCCACGGCCTTCTTCGCCAGCAGGGCGGCGCCCAGCATGACGGAGGGGTTGGAGGTGTTGGTGCAGGAGGTGATCGAGGCGATCACGACCGCGCCGTTGTCGATCTCGTAGGTCGAGCCGTCGGGGGCGGTGACGGCGGTCGGCTTCGAGGCCTCGGCGGAGTAGGTCGGCAGCGCCTCGGCGAACTTCTGGGCGGCCTCGGCCAGGACGACGCGGTCCTGCGGGCGCTTCGGGCCGGAGATCGACGGGACGACGGTGGAGACGTCCAGCTCCAGGTACTCGGAGTAGGCCGGCTCGACCGACGGGTCGTGCCAGAGGCCCTGCTCCTTGGCGTAGGCCTCGACCAGGGCGAGCTGCTGCTCGTCACGGCCGGTCAGACGCAGGTAGTTGATGGTCTCGGCGTCGATCGGGAAGATCGCGCAGGTCGAACCGAACTCCGGCGACATGTTGCCGATGGTGGCGCGGTTGGCCAGCGGGATGGAGCCGATGCCGTCGCCGTAGAACTCGACGAACTTGCCGACCACACCGTGCTTGCGCAGCATCTCGGTGATGGTGAGCACCAGGTCGGTGGCGGTGGTGCCGGCCGGCAGCTCGCCGGTCAGCTTGAAGCCGACGACGCGCGGGATCAGCATGGAGACCGGCTGGCCGAGCATGGCGGCCTCGGCCTCGATGCCGCCGACGCCCCAGCCCAGCACGCCCAGGCCGTTGACCATGGTGGTGTGCGAGTCGGTGCCGACGCAGGTGTCCGGGTAGGCCTGGCCGCCCCGGACCATGACCGTGCGGGCCAGGTGCTCGATGTTCACCTGGTGGACGATGCCGGTGCCCGGCGGGACGACCTTGAACTCGTCGAAGGCGGTCTGGCCCCAGCGCAGGAACTGGTAGCGCTCCTTGTTGCGGCCGTACTCGATCTCGACGTTCTGGGTGAACGCGTCCTTGGTGCCGAACTTGTCGGCGATGACCGAGTGGTCGATGACCAGCTCGGCCGGGGCCAGCGGGTTGATCTTCGCCGGGTCGCCGCCCAGCTCCTTGACGGCCTCGCGCATGGTGGCCAGGTCGACCACACAGGGCACGCCGGTGAAGTCCTGCATGATCACGCGGGCGGGCGTGAACTGGATCTCCTGGCTCGGCTGGGCGTTCTCGTCCCAGTCGCCGAGGGCGCGGATGTGGTCGGCGGTGATGTTGGCGCCGTCCTCCGTGCGGAGCAGGTTCTCCAGCAGCACCTTGAGGCTGTAGGGCAGCCGCTCGGAACCCTCGACGGCGGAGAGCTTGAAGATCTCGTACGACTCGTCGCCCACCTGCAGCGAGCTGCGGGCGTCGAAGCTGTTCGCGGACACGACTGACTCCTTCTGGGTGCTTCGTGCTATATCCGGCCGCCGCACGGTGGTAAGGTCAGCCTTACTTAGGCTTGCCTTGCCCGCATCGCCGGCGAGCGCCTCTCGGCAAGTATCTTGATGTCGAGATATATCGTAAAGGGCAGTTATCTCGATGTCGAGATAAACCATAGTGCATGCCGCCACCATCACCACCGCAGGCATGCCCCGGTGGGCGACGACGCAGGTCAGCGGCCGTCCGGACCGCGACGCTTGCGCTCCAGCCGGATCAGCCAGACCGCTCCCGCCACGATCGCCGCGGCCAGCAACAGCACCACCACGAGCTCACCGCCCGAGCCGCCGGTCGGCGCGGGGGCGATGTCGGCCAGCAGGGTCGTCGTCCTCATACCTTCACCTCCTTTCGTCCCGTCCGCACCCGGTCGGCGCTCCCTCGCTCCGCGCCCGGGTGGGCACCCGGGTGGGCACCCCTCGGTCCGCCTGGCCCGCCTGGCCCGCTCGGTCCGCTCGGTCCGCGCCCGGGCCCTCGCGCAGGCCGAGCACCAGCATCAGCAGCACCGGGAACTCCAGATACGCGTGGTAACTGGCCAGCGCCGCGTACACCGAGCGGCCCTGGGCGTAATCCACGGCGAACAACAGCGCCAGCAGCGCCCCCGCACCCATCCCCAGCGCCCAGGCCCGCCCGCCCCGCAGGCCCGGCACCCGGGCGTCGAAGCGCTCCGCCGCCTCCGGCGCGTACCGCGGCAGGAACCACACCCAGACCACGTAGTGCATCGTCTGCAGGAAGGCGAACACCGCCAGGAAACGCAGCCCCACCTGCGGCGTCAGCCAGCCCGGCGGGGTGTAGACCGCCGCCAGCCGGTCCGTCCAGCCCCCGGGGCGCTGGGACAGCCACCCGTCCAGCAGCCCGCTCGACAACAACCCCGGCACCAGCAGCACCCAACCGAACTGCAGCACCAGGAACGCCGCGCGCCCCCGCGCCAGCCGGCGCGACCACTCCGCCAGGAACAGCAGCGGCACCACGTTGTGCAGGTGCGCCAGTGCCACGAAGTGGTAGGCCGGGAACGCCAGCGACGCCGCCCCCGCACCCGTCAGCCCCACCCCGGCCGCCACCAGCAGCCGCGGCCGGCCGCGCAGCCCGTACCAGCAGGCCGCCGCCAGCAGACCGTAGGCCAGCAGGATCTCCGCCGACTGGGACAGCCGCGACGGCGGCAGCAGCCGGCATAGCACGATCCCGGTCACCAGCGCCAGCAGCAGCCGCAGCAGCGGACCGGCCAGCACCGCGGCGAACCGCCCCGCCACGTACCGCAGCTCCAACACGTTGTGCAGCAGCCCGAAGGCCGCCAGGCCCAGCACCGCCAGAGCGGTCGGCGCGCGCAGCGCCAGCACCAGCGCCAGGGCCGCCGACAGCGCGAAACCCGCGAACGGCGCCCCGCCCAGCCGCACCACCGGACCGGGCGCGGGCCAGGGCCCCGCCCCGGCACCCGCCCGGATCCCCGTGCTCGCCATGCTCCCCCTTCCCGTGGCACGATCCCCGCCGTGCGCTACCCGGTGGCCCTCGCCCTCACCCTGCTGACCGAGACGCCGGTCTACACCGCCGCCCTCGTCCGGATCGGACGCGTGCGCCCCGGACGGGCGGCCGCGGCCGGCGTACTCGTCAACCTGGCGACGCACCCACTGCTCTGGTGGACCCTCCGGCACTGGACCGACGGGCCCGCCGCAGCGTACTGGAGCTGCTTCGCGCTCAGCGAGGCCGCGGTCTGCGCGGTCGAGGCACTGCTGCTGTGCCCGCTCACCGGACTGCGCCCGCGCGACCCGCTGCCGTGGATCGCCTCCGGTACCGCCAACGCCACCTCGCTGCTGGCCGGGCTACTGCTCGGCGGCTGAACCCCGGCTTCACCCGGGGCGGTGCGCGGCCGGTCGGTGTCCGGCGACGGACGGCGGACAGCGGACAGCGGACAGCGGACGGCGGACGGCGGACGGCGGACGGCCGGCCGCGCCGCGGATCCCGCGCCGCCGAGTGTCCTGCGGCGGCCGACGGCGTTGAGCAGGGTGACCGTCGCCCCGCCCGTGGAAGGCCCGCCCCGATGCCCGCTCCGCTCGCCACCGCCCTGCTGCCGCTGGCCCTGCTCGTCCCCGCCGCCTCCCCGGTCTCCGTCCTGGAGACGGCCTTCGACCCGGCGACGGCCTTCGTCCCGCCGACCGCGATCAGCTACGCCGACGACCTGGTGCCGTACGGCTCGCACGCCCGGATCGTCATCGACCGCTCGGAACCCGGGCGGACGGTCCTCACCCTGACGGTGGCCGGGCTCGCCCCCGACCACGAGTTCCCCACGCACCTGCACACCGGCGTCTGCGGGGCCGACCCGGCCTCCTCCGGACCGCACTACCAGGACGTGGTCGACCCGGTGCAGCCGTCCACCGACCCGGCCTACGCCAACGACCGCAACGAACTGCGGCTGGTGCTGCACACCGACGGCCGGGGCCGGGGCACCGCCACGACCGCCGTCGACTGGCAGCCACGGCCCGGCGAGGCGCGCTCGCTGGTGCTGCACGCGGGCACCCCGGCCGGCCGGCACGCGGCGGGCGACCGGGTGGCCTGCGTCAAGCTGGCGCGCTGAGCCCGGCGGATCCCTGCCGGGCCCGGGAGATCCCCGCCGGGCCCGTCCGAGGACCGCTCAGGAACCGAGGGTGGCGACCAGGACCGCCTTGATGGTGTGCAGCCGGTTCTCCGCCTGGTCGAACACGACGGAGTGCGCCGACTCGAACAGCTCGTCGGTGCACTCCAGCTCGGTCATGCCGGTCGCCTCGTACATCTGCCGCCCGACCGCCGTGCCGAGGTCGTGGAAGGCCGGCAGGCAGTGCAGGAACTTCACGTCCGGGTTGCCGGTGGCCCGGACGGTGTCCATGGACACCTGGTACGGCTTGAGCAGCGCGATCCGCTCGGCCCACACGTCCTTGGGCTCGCCCATCGACACCCAGACGTCGGTGTAGAGGAAGTCGGCGCCGGCCACGCCCTCGGCCACGTCCTCGGTCAGCGTGATCCTGGCACCCGTCCGCCCGGCCAGCTCCTGCGCCGCCTGCCGCACCTCCTCGGCCGGCCAGAGGGCGCGCGGGGCGACGATCCGGATGTCCATGCCGAGCAGGGCGCCGGTGACCAGCAGCGAGTTGCCCATGTTGGAGCGGGCGTCGCCGAGGTAGGCGAGGGCGACACCGGTGAGCGGCTTGGCGGTGTGCTCGGTGATGGTGAGCACGTCCGCCAGCATCTGGGTGGGGTGCCACTCGTCGGTCAGGCCGTTCCAGACCGGGACGCCGGCGTGCTCGGCCAGCTCCTCGACGATCTCCTGGCCATGGCCGCGGTACTCGATGCCGTCGAACATCCGGCCGAGCACCCGGGCGGTGTCCTTGACCGACTCCTTGTGGCCGATCTGCGAGCCGGACGGGTCCAGGTAGGTGGTGAGGGCGCCCTGGTCGTGCGCGGCGACCTCGAAGGCGCAGCGGGTGCGGGTGGAGGTCTTCTCGAAGATCAGCGCGATGTTCTTGCCGCGCAGCCGGGGCTGCTCGGTGCCCGCGTACTTGGCCGCCTTGAGCCCGGCCGCGAGGTCCACCAGGAAGCGGAACTCCTGGGGCGTGAAGTCGAGCTCCTTGAGGAAGTGCCTGTTCCGGAGGTTGAAGGCCATGCCGGGCTCCTGGGGTGACGGTACTGGCGGTACGTGAGGTACTGACTGGAAAGCGGCAAGTGTATACGACCTTCGGAATTTCTATACAGCGCGGCGGTGACGAAGGGGAAGCCCCGGGCGGGACTTCCCCTTCGTCACCCGTTCCCGCGGACGCGGGCCGGGCGGGTCACAGCCGCGGGTCGACCGGCTCCGACTCCAGCGCGAGCACCGCGAACACCGGCTCGTGCACCCGCCACAGCGGCTCCCCCGCCGCCAGCCGGTCCAGCGCCTCCAGGCCCAGCGCGTACTCGCGCAGCGCCAGCGAACGCTTGTGGCCCAGCGAACGCATCCGCAGCCGCTCCAGATGCTCGGTGTAGTCCGGGCCGTAGACGATCCGCAGGTACTCCCGGCCGCGCACCTTCACCCCCGGCTGCACCAGGCCGCCCGGACGGCCCTCACCCCGCACCGTCCGCACCACCGAGGCCAGCGGCTTGACCACCATGCCCTCGCCGCCCGCCGCCGTCAGGTCCTCCCACCAGGCGGTGGCGGCGGCCACCGAGGCCTCGTCCTCGGTGTCCACCAGGACCCGGCCGGTGCGGTGCAGCACCGGGGCCGCCACGTCGTCGGCCTCCACCAGGCGGTCGATCCAGGCCAGGTGCTCGTCGTGCGGACGCACCGCGAGGTTCGCCCCCTCGGCGGCCAGCAGCTGGAACGGCGCCAGCCGGATGCCCGTCAGCCCCTCCGTCGGCCAGCAGTACCGCCGGTACGCCTCGGTGAACGCCCGCGCGTCGGCGGCGCGACGGCGCTGGCGGGCGGTCAGCTCCCCGAGCTCCAGCCCGCGCGCGGCCGCCTGCTCCAAGGCGGACAGCACCTCCGGCAGAGCGGCGCCGGCCGCCGCGCCGACCGCGGCGTACTGGCGGCGCAACAGCTCCACCGCCTTCAGCGACCACGGCATCAGCTCCGCGTCCAGCAGCAGCCAGTCGGTGCCCAACTCCTCGAACAGACCCGCCCGTTCGGCCGCCGCCCGGACCCTGCCGAGCACCGCGCCGGTCAGCTCCTCGTCGTCCAGGAAGGCCCGTCCGGTCCGGGTCCAGATCGCGCCCGGACCGGCCACCCCGAAGCGCCGCTCCAACGCGGCGCCGTCCCGGGCGACCAGCACCACCGCGCGCGAGCCCATGTGCTTCTCCTCGCACACCAGGTGCCGGACGCCGTCCGCGCGGTAGGCGAAGAAGGCCTCCTCCGGGTGCTCCAGGTACCCCTCCCGGCGGGACGTCGGGCTCGGCGCCATCGTCGGCGGCAGGTAGGCGAGCAGCCGCGGGTCCAGCGCGAAGCGGCTCATCACCTCCAGCGCGGCCGTCGCGTTCTCCTCCCGCACGGCGACCCGGCCGTGCAGACCGGTCTCCACGGTCCGGCGCCCGGCCACGTCCGCGAGATCCAGCGGACGGCCCTCGCGGGCACCCGGCGCATCCGTCAGCAGCGGACGCACCGGGGCGTACCACTCCCGCTCGGCCGCCACGCTCACCAGCTCGCGCTCCGGATAGCGCAGCGCCGTCAGGCTGCCGCCGAAGACGCAGCCGGTGTCCAGGCAGATGGTGTTGTTGACGAAGCTCGCGCTCGGCACCGGGGTGTGGCCGTAGACCACCAGCGCCCGGCCGCGGTACTCCTCCGCCCACGGGTAGCGCACCGGCAGGCCGTACTCGTCGGTCTCGCCGGTGGTCTCCCCGTACAGCGCGTGCGAGCGCACCCGGCCGGAGGCGCGGCCGTGGTACCGCTCCGGCAGACCGGCGTGGCAGACCACCAGGGCGCCGCCGTCCAGCAGGTAGTGGCTCACCAGGCCGCGCATGAAGGCCCGCACCTCGGCCTTGAACTCCTCGCTCTCCCCGGCCAGTTGGTCCAGCGACTCCTTGAGGCCGTACGCGACGGTGACCTTCTTGCCGTCCATGGCCCGGCCGAGCTTGTGCTCGTGGTTGCCCGGCACGCAGATCGCGTGGCCGGCCCCGACCATGCCCATCACCAGGCGCAGCACACCCGGGGTGTCCGGGCCGCGGTCGACCAGGTCGCCGACGAACACGGCGGTGCGGCCCGCGGGGTGGACGGCGTCCACCGGGCGGCCCTCGGCGTCCCGGGCGAGGGAGTAGCCGAGACGGGTCAGCAGGGTCTCCAGCTCGGAACGGCAACCGTGGATGTCGCCGACGATGTCGAACGGGCCGGTGAGGTGGCGCAGGTCGTTGTAGCGCTTCTCCAGCTCGATCCCGGCCGCCGCCACCTCGGCCTCGCCGCGCAGCACGTGCACCGTGCGGAAGCCCTCGCGCTCCAGGCCGCGCAGCGAACGGCGCAGCTCGCGGTGCTGGCGCGGTACGACGTGCGCGGGCAGCCGGCGGTCCGGGCGGGAGCGGTTGCGCTCGGCGCACACGCCCGGCGGGACGTCCAGCACGATCGCGATCGGCAGCACGTCGTGGGCGCGGGCGATCGCGACCAGCCGGCGGCGGGCCTCCGGCTGGACGTTGGTGGCGTCCACCACGGTGAGGCGGCCGGCCGCGAGCCGCTTGCCGACGATGTAGTGCAGGACGTCGAAGGCCTCGGCGGACGCCGACTGGTCGTTCTCGTCGTCGGCCACCAGGCCTCGGCAGAAGTCGGAGGAGACCACCTGGGTGGGCAGGAAGTGACGGCGGGCGAAGGTGGACTTGCCCGCACCGCTGGTGCCGATCAGGACGACGAGGGAGACGTCGGTGACCGGGAGGCGGCGGGGGGCGGGGGTGCTCCCGGGCTGGGCCTGCTCGGGGTCGCGGGTCGCGTCGTCGGTCATCGGGTCACGCCCTCCTCGGGCGTCGTGGTGATGTTCTCGGCACCAGTGGCGGTGGCGGCACAGGTGGCGGTGGTGGTGATGGCGGTGGTGGTGATGGCGGTGGTGATGCGGAACAGGGCGAGCTGGGTCGGCGGGCCGACCTCCGGGTCCTCCGGCCCGACCGGGCGCAGCTCCACCGTGTAGCCGTACGCCGCCGCGACCTTCCCCGCCCACGCGCCGAACTCGGCGCGGGACCACTCGAACCGGTGGTCGGCGTGCCGCGTACGGCCCGCCGGCAGGCTCTCCCAACGCACGTTGTACTCGACGTTGGGCGTGGTGACGACCACGGCCTTCGGACGGGCCGCGCCGAACACCGTGTACTCCAGCGCGGGCAGCCGCTCCAGGTCCAAGTGCTCGATCACCTCGCACAGCACCGCCGCGTCGTAACCCTTCAACCGGGCGTCGGTGTACGTCAGCGCGCCCTGCGCCAGCGTCACCCGGGCCGCCTGCCGCTCGGGCAGCCGCTCCAGCCGCAGCTTGCGGTTCGCCGCCTGCAGCGCCCGCGCCGACACGTCCACGCCGAGGATGCCGGTGAACCGGGCGTCCTTCAGCAGCTCGCCGATCAACTCGCCCTGGCCGCAGCCGAGGTCGGCGACCCGGGCCGCGCCGGTGTCGCGCAGGGCGGTGAGGATCGCGGCGCGGCGCCGCTCGGCGAGGGAGGGCTGCCGGGGCTCCGCGCGCTCGCCGGCCCCGGTGGGCGCGGTGGCCGCGGTGGGCGCGGTGGGCGCGGTGGGCGCGGTGGGCGCGGTGGGCTTGCTGACCTCGCGGGTCTCGGTGGGCTCGGGGGCTTCGGTGGTCTCGGGGCCCTCCTCGTCCGGCCGGTCGTCGACCGCGTTGTCGATCTCCTCCACCTCGCGGTCGTCCGCCTCCGCCAGCCGGGCCAGCTCCAGCCGCTCCATCGCGGCCCGGGTCAGCGACCAGCGGCGGGACAGATAGCGCCGGGCGATCAGGGCGCGCTCGGGGTGGGCCGCCAGCCAGCCCTCACCGGCGGCGAGCAGCTTGTCCACCTCGTCCGGGGCAACCCAGTAGTGCTTCGCACCGTCCAGCACCGGCAGCAGCACGTACAGCTGCTGGAGCGCGTCGGCCAGCCGCACCGCCTCCGAGGCGAGCACCACCCGCACGTAACGGGACTCCCCCCACTCCGGGAACGCCGCGTCCAGCGGAACCGCCGCCGCCTCCACCCGCCAGCCCAGCGGCTCGAACAGCCGGGCCACCATGGCCGGGCCACCGCCCCCGCCCGCGCCGTTCGCGGGCACCGCCGGCAGCTCGATCCGCAACGGGCGGACCAGCCCCGGCAGTTCCGGACGCGCCGGGCAGTCGCCCTTCATCGCGGACCGGAACACCGTCCGCAGCGCCACCGCGAGCAGCGAGGACGCGGCGTACGGGCGGTCGTTGACGTACTGCGAGAGCGCGAAGTCGGGCGAACCGCCGCGCCCCCTGCCCCGGCCCTTGCGGACCAGCGCGATCGGGTCGATGTCCAGCAGCAGCGCCGCCGTGCAGAGCTCGTCCCGTGCCTCGGGGTAGAAGACGTGGGCCTCGCCGTGCGAGGTCGCGAACCGCTGGACCCTGCCGGGATGCTTGTGCAGCAGGAACCCGAGATCCGTGGCCGGGCTCTCGGCGCTGCCGGTAGTGGAAATCGACATGAACACCCGGCCGAGTATTGCCCAGCCAGGAGCGTCCGGGCACCGCAATTTCCGGCCCGGCGGCCTGCCGGCCTGCGGATCCGACCGGCGTGTCCGGACGCTGGGCGTGTTCGGCAGCGGAGCCCCGCATTGGTTAACGTGCACGGTGTGACTGCTGAATCCACCTCGCTCGAATCCACCTCCCCGGCGAACGGCGCCGTGGCCACCGGCCTGGCCACCATCGCCGCCGACGGCACCGTCCTCGACACCTGGTACCCCGCCCCCGCGCTGGTCGCCGAGCCCGGCCCGGCCGGCACCGTACGCCTGACCGCCGAGCAGGCCGAGGCCGAACTCGGCGCCGGCGCCGCCGACGCCCTGCGCGCCGACGCCCGCCGCGGCGTCGAGGTGGTCGCCGTGCGCACCACCATCGGCTCGCTGGACGACAAGCCGCTCGACACCCACGACATGTACCTGCGCCTGCACCTGCTCAGCCACCGCCTGGTCCAGCCGCACGGCCAGAACCTGGACGGCATGTTCGGACTGCTCGCCAACGTCGCGTGGACCAGCATCGGCCCCGTCCCGGTCGACAAGGTCGAGCAGGCCCGCCTCGCCGTCCGCGCCGAGGGCGGCCAGCTGGCCGTCTACGGGATCGACAAGTTCCCGCGGATGACCGACTACGTCGCCCCGACCGGCGTGCGCATCGCCCACGCCGACCGCGTCCGGCTCGGCGCGCACCTCGCCGCCGGCACCACCGTGATGCACGAGGGCTTCGTCAACTTCAACGCCGGCACCCTCGGCACCTCGATGGTCGAGGGCCGGATCAGCGCGGGCGTCGTCGTCGGCGACCACAGCGACATCGGCGGCGGCTCCTCGATCATGGGCACCCTGTCCGGCGGCGGCAAGCAGGTCGTCTCGGTCGGCGAGCGCTGCCTGCTCGGCGCCAACGCCGGCATCGGCATCTCGCTCGGCAACGACTGCGTCGTCGAGGCCGGCCTCTACGTCACCGCCGGCACCCGGGTCACCACCCCGGCCGGCACCGTGGCCAAGGCCGTCGAGCTGTCCGGCCAGGACAACCTGCTGTTCCGCCGCAACTCGCAGACCGGCGCCGTCGAGGTCATCGCCCGCTCCGGCTCCTGGGGCGGCCTGAACGCGGACCTGCACGCCCACAACTGACGTACGGGTCACGGCCCTTGGGGCCTCTTCCGGTCCGTTCCCGGTCTTCTCCCGGTCCTCTCCCGGCCCTTGGGGACCGCAGGGGCCACGAGGGGGCCGTGGGGACCACGGGGGTCCGGCGCCGGGTGCGCCGGACCCCTTCCGCCCGCGGCCGGGCCCCTTCCCCGCGGGTGACGCCTCAGCGGCCGCGCAGGACGACGAGCTGCCGGGTCGCCCTGGTCATCGCGACATAGCGGTCGACCGCCCCCTCCACGCCCTCGCCGAACGCCTCCGGATCGACCAGCACGACCAGGTCGAACTCCAGACCCTTGGCCAGCTCCGGCGTGAGCGAGCGGACCCGCGGCCGCTCCCGGAAGCCCGGATCGCCGATGACGCAGGCGACACCCTCGTCGTGCTCGGCGAGCCACCCGTCCACGACCGCCGCCAGCTCCGCCGCCGACCCGTGCCGGACCGGAACGCCGCTGCTGCGCACCGAGGTCGGCACGTTGGCGTCCGGCAGCGCCGCCCGGATGGCCGGCTCGGCCTCCGCCATCACCTCCTCCGGCGTGCGGTAGTTGATGCTCAGCGAGGCCATGGTGGTGCGGTCGAAGCCGGCCCGCTCCAGCCGCTCCTGCCACGACTCGGCGAAACCGTGCCTGGCCTGGGCGCGGTCCCCGACGATGGTGAAGCTCCGGGACGGGCAGCGCAGCAGCAGCATCCGCCACTGCGCGTCGGTCAGCTCCTGGGCCTCGTCCACCACGATGTGGGCGAACGGGCCGGCCAGCGGCTCCGCGTCGGCGCCGTCCAGCGCGTCCTCGTCGACCAGGGTGTCCTGGAGGTCCCGGCCGCGCAGCATCGTCACCACGCCCTCGCCGTCGTCGTCGGCCTCGATCAGGTCGCCGATCACCGCCGCCATCCGCTCGCGCTCGGCGGCCACCGAGGCCCGGTGGCGCTGGCGGCGCAGCGTGGCCCCGCGGTCCCCGAGCCGCTGCCGGGCCGCGTCCAGCAGCGGCAGGTCGGAGACCGTCCAGGCCTGCGGGGCGTGCTTGCGCTGGAGCGCGCGGACCTCCTCCGGGGCCAGGTGCGGCGCGCACATCCGCAGGTAGGCGGGCACCGACCAGAGGTCACCCACCAGGTCGGTCGGCTCGAGCAGCGGCCAGGCCCGGTTGAGCGTCTCGACCAGCTCACGGTCCTGCCGCAGCGAACGCCGGAACAGCTCGAGCGGGACCTCCTCCTCGCCCGGCTCCAGCTTGTCCAGCAGGATCGCGGCCAGCTCGTCCCAGATCTGCTCGCGCGCCTCGTTGTGCGGGGCGCCCGGGTCCGGGGCGTCGAAGGCCTCGGCCCAGTCCCCGGCGCTCAGCCAGAGGTCCGCCCCATGGGTGCTGACCAGCAGCCCCTCGGTCGGCGGCTCCTCGTAGAACCGGACGGCCTTCTCGATCGCCCCCACCAGCTCCACCGAGGACTTCAGCCGCGCCACCTCCGGGTCGGCCTCCTCCACCGCGCCCGCCCCCTCGGGCACCAGGTCCCGCAGGGTGCAGGTGCGCACCCCCTCCTCACCGAGGCTCGGCAGGACGTCGGCGACGTAGTTCAGGTACGGCTGGTGCGGGCCGACGAACAGCACGCCGCCGCGCCGGTGGCCCAGCCGGGGGTCGGAGTACAGCAGGTAGGCGGAGCGGTGCAGGGCGACCACCGTCTTGCCCGTACCGGGACCGCCGTCGACCACCAGGGCGCCCCGCGAGCCGGCCCGGATGATCGCGTCCTGGTCGGCCTGGATGGTGGCGAGCACATCCCGCATCCGGGCCGACCGGTTGCCGCCCAGGCTGGCGATGAACGCCGACTGGTCGTCCAGGGCGGCGTGCCCCGCCAGTCCCTCCGCGGTGAACACCTCGTCCCAGTAGTCGGTGATCCGGCCACGGCTCCAGCGGTACCGCCGGCGGCTCGCCAGGCCCATCGGGTCGCCGTGGGTCGCCGCGAAGAACGGCTCGGCCGCGGGCGAACGCCAGTCGACCAGCAGCCGGCGGCCCGCACTGTCGGTGAGCCCGAGCCGGCCGACGTACAGGGGCTCACCGTCCTCCGCGGTCACGATGCGGCCCAGGCACAGGTCCAGGCCGTAACGGCGCAGCGCGCGCAGCCGCCCGCTCAACCGGTGGACCTCGATGTCCCGGTCCATCGCCGCCCGCCCGCCGCCCCCCGGGGCACGGCGCACGGTGTCGAGCTGCTCGGAGAGTTCGGCGATCGCCCGCTCCAGGCTCTCCGCGATCGCCGCGAAGTGCCGCTCATCGGCCGCGACGAGCGTCGGGTCGGCCTTGCCGGACAGCCGCTCGGGGAGGTCGAAAGCACTGGTGGTCAGGGGGTTCATGGCATCAGCTCCGATCTGAGGCCTGCGATTGTGCGCCACCACGGGGGCCTTGCCGCAAGGCCCCCGGTGCGTTATACGTTGAGAGTGGCAAGGGGTGGGTTCTCCCTCTTCCCTGTTCTCCCCTCCCCGCTCCCCCTCCCCTCTGAGGAGCCCGGCCGACCTGCTCAGCGGGGTCGCAGTCCGTCGAGGGCGAGGTCGATGAGCCGACGCCAGTCGCCGCTCTCGGTGCGGATGACTGCGGACAGGCAGCCGACGACCATGTAGACGTCCGCGACGGTGCCGTCCGCCCGGATACTGCCGGCAGCCCGCCCCTGTTCGATCAACGCGCCTACGGTGCTTTCGAGTTGCCCGCCGGCCCTGCCGGAGAGCACGGTGCGCGAGGCGCTCGACGCACTCGCCGACCTCACGATCGTGCGGGACTCCCCCTTCCACCCGACGGGCTGTGCGTCGTCGAGCCCCCGGTCGTCGGCACCCACTGCCCGTCCACCAACCGAGTGTTCCACCCGACGTGGTCGGCGTGCAGGTGGGTGTCGACCACCACGTCGACGTCCCGCGGGGCCACGCCGGCCGCCGCCGGCCGGTCCAGGAAGTCGGTGCTCCGGCGAGCGAACAGGGGCAGGAGCGGGCGGGGCTCGTGGTTGCCGACCCCGGTGACCACCAGGATCGTCACGCCTTCGCTGCGCAGCACGAAGGTCTGCACCCGGGTGATCAGCAGTCCCGCGTCCCGGTCCCAGAAGTCCGGAGAGAGCCAGGAGCGGTGTTTTCTCCACGGATTCGGGGCGGGTGGCCGCTCACCGGCATCGCGCGATTCCGCGATGCCGGTGAGCAACCCGAGCCCGCTGCGGGCTGATGTCGGCCGACCGTCCCGGCGTCCGATCGAGTGCGCGTCAGTTCTCCTCGACCAGCACCAGTTCGACCGGGACGTTGCCCCGCGTCGCGTTCGAGTACGGGCACACCTGATGGGTCGCCTCGAGCAGTTCCCGTGCCGCCTCGGCGTCCACGCCGGGCAGCTGGGCCTCGATCCTGGCCGCCAGACCCAGCCGGCCCTCGGCGAGCGATCCGACCATGGAGACGGTCACCGAGATCGCCGATTCCCTGACGTCCAGCTTCTTCGCCCCCGCGACCAGTCGCAGGCCGCTGTGGAAGCAGGCCGCGTAGCCGGCGGCGAACAGCTGCTCCGGATTGGTGCCGGGGCCGCTGTCGCCGCCCAGCTCCTTGGGCATGGACAGCGACGCCGTCAGACGACCGTCATCGGTGGCGACCTTGCCGTCGCGGCCGCCCCAGGAGGTGGCGGTGGTGGTGTAGATGGTGTCGCTCATGTCCAGTTCCTTCGATGAGGACGCGCCGGATGAGGGCACGTCTGATGGGCGCTCCCGCGCAGGTGTGATGTCGACCAGCTCCCGCTGGAACGGCCGGTCAGTTGGTGCCGGTGCCGACGCCGGCGGACCCGGACCCGGATGCGGCGGCCATCGCGTCATGCCTGGCCTGCCTGCTCTGCCTGCTCTGCCTGCTCTGCCTGCTCTGCCTGCTCTGCCTCGACCGCCTGGTGGCCGGATCGGTGCCAAGTATGTGCATCCGGGCTCCCGCACAGCCTGCCCCTGCCAGGGGCAGGTCCGGGAAAGGGCTTGTGGATCCAGCGGGTTGGCCGGACACCGGGCGCTGCGCCCACGAGCTCTGCGTAGTACTCGCAGGGGCAGGCTGCGCGGCACCGGGGCGGACATACTCGGCCGCATGAACAAGACGGTGCGGTTGGGGGAGTTCCTGCAGATTCGCCGGTCGCTGCTGCAGCCGGCGGATGTGGGACTGCCGGACTTCGGAGAGCGACGGCGCGTGCCCGGGCTGCGCCGCGACGAGCTGGCCCAGCTGGCGGGGGTGAGCCTGTCCTACTACACGCGGCTGGAGCAGGGGGTGTCGCTCAACGCTTCGCCGGAAGTGCTGGACGCTCTTGCCCGGGCCCTCGGTCTGGACGAGGTGGAGCAGGCCCACCTGCACGACCTGGCGCACGCCACGCGACGCGGCAGCAAGCGCCGCAGGCTGGCGCCCGAGTCCGCGGATGACACGGCCAGGCAGCTGCTCGAAGCGTTCGGTGACGCACCGGCGGTGGTGCTGGGGCGCCGCAGCGACGTGCTGGCCTGGAACCGTACGGGGCACGCCTTGTTCGCCGGACACCTGGACTCGTACATCCCCGACCAGCCGGACCAGCGCCCGAACATGGCGCGGCTGGTCTTCCTGGACGCTCACACCCGGGATCTGTTCGTGGACTGGCCGAGGAAGGCCAGGGCGGTGGTGGGGAAGCTGCGGCTTGCCGCCGGCCAGTATCCGGACGATCCGATGCTGGCCGTACTGATCGGCGAACTGACCATGAAGAGTGCGGAGTTCGCCACCATGTGGTCCGAGAACCGGGTCAGGAACTGGGACATCGCCGCCTATCGCATGCGCCATCCGCTGGTCGGCCGGATGCACCTCAACCTGCAGACCCTGACGACCCCGCAGCAGAGCGGGCAGCGCATCGTCGTCGCAACCGCTGAGGCCGGTTCAGGCTCACAGGCCGCACTGCGCCTTCTCGCCCAGGCCGGTGCCCCGGCCGACCGGCAGCCAGGCCGGCACAGCTCCGAGGCCGCCGGAAGCGGGCACCTTCAGACCAGCGCGAGCTGACCCCGGATGCCACTGCGTCTCTCCTGGTCTCAGGCGCTACTTGCCGTAGTGGTAACGGCACGCGATGACGCACAGGGTGTCGGCCTGCTCGTCAAGGATGTAGACCAGGCGGTGTTCCTGGTCGATCCGGCGGGACCAGGCCCCGGCGAGCTCGTACCGCAAGGGTTCGGGTTTGCCGATGCCCTCGTTGCCGTTTCGGCGGATGTCGTCGATCAGCAGATTGACGCGCTTGAGGAGACGGCGATCGTCCGCCTGCCAGGACAGGTAGTCGCTCCAGCCGCGCTCGGTGAACTGGACCTTCACGCGCTCTACTCGGCGAGGTCTTCGGCGTCGATCAGTTCTCGGGCCACCGCACGGCCCTCCCGGTATTCCTGCAGGGAGAGGCGAAGGTGGTCGGCGTTGGCCGGGGAGCGCAGCAGGTAGTCGGTCTCGCGGAGCGAGGCGTACTCGGCCAGGGAGACGACAACTAGCGGCTCGTGGCCGGCGCGTGTGATGACGAGCTCTTCGGCGTCGCTCTCAACGGCATCGAGCGCGGCGGCGAGATTGCCGCGGAGCTCGGTGGCACTCATCGTCTTCATGTCGTACAGAATAACGTACAGCTGTCGAGCGAGCCGGGGAGTGACGACAAAGGCCCGGACCACTGAGCGGTCCGGGCCTTCGATCAAGGCGGAGGGTACGAGACTCGAACTCGCGAGGGGTTGCCCCCAACACGCTTTCCCATTCTCATGAAGGGTGTCCGCCGGGGTTTCGCACTCGTTCCGGCCTGCGGCGGAGTGGAGCGGTGGGGAGCGGCCGGACCTGACCGGACGAGGGTGAACGAGACCATGGCGCACGGGGCCCGCCCACAGGAGTCCTCAGCCGGCCAGGCGCCGCAGCCAATCGCGCAGCAGTGCCGTCTCCGTACCGCTCAGGGGTACCCCCGCAGCACCCTCGGCGTCGAGTGCGGCATCGAGTGCGAGGGCACGTGAGGCGAGGTCCGATCCGAACGAGGCGGGCGGACCGGTGGTCACGGAGGCGATCACGGCATCCCGCAGTCGCGCCGAAGCCGCCAGGCCTCGCTCCGGCGCCGCCTCGCTGATCAGCGCCAGAGCAGCACCCGTCGTCGCCGCGTGGATCACGCGGGTCGCCTCGTCCACCGGCACCCGGAGGCGCCCGGCATCGGCCGCCCGGCCCAGCACCCTCACCAGCAGGGCGTGGGCCTCGTCAGCGGCCGGGGGCCGCTGCCCGGGCCGCGCCGTGCCGTACATGAGCACGTAGAACGCCGGGTGCCGCAGGCCGAAGTCGACGTGCAGATCCCAACCCCGGTGGAGATCGGCCACCGGATCGTCGGACAGGCGCAGCGTCTCCTGCTTCTCGGCCAGGTACATCTCGAATCCGTAGGCGGCCAGCTCGGCGAGGAGCCCGTCCTTGTCCCCGAACATCCGGTACAGCGTCGGGGCAGTGACTCCGGCTGCACCGGCGACGGCGCGCGTCGACACCGCCTCACTGCCGCCCTCCTCCAGCAGCGTGGCCGCGACCTGCAGTACCTGGCGCCGTGCGGCATGCCTTCCCTCATCCATGGAACAACGATACGGCATCTTGCGTATCAGCGCCCTATCGGTGATACGGTTTTACCCGTAACACCGTCTCGGGCTGTGGGCAGCGCCGTACGTGCATACGTACCGCGCGGCGTTCGCGCCCACTGCCGCGCCGCGGCCGCCACACCGCATTCCGCCGCGCGACCCACCCGACAACCCGGCGTCCCGGCGGGTGGACGTCCTGTTCGCGCTCTCCGTCCTCCGGACAACCGCGCCGTCATCGGCGGCGCCAAGAAGGGAAGAACCATGTCCGACATCACCATCGTCATTGCCTCGTACTCGGGCTACGGGCACACTGCGCAGATCGCCACGGCCGTGGCCGATGGCGCTCGCTCGGTCCCCGGGACGCAGGTCCTTCGCGTGGACGTCGCGTCCCTCGGCGACGCCGACTGGGAACTGCTGGACGCGGCGGACGCCATCATCTTCGGCTCCCCCACCTACATGGGCACCGCCTCCGGGGCGTTCCACACCTTCGCCGAGGCCACCAGCAAGCAGTGGAGCACCCGCGCCTGGAGGGACAAGCTCGCCGCCGGATTCACCAACTCCGGCTCCATGAGCGGCGACAAGCTGCACACCCTGCAGTACTTCGCACTCCTGGCGGCCCAGCACGGGATGCTCTGGGTGAGCCTGGACATCCTGCCGGGCTGGAACACCACCACGTCCAGCCCCGAAGACGACAACCGGCTCGGCTTCTACCTCGGCGCCGGCGCCCAGAGCTTCAACGACACCGCCGCCGTGCACGACGCCGACCTGAACACCGCCCGCCACCTCGGCCGCCGCGTCGCCGAGCAGACCCGCATCCACCACGCCGGCAAGGCCGCCGCAGCGCGGTGACGCCTCCGACCCCACACCACCACCTCCGGCGGCGGCCGACGCACGAGGCAGCGGCCGCCGCCGGGACAGGAGAGCGAACATGACCCCCACGGGTGAAGACACCGTCCAGCGGCTGCTGATCGGCGGCACCTGGCAGCGGGCGGCGGACGACCGGACCTACGAGGTGCACGATCCGTTCACCGGCGAGGTCACCTCCCGCGCGGCCGCAGCCTGCCCGGCGGACGCCATCGGCGCGGCCGAAGCCGCCGAGCGCGCCTTTCCCGCCTGGTCGGCGCTGCCGCCGGGCGAACGCCGCCGCATCCTGTGGACCGCGGCCGACATGGTGGAGGCGCGGGCGCAGGAACTCACCGAGGCGATCACCGCCGAGATGGGTGGCCCCGCCGCCTGGGGCGCGTACAACGTCAAGGCCCTCGCCGAGAAGATCCGCTACGCCGCGAGTGCGGCACACGAGGGCCTGACCGGTGAGGTCATCCCCTCCGAGACGCCGGGCCGCACCTCGATCGCGGTGCGCCGGCCGGTCGGCGTGGTTGCGTGCGTCATCCCGTGGAACGCTCCGGCGCTGCTGGCGGGCAGCTCGGTCCCGGCGGCGCTGGTCCTCGGCAACACCGTGGTCATGAAGGCTTCGGAGCAGACGCCGCGCACACACGGTCTGGTCGCCAAGTGCTTGACCGAGGCCGGCCTGCCCGACGGCGTGCTCAACCTCGTCACCAACGCCCCCGAGGACGCCCCCGAAGTAGTGGACGCCCTGATCGCCCACCCGGCCGTCCGCCGTGTCCACTTCACCGGCTCCACCAGGGTGGGCCGCATCATCGGTGAGAAGGCCGCCGCGCACCTGAAGCAGGCGATCCTCGAACTCGGCGGAAAGGCACCGGTCCTGGTCCTCGCCGACGCCGACCTCGACCAAGCGGTCAGCGCGGCGGCCTTCGGCGCGTTCGCCAACTCAGGACAAGGCTGCCTGTCCACCGAACGCGTCGTTGTCGACCGCAGCATCGCCGACGAGTTCTGCCGCCGCCTGGCCGCCCTCGCCGACACCTTCTCCTACGGCGACCCCCGCGACCCGCAGTCCGTGCTCGGCCCCGTGGTCGGCCGGGGCACCGTCTCGCGTCTGTCCGACCTGGTCCAGGACGCCGTCGCGGCCGGCGCACGGCTCCTGGCCGGTGGAGCGGCCGACGGTCCGTGCTTCGCCCCGACCGTGCTGGCCGACGTCACACCCGGCATGCGCGCCTACCGCGAGGAGTCCTTCGGCCCCATGGTCACCGTCATAGCCGTCGATGGCCCCGAGCAAGCCCTGCGCGTGGCCAACGACAACGACTACGGCCTCACCTCGGCGATCTTCACCCGAAACGTTCCCCTCGCCCTCGACCTGGCCAAGCGGATCAACGCCGGCATGTGCCACATCAACGGAACCACCCTCGACGACGAACCGCAGATCCCTTTCGGCGGCCTGAAGAACAGCGGTTACGGAAAATCCGGGGGACGGGCCGGCCTGGAGGAGTTCACCGAACTCCAGTGGATCACCATCGAAGGTCCCCGGTCGCGCTGAGGGGAGGACGAGGCGGCAGCTGAGCTCTGACCTCGACTCAGACCAGAGACGACGAAGGCCCGGACCGTCGAACGGTCCGGGCCTTCGTGAAGGCGGAGGATACGAGATTCGAACTCGTGAGGGGTTGCCCCCACAGGCTTTCCAACTGTTCGTCCGGTCGTTCACGATTGGGTGCGGGCGTTCTGAGCTGCGGCGGAGTGGCTCGCTCGCCCGAGTCTGGACGTTGCCGGGCGGGGATGAACGCAACCAGAACTGCAACCGTCCGGGCTTGGCGCCATCCGTGCTCCGCTCGGGGAGCCGCCGTAGCCGAACCTGGCACGGATGGGCTCGCCCACGGGAACGTCGTGCTTCTTCACGATGCCGAGGACCTCCGTGTAGAAGTGCATGGCCTTGGCCTGGTTGTCGGCGAGGACGCCGATCGGATGGTCCGCATGGACGGGACTCCTCGGCTCGGGATGCTTTCCGCCACTTCGGCGCGATGCGGTCGGCGGCGCCGTGCTCAGGCGCGGGCCGGGGATTCCCACGCGGGACGGGAGGATCCTCGCGGCAGCAGTACGTGGCGGTACGCGCCAGGGGTCTCGGACATCCGGATCTGGTCGGTGACGCCCTGGTAGTCGCCGAGCGGGGTGCGGGCGGTGAAGCTCTCCGGGTCCAGGTAGGCGTGCTCGTCGCCGGTTCCGGCGACGGCCGTGGCGTACGCCTTGTCGAAGACGCCCAGCGAGAGGATCCACAGCGCGACGCGTGTGAGCGAGACATGGACGCGGTAGGAGCCACCGTCCACCGCGCGCCGCCGCATCGCCTCGACGATGCCTGCGGTCAGGAACCAGGCCACCAGATAGTCGTTGACGACGGTGATCGGCGGGAGTGCGGGACGTTCGCCGTCACCCTCCAGGTGGAGCAGGCCCGCGACCGAACCGGCCGTCTGGTCGAACCCGATCCGGTTCGCCCAGGGGCCTGTGGTGCCGTGCAGCGAGACGGTGGCGTGGACCAGGCCGGGGCGCAGGGCGATGGCCTCGTCCTCGGACAGACCCATCGAGGCGAGCAGGCCCGGGCGGCGGTTGGCGTAGAACACGTCGGCCCCGGCCAGCAGTTCACGTATCGCCGCCGCACCTTCCGCGGTACGCGGCTCCACGGTGGCCGAGCGCACCCCCACCTGGGTCGTGTTGTACGTCACCGGGTGTTCCAGCTCGCCCGGCCGCCACAGGTTCAGTACGTCCGCGCCGTGCAGGGCCAGTGCGCGGCCGGCCCCCGCGCCCGCGATGATGTGGCCCATGCCCAGCGCCCGTACGCCCGCCAGCGGGGCGGTCGCGCCCGCGCCCACGGTGGGCAGCGGCTCGGGGTCGCTGTCGCCGATCCTGGTGATCTCCACCAGCGGCATGCCGGCGAGGACCTCGGTGAACTGCCGCTCCTTCAGGAACTCCTGGGGCGTACGGATCATCGGCAGCACCACCCCGGCCCGCTCGGCCGCCTCCTCCAGCTCGGCGGCCCGCCATGTGGCGATCGCCGCGGCGACCGCATCGGGGTCCTCGGGCACACCGAGCAGGCGCTCGGCGGCGATGCGCAGGTTGGGATACGGGTTGAGCGGCATCACCCAGCGGTCGTCCGCAGTGCGGTAGAAGCCGTTGACGAAGGCAAGGGTGGGGACGGACGGCGCGCCGCCCGGGTAGCCGTTGAGCAACTCCCACTTCTGGTCGTAGAAGGGGCACAGCCGGTGCGGGGCGACTCGCAGGTCCATCGAGATGTCCTGGCCGCGCCCGCCGCGCTGCCGCCAGAGGGCTGCCACTGCGGCGGACTTGGCGGCGAGGGCGAGGGAGGTGGCCGCACCCAGGCGCAGCGTGCTGGGCACGATCGGGTCGGCGCCGCGGAAGGTGAAGCTCCCGCCGGTGTCGGCGCGGTTCAGTCCGATGGTGCCGAGTACCTCGTCGAGCGCGGTGTGGATGTCGAAGGCGTCGTCGGTAGCGGGGTTCGCGACCGCCTTGGCGATGCTGTCGGACAGGGACATGACTGCTCCAGGGTGCTTGCCTGAATCGGGGGTCAGCTGCGGGAGAGGGGTCAGTGCTTGTCGAGCGCGCGCATCAGCGCGATCTGGCGACGGTCGCGTTCGGCGGCCAGTTCGGTGACGCTGCCCTCGGCCAGGAACTCCTTGGCCTGGGTGATGAGCAGGGCAAGCGTCGGCTCGTCGAAGGAGGGAGTGCCGAGGGTCGGCCAGGCGGCTTCCATCTGGGGTCCGAGGTGGGCCAGGAAGTCGGGCAGTCCGCCCTGACCGCCGCCCAGGTGGAAGGAGCGGAAGGGGCCGTCCACCGCCCAGCGCAGGCCGATCGAAGAGGTGACGATGGAGTCCAGCTCCTGCTCGGTCACCACACCGGTGGCCACCAGGTGCACGGCCTCGCGGAACAGCGCGGACTGCAGCCGGTTGGCGACGAACCCGGGGACCTCCTTGCGCAGCACCTGGGGCCGCTTGCCGAGTGAGGCGTAGAACTGCCGTGCCTTCTCGACGGTTTCGGCCGAGGTAAGCGCGCCGGGGACGATCTCGACCAGCGGGATCAGATGCGGCGGGTTGAAGGGATGCCCCACTACCAGCCGCTCGGGGCTGCGCAGGGCCTCGGCGATGGCGGTGGCCGAAATGCCGGAGGTCGAGGTGGCCAGCAGCGTGTCCGCCGGGGCGTACTGCTCGATGCGCTGCCACAGCTCCTGCTTGAGCGGCAGCCGCTCCGGGCCGTTCTCCTGTACGACATCGGCCTGCGCGACAGCGCGGGCCAGGTCGGGCTCCAGGCGCAGGCGCGCGGTCAGATGCGCGGTGTCGAAGCCGAGTCGGCGCAGTGCCGGTTCGCAGGCGGCGAGTTCGGTGTCCAGGTAGGCGTCCAGGTCGGGGCGCGGGTCGCAGACGGTGACCTCCAGGCCGCCTGCCAGGAACAGGGCGGTCCAGGAGGTGCCGATCAGGCCGGCGCCGACGACGGTTGCTCGGACGGGGCTCATGCGGAAGGCACCTTCTTGAGGTAGTCATGCACGGGTTCGGCGGGGGCGAGGGTGAGGTCGGCCAGCACATGGGTGGCGCGCACGACCTCGCGTACGGGCAGATCGGCCAGCGGTGCGAGCGCGTGCTCGAAGAGCTGGAGCCGCGCGGGCCCGGACCAGGCACCCTTGACGGTGAGATCGGTGATCCGGGTGCGGAGGAGTTCGCAGCGCAGGGGAGCGCCGTCGTATCCGCGGTCGATACCCAGCAGGTAGGTGGGCGCGGCGAGTTCGGCGCGGGCCCGGGCGGGGTCGAGCGGCCGGTGCTTGTAGCCCATGGTCGCGGTGGCCACCCGCAGCGAGCCGTGGTCGAGGGTGCCGACCAGGGTGTCGCCGTCGACGTAGAGGCGGGGCGATCCCGCCTTCTTCGGGTACGCGCTCAGTTCGCGCCCCGAGGCGATGGCCGGTGCGCTGTCCACGTACATCGCCAGACTGAACTCGCCCTGCTCGCCGTCGAGTTCGACTGGGACCAGCTGGCCGGACTCGCTGTAGCTGCCGAGGCCGGTGACGTCCGGCATCCGGATGACCTCGAAGCGGACCAGCGGCTCGGGCACGGCCAGTGGCTCGGGGACGACGCGCCGCAGGGCGTCGGGTTCGGTGCGGTAGGTGATGGTCAGGTACTCACGGTCGGTGAAGCGGTACGGGGGCAGCGGGTAGGCGGGGGAGTTCACCGGTGTGGTGAGCAGCAGGTCGGGGATGTCGCCGGCGCGCATCGGGATCACCAGGCCAGGGTGGAGGCGCCCAGGGGCTCGGCGCTGCGGGTGAGACGGGGGCGCAGCGTGGAGTACGCGATGCGTGTCGGCAGATAGCTGGTGCTGCCGAACGGACCCTCGACAGTGGTGAGGTGACCGGCGGCATCGGTGGGGTCGGGGGCGGGCAGGTCGCGGACCTGCGCGCGCGGGAACAGCCCCAGGTCCTGCACCCACATCGAGACCTTGGCCAGATCCACGTGCACCCGCCAGGTCCCGCCCTCGCGGGCCCGGCGGCGCAGCGCCTCCACCGTGCCGGCTGCGCCCAGGATCGCCGCGAGGTAGTCGTTGAGCAGATAGGTGGGCGGCAGCCTGGGCCCGCTGAAGGAACCCTCCTCGGCGGAGAATCCGCTCGCTGCACAGGCGAGTTGGTCGAATCCGCCGCGTCGCGACCACGGTCCGGTCGTGCCCCAGCCGTGGAAGTCCAAGAGGACGAGTCCGGGCCGCTCCTCGGCCAAGGCCGCCGGTCCGAAGCCCTTGGTGTCCAGGTTCAGGTAGTTGCTCACATACACGTCCGTCTCCGCCAGTACCCGGTGGAAGGCCTTCGCCTGGCCGGGGGCGTTCAGGTCGCAGAAGGCGGCGCGCTTGCCGATGCCGGTCTCGATGATCATGCCGTTGGGGTCGGGGTGTGCGGGGGAGGACAGGTGCAGTACGTCCGCGCCCAGCTCGGCGGTCATCCTGGCGGCGATCGGCCCGGCGATGACGTGCGTGTTGTCCAGCACACGCACGCCGGAGAGCGGGAGTTCGGCCCCGCCGGGGAAGGGCTCGGGCGCGCTGTCGCCCAGTTTGTCGATGTGGATCAGCGGGCCCTGGTCGAGCAGCCGGCCCTGCGGGTGCTCGCGCCACTCGGCCTGCGTCCGTACGGCGATGGCGGTGCCGCCCCGCGCACAGATCGCCTCCTCCAGCGCGAAGGCGTCCCAGCGCGCGACGGCGTCCGCGATCCGCTCCCGGTCGGGCGGGCAGTCCAGAACCTCGCACGCCGTATCGCGCAGATGCGGGTAGCTCAGCAGCACGTAGACGTGGCGGCCGTCGGCGGCGCGGTAGAAGTCGCTGTTCCCGAGCAGGTTCGGGTCCTCGGCGAGTGCAGTGACGGCAACGCCGTTGACGCTGGTCAGGAACACGGCCATCAGCTGGTGCACGGCCGACTCCACCGACACGGTGACATCCTGCCCGTCCCCGCCGCGCTCCCGCCACAGCGCGGCGACCTCCGTGCCGAGCGCCGCGAGCGCGGCCGCGGCGGCGTCGCCGATCCGGTGCACGGAGGGGGTGACCGGGTCGGCGCCGGTGATGGTGACCTGGCCGCCCGCGTCCGCGGCGCCGACGCCGAGTTCACGGTAGAGGCCGTCGAGTACGTCATGAGGAGTGCGTGGCATGACCGGGATCCTTTCCGAAGGACTTCTGCTGCCTTCAGGAAAGCCGCGCCCCTTCGGCCCGGTCCAATACGAGTTCCAGGCAGTGGCTATACGGTCCGTCATATAGAGGGCAGTTCACCTGCGGTGATATGCCTGGCCCCAGATTTTCATAGGTACATCGGTATTGGCCACAGACCGCCTGTTCGGGCTTTCCTGGATTCACCGAACGATCCCGAAACGGAGGCGAAATGCCGAAGACAGGAATGCTCGCCGGTGTCCGCGTCATCGAACTCGGCAGCGTGATCATGGTGCCGTACGCTGCCCAGCAGCTCGGCGACCTGGGCGCCGACGTGATCAAGGTCGAGCCGCCCGTCGGCGACATGACGCGCAGCTACCCGCCGATCCGCCACCCCGGAATGGGCGGTGCGGCCCTCAACCTCAACCGCAACAAGCGCAGCGTCGCTCTCGATCTGAAGGCCCCGCACGGCCGTGAGGCGCTGCTCACGCTGCTCCGTACCGCCGATGTGTTCCTGACCAACATCCGCCCGCAGGCCCTGGCCAGGCTCCGGCTCACCCCCGAGGAACTCGCCGCCGCCAACCCGGAGCTGATCCAGGTCAACGCCCAGGGCTTCCGCAGCGACAGCGAGCTCGGCACCCTCGCCGCGTACGACGACATCATCCAGGCCGTCTCCGGGCTGGTCTGGCTCAACCAACAGGCCAGCGGGGAACCGCACTTCGTGCCAACCCTGCTCGCCGACAAGATCTGCGGCCTGCAGATCACCCAGTCCGTGCTCGCTGCCCTGCACCACCGCGCCAACGGCGGCGGAGGCCAGCACATCGAAGTGCCGATGGCCGATGTGATGATGGCCTTCAACCTCGTCGAGCACCTCGGCGAGGCCGTGCTGGAGCCCGACGGCTCCTTCGGTGCACCCCGCTCGATGAGCCGCGCCCGCCGCGCCCAGCGCACCGCCGACGGCTGGATGTGCATCCTGCCGCACAGCGACCGCAACTGGCGCGACTTCACCGCGTTCGCCGGCCGCCCCGAACTCGCCGACGACCCGCGGTTCGCCACCCGCGCCACGCGCGCCGCCAACGCCGACGAGCTCTACCCCGTACTGGACGAGCTCGCCCGGCAGCACACCACCGCGACCTGGCGGGACTTCTGCCACCGCGTGAGCATCCCCGCTGCTCCCGTGCACTCGATCGCCTCGGCCGCGACCAGCTTGTACGCCCGCGAAGGCGGTCTGCTCACCGAGGTCGAGCACCCCACCGAGGGCGTCTACCGGTCCATCGCCCGCCCGGTGCGCTACTCCGCCGACCCCGTCCCGCCGCTGCGCCCCTGCCCGGCCATCGGCGAGCACACCGACGAGGTGCTGCGCGAGGCCGGCTTCGACACGAACCTGCTGCGCCCCGCGCACACCGCCTGAACAGGAGTCCGCCATGACCGACACATCAGCACTGCTGCCCGCCCAAGCCCTCGAACTACGTCTGAAGGTCCGCCGGTTCCTTGACGAGGAGCGCGCCCACGGCACCGTGCTCGGGCGCCCGGATTCCTGGCTGACCGGCTGGCTGCCGGAGTTCAGCCGCAGGCTCGCCGAGTGCGGCTGGGTGGGCATGGCCCTGCCCCAGGAGTACGGCGGGGGCGGCCTGGGCTTCGCCGCCCGGGTGGTGGTGATCGAGGAACTGCTCGCCGCCGGGGCTCCGGTCTCCGCGCACTGGGTCGCCGACCGCCAGGCCGCGCCCTCGATCCTGGCTCACGGCAGCGAGGAGCAGAAGAAGCGCTTCCTGCCCGCCATCGTCGAGGGCCGCTGCTTCTTCTCCATCGGGATGAGCGAGGCGCAGGCCGGGTCCGACCTGGCGAACGTGGCGACCCGCGCCGAGCGCATCGACGACGGCGGCTGGAAGCTGACCGGCACCAAGATGTGGACCGGCGGCGCACACGTCAACGACTACGCGATCGTCCTGGCCCGCACCAGCGACCACACCGACCGCCACCAGGGACTCAGCCAGTTCATCGTGGACCTGCGCGCCCCCGGGGTGCGCGTGGAGCCGATCCGGCTGCTGACCGGTGAGCACACCTTCAACTATTTCCACCTGGAGGGCGTCGAGGTCCCCGACAGCATGCTGCTCGGCAGCGAGGGCGACGGCTGGGCACAGGTGACCGGCGAGCTCGCCTTCGAACGCAGCGGCCCCGAGAGGTACTTGAGTACCTTCCCGTTGCTTGTCGCGCTGGTGCGTGAGCTGTCGGGCCGCGCTACCACCGCCGACCAGCAGGCCCGCCTCGGCGCTCTCCTCGCGCGGGTGTACGCCGTACGCCGGCTCTCCCTCGGGGTGGCCGCGGCGCTGGACGCAGGACGCCCCGCCGACGCCCAGGCAGCCCTGGTGAAGGACCTAGGTACCCGACTCGAAGGGGAGGTGGTGAACGAGGCCCGGCGGATACTGCCGGTGGCCGCCGACGCCGGAGCCACGCCCGGCACGTACCCCGAACTCCTCGCCATCGCACTCCTGCACACCCCCGCATACACCCTGCGCGGCGGCACCAACGAAATCCTTCGCGGCATCATCACCCGAGCCCTTGAGCAGCAGGAGCAGCAGTCATGAGCATCTCGCAGCAGCTTGCCGAAGTCCGTTCTGCAGGGCGCCTCGCAGGGACCGGGTCCGGATCCGCGAACGGCCCGGTTGCCGAAAGCATCCTCGTCGCCCGGCCGCTCGCCGAGCGCACCGGACTCGGCCTACCCGCAGGCCCCTTGACCTACTGCCTGGCCACCAGCCTGGCGATCACCTGGGCCCACCCCGCCGCCTTCCACGTCGGCCCGGCGGGGACCATGGGCGAGGACCTCGCCCTACGCGTCTCGGGCACCCTGCCCCGGGTGCCCTGGGGCGGCAGCGCCACCGTACTGGTCGCGGCGCAGGGTCCGGGCGGACCCGTCCTGTTCCCCGTCGACCCCGCTCGTACGACGATCGCAGCCGGCTCCAACCTCGCCGGAGAGCCGCGCGACACCCTGCACCTGGCCGACTACCAGGTCCCTGCCGAGCTCGTTCGCCCCCTCACCCCGGACCTGCTGACCGAGTGCGAGCTGCGCGCCGCCCTGGCCCGCGCGGCACTGATCGCCGGGGCGGCCGAGCGCTGCGTCGAGCTGACGGTGGCCCACACCTCCAGCCGCATCCAGTTCGGCCGGCCGCTCAGCCACTTCCAGGCCGTCAAGCAGGAAGAGGCCCGGCTCATCGAGGAGTCCGCGCTGGTCGACGCCGCAGTGGAGGCAGCCGGAGAAGCGGTCGAACTCCACGGCTTCGAGGCGGCGTTCGCCATCGCCGCCGCCAAGGCCCAGGCCTCCGCCTCGGTCGCAGAGATCACCAGGATCGCCCACCAACTGCACGGCGCCATCGGCTTCACCGAACTCAGCGAACTGCGCTTCGCCACCACCCGGCTGTGGTCCTGGCGCGACGAGGACGGGGACGAAGCCCACTGGTCGGCCCGCCTCGGCCGTACGGCGCTCACACAGCGGGCGGAAGACCTCTGGCCCCTTCTCACCGGCACGAAGTCAGGGTGAATCTTTAGGATCTTGGCATGGACCTCACGCCACGCCTGCTGGAGCAGTTCACGGTACTCGCCGAGGAGAAGCACTACGGCCGGGCGGCCGAACGGCTGATGATGAGTCAGCCCCCGCTCAGTCAGGCCATCCAGCGTCTGGAGCGGATCGTCGGCGCCCGGCTGCTCGACCGGAGCAGCAACGGCGTCGAACTGACCGCAGCGGGCGCGGCGTTCGCCGCAGATGCCCGTCACCTGCTGGACGCCCAGCAGGCCGCACTCGCCCGCGCCCGCCGGATCGCCTCGGGGGACGCGGGCGAGGTCCGTATCGGGTACGTCAGCGGTCTCGCGCACTGGCACATGCCCCGGCTGCTGGCCAACGCGGCACGCGATCTGCCCGACCTGCGCATCCAGTTGACCCAGGCCTCCTCCATCGCCTTGGTCGAGGCGCTACGGCTGGGCTCCGTCGACCTCGCCTTCATCCGCACCGCACCTCTGCAGGCCCATGACCTGGAACTGCTGGAGCTCGGCCGTGAGCGGGTGTACGTCGCCCTGCCCGAGACCCACGCGCTCGCGGGTGCGGCCGAACTCTCCCTGCGCGCCCTCCAGGAGGACTGGTTCGTCTTCGTCAGCGAGCGGGCCCTGCCCGAGCTGGCCCGCAAGGGGCAGCTCATGTGCCGCCGCGCGGGCTTCAAGCCCCAGGTCAGGGCCCGCGCCGACGACCTCCCCGGGCTCCTCGGCTATGTCGCCTCCGGGCTGTGTGTCGCCCTGGTCTCCGAGCACACGGCCGATCTCGCCTTCCCCGGTGTACGCGTGATCCCCCTCGCCGACACCGACCCCGAGTTCTCCCTCGCGATCCGGGCCGTGTACCGCCCGGACCCCGACCCGGCCGTCCCTGCACTGCTGCGGCACACCGCGTCCTGGTTCGACGCGGACTCTTGACCGCATACCGTTCCACAATGGCTTCACCGGGTGTGACCGGGCGTTTCGCGGCTTGGTCAGCCGGCGGGCGGTGCTGGTTGATCAGCCCGTGGACGCGGCCCGTTCAGGACATGTCCGGCCGCTGTCGGGTGCGCTACCCGCAGCGGCGCGAGACCCGTCCTCGCCCGACTGTGACCCGGGACACCTGGCCGCCGTCGCCGACCAACTCAACCGCCGTCCACGCAAGACGCTCGGCTGGGAAACCCCAGCCGAGCGTCTGGCTAAACTCCTCGCGGCCTAGACAACCGACCACGTGTTGCAACGACCCTTAGAAACCGCCTTGCAGCGGTCCGGGCCTTCGTGAAGGCGGAGGATACGAGATTCGAACTCGTGAGGGGTTGCCCCCAACACGCTTTCCCATTCTCACGAACGGTGTCCGCCGAGGTTCGCACCCGTCCTGACCTGCGGCGCAGCGAGCCGTTGGACAGGCGCTGAACCCGGCCGGACGGGGGTGAACGAGACCAGGACTGAGACCACCCCTGGGATCGCCGAAGTGGTCGCAGAGTCAGCCGGGTGTCGGCGCGGTGCGTCGGGCCACGATGGCGAGGCGGGTGGCGGCTTCGGCGAGGTCGGCGGGTTCGGCTGCGGCGGCGAAGCCGAGGCGGAGGTGGGCGGCGGGCGGCTCGGCCGGGAAGTACTGGTGGCCGAGGTTGACGGTGACCCGATGTGCCCGGGCCGTGTCCGTGACGGCCGCCTCCGTGAGACCGGAGGGAAGCCGCAGCCAGAGGTGCAGGCCGCCCTGCGGGACGTGAGCGATCGTCCAATCGGGGAGTTCGCGGACCAGGGCGTCGGCCAGGACGGTGCAGCGGTGGCGCAGGGCGGTGGCCAGGTTGCGCAGGTGGCGGTCCCAGGCGGGGGTGCTGAGCAGTTCGACCGCGGCTTCCTGAAGGGGGCGGGCGATGAAGAAGTCGTCGACCCGTCGCATGCCGAGCAGGCGCTGCATGACCAGGCCCCGGGCGATGACGGCGCCGATCCGCAGGCTGGGCGAAGCGGGTTTGGTCAGCGAGGTGAGGTGGATGACCGTGCCGTCGCGGTCGTCGGCGACCAGCGGGCGCGGTACCGGGCGGCCGTGGCCGAGATGGCGGGCGAAGTCGTCCTCGATCACGAAGGCTCCGGCAGCATGCGCGACGTCGACGATCTGTCGGCGTCGTTCAGGGGAGAGGACGGTGCCGGTGGGGTTGTGGAAGGTGGGCTGACAGTAGAGCAGCCGGGCGCCGGTCGTGGCGAAGGCGTCGGCGAGCAGGTCGGGGCGCAGGCCCTGGTCGTCGATCGGTACGGGCACCGGTCGGAGTCCGGCGGAGCGCGCGGCGGCGAGCGCGCCGGGGTAGGTGGGCGATTCGACCAGGACCGGGTTGCCGGGCGCCGCGATGGCGCGGAACAGCATGGACAGCGCCCCCTGTCCGCCGCCGGTCACCAGGACGTCCTCGGGGCTCACGTCGCCGCCCACTTGTCGGGCGAAGATCGCGCGCAGTGTCGACAGGCCGGCCGCCGGGGCGCGGTGCCAGGCGTCCGGGCGGCGGGCGGCCCGGGCGAGGGCACCGCTGAGCAGCCGGGTGGGCTGGAGGTTCTCGTGCAGGTAGCCGCCGGACAGCGCGATGGTGCCGACCGCCGGTGTGCCGGACTGCTCGGCGGGGGGTTCCGGGAGGGGCTGGCGGCCGGCCAGGGCGACCGCCTGCCAGGAGGTGTCCGGCTCGGCACCGGCGCCCGCCGGCGGCCGCCGGGCGGCGACGTAGGTCCCGCTCCCCGGTCGAGTGACGACCGCCCCCTCGGCGGCGAGGAGTGCGATGGCCCGGGAGACGGTGACCGGCCCGACTCCGTGACGTGCGATCAGATCGCGACTGCTGGGCAGGCGATCGGCCGGAGCGAGCCGGGCGATCTCGCTCCGGAGGATCGCCACCAGAGCCTCGGTACTGCTACCGTCATACATGAAGAATGAGAATAGCGCTTTCAGCCGCAGTGCGGAACCGCTCCTGGACCTCACCGCCCTCCGGGCCGACACCCCCGGCTGTGAGGCGGTGATCCACTTCAACAACGCCGGCGCCGGACTGATGCCGCGTCCGGTGCTCCAGGTGATGCTCGACCACCTCCAACTGGAGGCGGCCATCGGCGGGTACGAGGCATCCACCGCCCGCGCCGCCGAGATCGACGACTTCCACGCCTCGCTCGCCGAACTCCTCGGCACCCGCCCGGACAACATCGCCTTCGCCGCGAGCGCAACCCACGCCTACACCAAGGCCCTCTCCGCGATCGACTTCCGCGCCGGAGACGTCATCCTCACCACCCGCAACGACTTCATCTCCAACCAGATCGCCTTCCTCTCCCTGCGCAAACGCCACGGCGTCCGGATCGTGCACGCCCCGGACCACCCGGACGGCAGCGGCGTCGACGTCGACGCCATGGCCGCGCTGATGCGCGCCCACCGCCCGCGCCTGGTCGCCGTCACGCACGTGCCCACCAACTCCGGCCTGGTGCAGCCGGTCGCCGAGATCGGCCGACACTGCCGCGAGCTCGATCTGCTGTACCTGGTCGACGCCTGCCAGTCGGTCGGCCAGTACCCCGTCGACGTCCAGGAGATCGGCTGCGACCTGCTCACCGCCACCTGCCGCAAGTTCCTGCGCGGGCCGCGCGGTTCGGGCTTCCTCTACGTCTCCGACCGGGCGCTCGCCGCCGGGTACGAGCCGCTGCACATCGACATGCACGGCGCGCGCTGGGTCGCCCCCGGCTACTACCGTCCGGTCGCCACCGCGGCCCGGTTCGAGGAGTGGGAGTTCCCGTACGCCACCGTGCTCGGCTGCGCCGCCGCCGTCCGCTACGCGCTGCGGGTGGGCCTCGAACCGATCGCCCGGCGCACCCCGGCCCTGGCCGGACAGCTGCGCGAGCAACTCGCCGCCATACCCGGCCTCCGGACGCTGGACCGGGGGCCGGCCCCGGCCGCGCTGGTCACGTTCGCGATCGAGGGGTGGGAGGCCGAGCCGTTCAAGGCGGCGATGGACGCGCGCGGCATCAACTCAGCGCTCAGCTACCGGGAGTTCGCCCAGTACGACTTCGCCGACAAGGACGTGGAGTGGTGCCTGCGCCTGTCGCCGCACTACTACAACACCGAGGACGAGGTCAATGCGGTGGCCGGTGCGGTCGCCGAACTGGCGAGGAGCACCCGGTGACGCAAACCTCGACCGCACCTGACGCCACGGTCGCACCGCACCAGAGCCTCTGGCACAACGGCGACTTCCTCCGGTTCTGGTTGGGCGAGACGCTCTCCCTGCTCGGCACCCAGGTGACCAACCTCGCGCTCCCGCTGACCGCCATCGGCGCGTTCGGCGCGAGCGACGAACAGGTCGGGGTGCTGCGCTTCCTGCAACTCGTCCCGTACCTCGGACTCGCCCTGGTGATCGGTGTCTGGGCGGACCGGCATCGGCGGCGGCCGGTCATGCTCGGTGCGAACCTGGTCCGGCTGCTCCTGCTCGGCCTGATACCGGTGCTGTACTGGTGCCACGCGCTCAACCTGCCCGTGCTGATGGTGATTGCCTGCGCGGCCGGCATCGCATCGGTGGTGTTCGACGTGAGCTGGATGTCGTACGTGCCGGTGCTGGTGAAGAGCCCCGAGCACTACGTCGAGGCCAGCGCCAAGATGGGCGCCAGCTCCTCCGCAGCCGACGTGGCCGGACCGGGACTGGCCGGGGTCCTGGTGTCCGCGCTCAGCGCCCCGGTGGCCCTGGTCGTCGACGCCTGCTCCTACGCGGTGTCCGTCGTCTCACTCCTGCTCATCAGCACACCTGAGCCGCGCCCCGAACCGGGCGTCGAGCGACACCTGTGGCGCGAACTCAAGGACGGCCTCGGCTGGGTCCTGCACGACGGAGTGCTGCGGGCCCTCGCGCTGATCGGGTGCTGCTGCAACTTCTCGATGGTCACGGTGTGGACGATGTTCCTTCTCTACGGCACCCACGACCTCCACCTCGGCTCGACGACCCTCGGCGCCGTCTTCGCGACCGCCTCCGTCGGCGGCCTGATCGGCGCGCTGATCTCGCGGAAGGTCATCGCCCGGTTCCCGCTCGGCCGGGTCTACCTGGTCGCCCAGTCCGCCCTCCTGCTCGGCCCGTCCCTGATCCCCGCCGCCGCAGGGCCACGACCGGTGATGATCGGGATGTTCGTCCTCTCCTTCTTCACCACCTACCTGGGCCTCGGAGTGGCCGGGGTCGTCATCGTCAGCCTCCGCCAGGCCGCGACGCCGCAATCGATGATGGGCAGGATGACCGCAGCGTTCCGCACACTGTTGTTCGGCGGCGGCGCCCTGGGCGGTCTCTCCGCCGGCCTGCTCACCGGCCAACTCGGCGCCCGAGCGGCCCTGACCGTGGCCGCCGCCGGCTCCGCCACTGTCGTCATCGGCTTGGTGCTCTCCCCGGTCAGCCGCCTCAAGGCCTTGCCGTCCGCACCGAAACAGATGGCAGCGGCCCGCTGACCGAACGACGAAGGCCCGGACCGTTGAACGGTCCGGGCCTTCTGCCGGCGGAGGATACGAGATTCGAACTCGTGAGGGCTTTATCCCAACACGCTTTCCAAGCGTGCGGGCATCGACCGGGGCATCACATACGGAGCCCTGGAACAGTGCGGGTTGCCACTGCTCACCCGGCGCACCACTATGCCCGCGGTCGTGGGCTGATGGTGCCTTCCCGGGCCCGGCGCCGCGACCGCACGGCGCCGGGGCCCATCCTTGTTTCTCTTCGATTCTCTGGGGGCCGCCCCTCCCCCCTCCCCCTCCCGCCCCCTCCCCCGCCCTCGTCAATCCGCGCTCTAGCCGAGACCGTGTTGCAGCGGCAACCCCGGCTCACCCGAGAGGCTTACGGCGTAACGGAGTTGGACCGCATCGGGTGGTGCGCGGTGACCGGCCGCAGGAACGGTTCGTTGGTCGGTGCGGCACATCGCACCACCGATCCGAAGAGGTCCCTGTCATGTCCGAACCCTCTGCCACGCCGCCGTTCCCGAGCAGCCCGACCGGCTCGGCCACCGGCGACTCGGCCGGACCCGCGACCCCCAAGACCCTGCTTGAGCAGATGCAGGAACTGCTCGCCTCGGTGACCGCGGACCTCGCCGCGCTCCAGTCCAACACCCAGGACGTCGGCCCGACCGCCGCCTACCCGGCCGACACCGACACCTCCGACGCTCCGGCCGCGCCGGGCACCCGGTAGTCCGGCGCCCACTCCTTCCCCCTCGACCCGCCCGCGCCCGGTGGGTCGAGCCGGACCACCAGCAACGGCGCTCCGTGACCGGCCCGTTCGGACTCCGCCCCGCCACCCCGGTCGGCCGCCTCACGCAGCCGCGCGGTCACGTCCCGGCATTCCGACACCGCGTCGACGCCGTCGATGCACGTCCAGTAGAGGCTCTCGGTATCGGCTCCGCAGGCCAACACCACGAGCGTCTCCCCGACCTCCCCCAACAGTTCCTCCAATGCCTCCAACACCGTTGCCAGCTCGCCGAGTTCGGCGAACGGACCGACCCGCCCCGCGCGCACCGGGGCATCGGTGGCGACGGACCTGCCCAGGCAGACCGTCGCGTGCGCCCCCGCCTCGGAGAGCTGCCGACCGAGCCCCGTCAGGTCGTCGTCCTCGGACTCCGCCAGCCGCGCGCCCACCGCCTCGGTGAGCAGCGCGGCCTGCCGCGCCTCGGCCAGCACATCCGGTACGTGCCTGGCCTCGGCCAGGGCATGCCGGGCCGTCTTGATCAGTCGCAGCGCCTCCATGGCCCCCGCTCCTTCCGCTCCTCGTCGCCGTCGACCGGACTCGCCGCCGGGGCGGTCGAGTGGTCACGGGGAGAGCGTGCGGGGAGGGTGGGGTGGGCTGCATCCGCCATGTCGAAAGCTGTGGAAAACCCGGGGGTGTGGATAACTTCCGTCCCTCACAAGGGTGATCAGTCCACGTCCGGGTTGACGTCGGCCGCTGTACCCGGCACCGGGAAGCGGTGCTCGTTGCGCTCGATCTTGGCGGCAAGCGCCTCCAGCGGGTCCACCCCGACCGCCGTGCAGAACTGCAGCAGGTACGCCAGCACGTCCGCGACCTCGTCGCGCACCCGGTGGGCCCGCTCCGGATCCGACATCACCGCGGCCGCCTGCTCGGGTGTGAGCCACTGGAAGATCTCCAGCAGCTCCCCGGCCTCCACGCTCAGCGCCGCCGCCAGGTTCTTCGGCGTGTGGTACGGCTCCCACCGCCGGGCAGCCGCGAACTCCACCAGCCGCTGCCGCAGCCCCTCCAGGGTCGGCTTCCCCGCCCCCGTCACTCGCTCGCTCGTCACTCGCTCGTTCACGCCCCCAGGTCTACCGCATCCGCTCCCCCGGCCACCGCCCAGGCTCCCCCACCGCCGGCAACCGACGAGCCCCCGGCGGCCGGCGGGTCCCCGGCAACCGCCGGGCCCTCCTCCCCGCGCCCGCACTGGACCGGCACCCGGGCCGCCTCCGGCCGCAGCACCGTCAGCCCCGTCGCCGGATCCCGCCGGCACTCCACCAGCGCCACCTCCCCCGACCGCCCGTCGCCCGACCGCGCGTCCCCCGCCCCGAACGCCTCCCGCGCCGCCCCCGGCTCCTGCAGCGCGGCCACCACCCGCAGCTGATTGCGCCCCGCCATGTCCCGCGCGAGCCGCAGCAGCGAGGCGGTCTGTTCGGTGGCGAGCCCGGCCCCGAGGTCCTCGGCGAGCACGGTGAGCTGCCGGTGCGCCCACGGCACCTCGGCGGCCACGTCGAGGTCGAGCACCCCCGCCCCGGTCAGCAGCACCGCCGCGAAGGCGAGGTGGCGCAGCATGCCGTCGGAGGCCTGGTCGGCCCCGGTGCGCCCCAGCACGCCCTCGTCGAAGACGGCGAGCACCCGCCGCCCCGTCCCGCTCTCCCGCTCGGCGAGGGTGAGTCCGAGCAGCGGGTGCGGCGCGGCCGCCTGGACGGCTCGCAGCAGTTGTCCGTACCGGCGCGGGCATTCGTGGGCGAGCCGGTTGATCACGGCGGAGATGTTGGCGGCGTTGCTGCGCAGCCGGGCCCGTGGGTCGGCCTTGGCCCAGCCGCGCATCAGCGCCGGGACGGGGTGCAGCGGGAAGACCTCGCGCAGCGCGGTGAGCAGGTCCTCGGTGGCGGCCAGGACGAGCCGCTCGCCGGTGGAGGAGCCGGCGACCCGCAGCGGCAGCTGGGCGGTGATCATGGTGCCGCTGGGGAAGGGCGCCCGGATGTCCCCCTGTCGGGTGTCGTTGTGCCAGCACACGTTGACGCGCCCGTTCCGTACGTCCTGTTCGCCGGTGTCCACCAGGGTGCGGCCGTCGAGGCTGAGCGACTCCCGGGCGATGCGGACCGTCCCGTCGGTGCGGATCACCAGGTCGAGCCGGATCCGGCCGCGAGGCGAGCGGACGGTGCAGCCGAGGATGACGGTGTCCCGTCCATGCGGCACGCAGCCGGCCAGGCCGCCGCGCACGGGGGTGGCGAGCGGGCCGGTGCGGTCGGGCAGTCCGTCCAGGGAGCCGGCGATCTCCTCGCCGAGGGCGAGCCGGGACAGTACGGCCAGCGCGTCGAGGGCGTTGGACTTGCCCACCCCGGCCGGCCCGTGCAGCACGGTGAGCGGAGCGAGCGGCAGGGCGGCCCGCCGGTAGGACTTGAAGGCGGTGAGCCGCAGCTCCTCGACGGTGGGGCGTGGCACGGGCGCCCGGTCGGGCTCCGGGGCGCCCGGGCGCAGTTGGGCCGGCCCGGCGGGGGCGGCGGCGTCGCGGTTCACCCGTCGGACGTTAGCCGCAGCCCGGCCGGGCGAAACGTGCCTGCACGGCAGATTCATCCCAACGTGGTGGACCTGCCGCACACCGCTGACCTACGCACTCCGCCGTCCTACGGCCTCCGGTACGCGGCCACCGTCACGGAGGCGGTCACCTCGACCGGCTCCGGCAGGTCCGCGAGGGCGGACGCGAGCCGGTCGGGGTCGGTGTGCCAGGCGCTCGGCCCCATGCCGACGACGGTCCGGACGTCCTGCGCGGAGAGCCGCAGGGTGAACTCGACGGAGCGCCGGTCGACCGGCGTCAGGTACGGGCCGAGCTTCTCGTCGATCCGGCGCTGCTTCTCCTCGTCCACCGACAGCAGGCCGAGGGCGGCGACGAGTTCGCGCAGGTGGCGGGCGGTGGGCGAGACCAGCAGCAGGGTGCCGCCGGGGCGCAGCACCCGGCGGATCTCGGGGCCGTTGCGCGGGGCGAAGACGTTGAGCATCAGGTCGGCGGAGGCCTCGCGCAGCGGCAGCGGGCGCCAGGCGTCGCAGACCACGGCGCCGATCCGGGGGTGGGCCTTGGCGGCGCGGCGCAGCGCGTACTTGGAGATGTCGAGGGCGGCGCCGACCCGGCCGGGCAGGGCGTCCAGGACGTGCGCCAGGTAGTGGCCGGTGCCGGCGCCGAGGTCCGCGACCAGGCCGTCCGGCCCGTCCGACCCGCCCGGGCCGTCCGTTCCGCCGACGGTCTCGGCCGCCTCGGCGAGGGCGTCGGCGATCGGCCGGTAGTGGCCGGCGGTGAGGAAGTCGGAGCGGGCGGCGACCATCTCGGCGGTGTCGCCGGTGCCGGTGTGGGCGTCGCCGGCGAGGAGGCTGACGTAGCCCTGCTTGGCGAGGTCGAAGCTGTGCCCGGCGGGGCAGCGCAGGCTGCGCTCGTGCCGGGTGAGGTCCTGCGCGCAGTGGGGGCAGGCCAGGTAGGGCTCGATGTCCTGCAGCAACGTTCCGTCTTCTCTCGCCGTTCGGCCCCGACCGGCCGGGGCGCCAGCCAGCCTAACCACCCGCGCCCGCCGACGGCCTCCCCAGCCGCCCCGGCGCCGAGCCGCACCCACACCCGCGCCCGCACCGCACCCCGCCCGGCCCCGTCCCACCCCGCACCGCCCTACGCCGACCCCGCAGAGCGCCCCCGCTCCCCCGCCACCCGCAGCGCGAGTCCGGCGAGCGCCTCGGGCGCACCGGGCCGCCCGCGCACCCCGGGGAAGGCGTTGACGTCCACGATCACCGGTTCGGCAGCCCCGTCCAACAGGTCGACCCCGTAGACCTCCAGCCCGAACACCTCCCCCACCCGCAGCGCGAGCGCGGCCCGCCGCTCGGACGGCTCCCACTCCCCCGCTGCCCCCGACTCGACGTCCGCAGTGGAGAGTTCGGAACGCCGCCGGGCCGCGAACACCCGCCCGTCGACCACCCACAGCTTCTGGTCCCAGCCGTTGCCCGGGAGGTACGGCTGGGTGATGACCTCCTCCCGCGGCCAGCGTTCGGCGAGTTCCCGCAGCCGGGCCGGACGGTCGACCAGCGCGACCAGGTCGTGCCGCCGACTGTGCCGACTCTTCACCACGAACGGGTAGGCCGGAGAGCCGAGTTCGGCCAGCGGCCCGGCCGCGACCGTGGCCGCGAAGGGCAGTCCGGCGCCCCGGGCGAGCTCCGCCATCCGCACCCGGTCCTGGCAAAGCTCCGTCGCCGCGGCCGAGTTGACCACGACCGCCCCGCGCCGCTCCAACTCCCGTGCCAGCGCGAGAGCCTGCGGAGTACGCGCCTTGAGCAGGTAGACATCGGCCGGCTCACCGGCGACGGCACCCCCGGGAGGGACGGCCTCCACCCGGCATCCCCGCCGCACCAGCAGCTCGGCCGCGGCCGCGAGCACCGGGTGCCCGGGGTCTCCCGTGATCAGCCCGACCCTCACCGCAACCCACCATCCACCAGGCCGAGCCGGTCGTACTCGTCGTCGCCGCCGGCCGCCACCAGTGCGGGCACCGACACCGCCGTGCCGCTGCGGGCGAGCCGCAGCACCGCCCGGGCGACCTTCGCCACCGCGTCCGGCACCTGCCGGAAGCTCGGGAAGTCGTTGACGTCCACCACCACCGGCCCGTCCGGCCCGAGCAGCACGTCGACCCCGTACAGGTCCAGCCCGAACACCTCTCCCACCTGCGCCGCGATCCGCGCGACGCTCCCCGGCAGCGGCACCGGCCGCTCGCGCACGCCCTGCCCGGGGTGCAGCGGGGACTCCCGTTCGGTCGCGAAGAGCTCCCCGTCGACGCAGTACACCTTGAGGTCCGTCCCGCCGTTGGGCACGTACGGCTGCGCGATCAGCAGTCCCTCGCCGGCGAGTTCGGGTCCGAGTCCGATCAGGTCGTCGGGCCCGGCCACCAGCCGCACGCCGCGTCCGGAGCTGCCGTCCGCCGGTTTGACGACCAGTGGGTACTCGGCGGCCGGGATCTCGGCGAGGCGTTCCCAGCGGGCGGCGGCGTAGGTGACCGGGACGGGCAGGCCGCGGGTGCGGGCGATCACCGAGGCCAGCGCCTTGTCCCGGACACCGCGGATGGAGCGGACGTCGTTGACGGTGGTGAGGCCCACGGCGGCGGCGGCCTCCAGCAGGGTGAGTCCGGGGCCGCCGGAGACGGTCTTGAGCACCCAGGCGTCGTGGCTGCCGGCCCGCACCGCCTCGGAGATCGCCATCAGCGAGTCGCCGGGGCGCAGCACGTCCACCCGGTGCCCCCACGCGGTGAGTTGACGCGCCACGTCCAGCGGCATGCCGTCCCGCCGGTAGTGCTCCTCCACCAGAAAGCAGAGCCTCATGGGCCTGACTTCCCCCCTTGCCTCGCCGAGTGCGGACGTCCGCCGTCCCCCTCGGCAGAGCTGTGAAGGCCTCAGCATGCCCGGCGTATACGCACAAGATCGCCGCGAGGCGGTAAGCGTTCGGCAACAATCGAACGCCGACGGCCGGGCGGACGTCATGACACTGGCGACCGGACGGCCCTCGCGACACGGGCAGCCGGACGCCCGCTCGGTGCCCGGACGGGCGCCCGCGCAAAAGCGGTGGCGCCCCACCGGCTCCGCTGCTTGGATGCACGCCGTGACTTCAGTTGATCATGCTCCGGACCGATCCGTGCTCACCGGGATCGAGCGCTACTACGACGCCGTGCCGCGCAGCGCCGCCACCGCCGAGGACTTCGGCCCGCTGACCCTGTTCGTCCGCAGCGGCAGCACCGGCTGGCACTACTACGCCCGCCCCACCCCCGGCCATGACGGACCGGCCGCCACCGCCGAGGATGTCCGCCGGGTGCTGGAGCGGCAGCGGGAGCTGGGCGTGCCGGAGGCCTTCGAGTGGGTGGCGGAGCAGAACCCGGAGCTGCGCGCGGCGGTGGAGGCGGCCGGCCTGACGGTGCACGAGCACCCGCTGCTGGTGCTCGGCCCGCAGGACGAGGCGGCCCCGGCGCCGGCCCTCCCGGAGCGGGTGGAGGTCCGGGTGCTGACCGCGGACGCCCCCGAGCTGGCCGACGCGGTCGCCGTCCCGCACGTGGCCTTCGGCAACCCGGGAACCGCCACCGGCAGCGCCGGAGCAGCCGAACTGGCCGCCAGCAAAGCCGAGTTGACGGCAGGTGGCGGGGTGGCCCGGATCGCCCGGCGGATCACCGACGGCGTCTCCGCGCTGGCCGCCGCGCTGGACGGCGACGAGGTGCTGTGCGCGGGCCAGCACAACCCGGTGGGCGCGGTCACCGAGGTGGTCGGCGTCGGGACGCTGCCCTCCGCCCGGCGGCGCGGGCTGGGCCTGGCGGTCACCGCGGCCCTGGTGGCGCACGCCCGCGCCAACGGCGTACGGACGGTGTTCCTGTCCGCCGCCGACGAGGACGTCGCCCGGATCTACCGCCGGGCCGGCTTCCGCCCGTTCGCGACGGCCCTCATCGCGGAGCCCCCCACCCCGGGCGCCACTCCGGACACCGCCCCGGACGCCGCCCCGAACGCCGCCGCAAGCGCCGACGCGAGCCCCGAGGACCCGAACGCCGAAGCGTAGGACCGGGGCCCCCGAAGCGTAGGACCGGCTCCGGAGCGCAGAACCGGCTCCCGGACGAGGACGGCGCTCAGTCGTCGTCCTCGTCCTCGTCCTCCGCCCCGGTGACACCCTCCCCCTCGGCCTCGTCGACCACCCAGGCCGCCAGCCGCTCGGCGACCCCGGACACCCCCAGCCTCCCCTCCCGGATGGCCCGGGAGAGGCTGCGCACCTCGCGGGCGGTGGTGGCGACGGTGCAGCCGCTGGCGACGAGGTAGGCGTAGGCGACGGCGGTCGCGAAGAGTTCGTTCGTCTTCTCCAGGGCGGGCACCCGGATGAGCTGGTGCATCAGCGCGGCCGCGCGGTCCTGGGGTTCGGGGTAGACGGAGATGTCGAAGATCTCGGCCTGGTGCCGGGTGACGGCCGCGAGCAGCGAACCGTAGTCGGTGACCTGCGGGTCACCGGGCGTGTACTGCTCGGCGGTCATGAGCAGCCACGAGAGGTCGACCTCCAGCTTCAACGGCGCACGTCCTGGAGCTCGCCCGACTCCCCGAACTCGGCGAGGAACGCGCTCTCGTACTCCTTCATGAACTGCGCGGCGGCGTCGATGAAGGCCCGTCCCGATTCACCCATGTCCTGCTGGACCAGGCGTTCGATGTACTGGTTCATGCTGATCCCCTGTTGTTCCGCCCGTTCCCGGGCCATCTCCGCGGTCGTGGCGTCCACTCGGACGTTCAGCTGCTTCTTGCCCATACCGTTCAAGCTAGCGCCGAAGCGCTAGCACAACAAGGGCGCACGCACACCGCCCGCACACCTGCCGCACGCCCCCACGCAACCTCTCCGTCACCGGCCACGTCCCCGAGCCCGTCACCGACCCCGTCACCGGCCACGTCCCCGAGCCCGTCACCGACCCCGTCCCACCATCGCCCCGCCCTCGCCCCACCTCCGCGCAGCCCCTGACCCGACCTACCCTGAACCCATCCGGACCTACCCTGAACTCGACCGGACCTGACTTGAAGAGTCCCTAACCATCCGGGAATCTGAACTCTCCTGAGCGTTCCCCGAGCGGCACCGACCGGTTTTTGTGGAGGCCGGCAATGACAGCCATGTTCGACCAGGAGCTGCGAGAGCAGCTCGCCCAGGCCCGACGGGACCTCGCAGCGGCCCGGGCCGAAGGGGACGCCGACGGCGTCCAGGCGTACGAGGGCCGGGTCGCCTCGCTGCTGAGGCTCGCCGCCCAGCACGGCATCGACCTTCCGCACAGCGCCGACGAGGAGGAGCACAACGGGTAGCCACCGCACCCCGCGAGAAACGCCGAGGAGGCGGCACCCCGTCGTGAACGGGGGCCGCCTCCTCGGCGTCGTCGCGGGTCAGTTCCCGGCGGGCTCCAGGATCGCCACGCACTCGAAGTGGTGGGTCATCGGGAACAGGTCGAAGGCCCGCAGCGAGACCGGCCGGTAGCCGCCCTCGGCGAAGAACTTCAGGTCTCGGGCGAGCGCCGCCGGGTCGCAGGCCACGTACGCGATCCGGCGCGCCTCCAGGCCGACCAGGTGGGCGACGGTCTCGCGCCCGGCGCCCGAGCGGGGCGGGTCCAGGACGATCAGGTCGGTGGCGGTGATTCCGGTGCGCGGCAGCAGCGTCTCGACCCGGTCGCACTCGATCCGCACGTTGTCCAGCGCGGCCAGGTTGTGCCGGGCGTCGACCACGGCCTGCTTGGCGGACTCGATGCCGAGCACCGCGCCGTCCTCGCCGACCCGGTCGGCGAGCGCGCCGGCGAACAGGCCGACCCCGCAGTACAGGTCGAGCGCGTTCTCGCCCCACTGCGGGTCGAGGCCGTCCAGCACCGCGTCGACCAGGGTGTCCGGCGCCTCCGGGTGGATCTGCCAGAAGCCGCCGTTGCTGACCCGCCAGGTCCGCCCGGCCGCCCGCTCGCGCACGAAGCCGCGCCCGTGCACCTTGTGCACGTCGCCCTGGTCGTCCACCCGCGCGATCGACACCGGCTTGTCCAGCTCGACCAGCGGCAGCTGGGCGCCGTCGCGCGGGGTCAGGACGACCTGGCGGTCCGAGGAGCCGCTCGCGGCGACCGCCTCGACGCTCGCCACGCCCGGCCAGTCGCGGGACTCGATGCCCAGCTCGGTGACGCCCTCGGCGGCGATCAGGCAGCGGTCGATCACCTGCACGTCGTGCGAGCGGTGCTTGCGCAGCCCGACCTTCCCGCTCTCCGCGTCCACCGTGTACTGCACCCGGGTGCGCCAGGCCGGCACCTGCCCGGCCGGCAGCTTGCCGCCGACCGGCTCGACGCTGCCGTCCCAGCCCGCCTCGGCCGGGGTCAGCCCGGCCAGCTTCGCCAGCTGCTCGGTCAGCACCGCCCCCTTGAGCTTGCGCTGCCCGCCCGGGGTGACGTGCTGCCAGTCGCAGCCACCGCACTTGCCCGGCCCGGCGAACGGGCAGGGCGCCTCGATCCGGTCCTTGGCGGGCTCCAGCACCTCCACCGCGTCCGCGCGCAGGAAGCGCGAGGTGGTGGTGCCCTCGGTCACCAGCGCGACCACCTTCTCGCCGGGCAGCGCGTGCCGGACGAACAGCACCCGGCCCTCGTGCCGGGCCACGCAGTGCCCGCCGCCGTGCGCGACCGGGCCGATCTCGACCTCGTAGCGCTCCCCGACCAGCGGGTCCCCGGACGGCGTCTCCGGCCGCGACGCCCGCACGGCCTGGCCGCGCAGCGCCTTCGGCGGCCGCACCGCCTGCTTGCGCGGCGCCTTCCGGCCAGCCGAGTCGGCCCCCTTGCCGTCCCGGGCGGGCTTCCCGTCCCGGGCGGGCTTCTCACCGCGAACGGCCTTCTCGCCCCGGGCCGGCTTCCCGTCCCGAACGGCCTTGCCGTCCCGAACGGCCTTGCCGTCCCGAACGGCCTTGCCGTCCCGAGCGGGCTTCTCCACCGGAGCCTCCGGACGGACCTCCGCCGGCACGACCGGCGCCGTGCGCGCGGTCAGTCCTTCACGGTCGGTGGCCTCCGGCCGGTGCGGCTTGCCCCAGCGCGGCCGGGACACCTGCCCGGGCTGGGAACCGCCCCGACGGGCGCCCTTGCCCTTGCCGGAGGCGCCGGAGGAGCCCGAGGAGCGGGGCGGAGTGTTGCGCGTCACTGGGAGGATCCCTTGCTGCGGTCGGAGGTGGCACCGGTGGTCGAACCGGCACGGTCGGAATCCTTCGACTTTACGGCCTTCGGCGCCCGCGGCTCGCCACGGCGGACGGATCCCGGCGCCGACCAGGCCTTCTGTGGCCTGCGCCGTTCCGAGGACTCCAGCTGCCAGGGCACCGAGGTGACCATCACACCGGGCTTGAACAGCAGCCGCCCCTTGAGCCGCAGCGCGCTCTGGTTGTGCAGCAGGTGCTCGTACCAGTGGCCGACCACGTACTCGGGGATGTAGACGGCGACCGCGTCACGCGGGCTGCTGCGCCGCAGGTTCTTCACGTAGTCCAGGACCGGCCCGGTGATCTCGCGGTACGGCGAGTCCAGCACCTTGAGCGGCACCTCGATGCCGCGCTCGTCCCACTCCCGCCGCAGCGCCGCGGTGTCGGCCGGGTCGACGTTGACGGTGATCGCCTCCAGGGTCTGGGCGTGGGCCAGCCTGGCGTAGGCGAGGGCGCGCAGCGCCGGCTTGTGCAGCTTGGAGACCAGCACGATGGCGTGCACCCGGGTCGGCAGCACCACGTCGTCCGGTTCCTCGGCGGCGGTGAGCTCCGCGGAGACCCGGTCGTAGTGGCGGCGGATGCCCTTCATCATCACGAACAGCACGACCATCGCGGCTATCGCGATCCAGGCGTGGCCGATCTTGGTGACCAGGACGACGATCAGCACGGCCATGGTCATCACCAGGCCGAAGCCGTTGATCGCCCGGCTGCGCTGCATGTGGCGCCGCTTCGCCGGGTCGGTCTCGGTGCGCAGCAGCCGGGTCCAGTGCCGGATCATGCCGGACTGGCTCATGTTGAAGGAGACGAAGACGCCGACGATGTAGAGCTGGATCAGCCGGTTGGGGTCCGCGTCGAAGGCGATGACCAGCAGGATGGCGGCGATCGCCAGCAGGATGATGCCGTTGGAGAAGGCCAGCCGGTCGCCGCGGGTGTGCAGCTGGCGGGGCAGGTAGCGGTCCTGGGCGAGGATCGAGCCGAGCACCGGGAAGCCGTTGAAGGCGGTGTTGGCGGCGAGCACCAGGATCAGGCCGGTGACGGCGGCGACGAAGTAGAAGCCGGGCGTGAAGTTGCTGAAGACGGCCTCGCTGATCTGGGCCAGCGCGGTCTTCTGGTGGTAGCCGGAGCCGGAGCCGACGAGCTGCTCGGCCGGGTTCTCGGCCATCTGCACGCCGGTCAGCCGGGCCAGCCAGATGATGCCCATGAACATCACCACGGCGACGCTCGCCATCATCAGCAGCGTGGTGGCCGCGTTCTTGCTCTTCGGCTTGCGGAAGGCGGGCACGCCGTTGGAGATCGCCTCCACGCCGGTGAGCGCGGCGCAGCCGGAGGAGAAGGACTTCAGCAGCAGGAACACCATCGCGAAACCGGACAGCGATTCGTTGCCGGGGGTGGCGGCGAGGTGGAAGCCGGAGCTCTCGGCGGGCATGGACTGCCCGAGCACGAAGTGCCGGAGGACTCCGTAGCCGACCATCCCGATCACGCCGATCATGAAGGCGTAGGTGGGGACGGCGAAGGCGCTGCCGGATTCGCGCACTCCGCGCAGGTTCATGCCCATCAGCACCACGACCACGACCACCGAGACGATCGTCTCGTGGCCGCGCAGCGCCGGGACGGCGGAGACCACGTTGGCCACGCCCGAGGTGGTGGAGACGGCGACGGTCAGCACGTAGTCGACCATCAGGGCCGCGGCGACCACCAGCCCGGCGGCCGGACCGTGGTTGACGGTCGCCACCTCGTAGTCACCGCCGCCGCTGGGGTAGGCGTGCACGTTCTGCCGGTAGGAGGCGACGACGGCGAGCATCACGATCGCCACCACGACGCCGATCTGCCAGGAGAAGTGGATCGCCGAGACTCCCGCGACGGAGAGCGTGAGCAGGATCTCCTCGGGGGCGTACGCGACCGAGGAGAGCGCGTCCGAGGCGAAGACCGGCAGCGCGATCCGCTTGGGAAGAAGGGTCTCTCCGAGCTTGTCGCTGCGCAGGGCGCGGCCGATCAGGAGGCGTTTCGGAAGGTCAGTCGGCATAGGCACGTTAAGGAATCGTAGGGGTTTCCCGGCTGGGCTTGCGCCGTTTATCCCCCCCTTCGTCGCGACTGTGTTCGGTGGACCGGCTAGCGTGTCGGATACGAGTCGGTGGGCAACACTCTGGTTGTCGAGCGGAGTCCGGCCGATGCCCCACGAGAACCCTCGTCCCGGCAGACCCGGGCGGGAAAGGGAGATGAACGGTGTTTGCGCAGGTCAAGGCCCCTTCGGGACGGGTGAGGTAGCGCCGGTGCACATCGTCATCATGGGCTGCGGCCGCGTGGGCTCGGCCCTCGCGAGAGCCCTGGAGAAACAGGGCCACTCGGTGGCCGTGGTCGACCAGGACCCGACCGCGTTCCGTCGCCTGGGCGCCGGGTTCAACGGGCGCCGGGTGACCGGGGTCGGCTTCGACCAGGACACCCTGCGCGAGGCGGGCATCGAGGAGGCCGGGGCGTTCGCCGCCGTCTCCAGCGGTGACAACTCCAACATCATCGCGGCCCGGGTCGCCCGGGAGACCTTCGGCGTCGAGAACGTCGCGGCCCGGATCTACGACCCGCGCCGCGCCGAGGTGTACCAGCGCCTGGGCATCCCGACCGTGGCGACGGTCCGCTGGACCGCCGACCAGATGCTGCGCCGGCTGCTGCCGAGCGGCGCCGAGCCGCTGTGGCAGGACCCGAGCGGCAGCGTGCAGCTGGCCGAGGTCGCGTACCACCCGAACTGGGTCGGTCAGCGGATCAGCCGCCTGGAGGAGGCCTCCGGCGCCCGGGTGTCGTTCGTGACCCGGCTCGGCGAGGGGGTCCTCCCCTCGCCGCAGATGGTGGTGCAGGAGGGCGACCTGGTGCACGTGATGCTGCGCCGGACCGACCTGACGGCGGTCGAGGCCGCGTTCGCGCAGGGGCCGAAGGAGGAGGGTCACTGATGCGGGTCGCCATTGCCGGGGCCGGTGCCGTGGGCCGCTCGATCGCGGGCGAGCTGCTGGAGAACGGTCACGAGGTCCTGCTGATCGACAAGAACCCCAACTCCATCTCGGTGGAGCGGGTGCCCATGGCGGAGTGGCTGCTGGCCGACGCCTGTGAGATCACCTCGCTGGACGAGGCGGCGCTGCAGCGCTGCCACGTGGTGATCGCCGCGACTGGCGACGACAAGGTCAACCTGGTCGTCTCGCTGCTCGCCAAGACCGAGTACGCGGTGCCGCGGGTGGTCGCCCGGGTGAACAACCCGAAGAACGAGTGGCTCTTCAACGAGTCCTGGGGCGTGGACGTGGCCGTGTCCACCCCGCGTCTGATGTCCGCCCTGGTCGAGGAGGCGGTCAGCGTCGGCGACCTGGTCCGCCTGATGCGCTTCAGCCAGGGCAACGCCAACCTGGTCGAGCTGACCCTGGCCGGCGAGGCCGAGCTGGTCGGCACCCGGGTCGGCGACGTCACCTGGCCGCCGGACACCGCCCTGGTGAGCATCATCCGCGAGGGCCGGGTGCTGGTGCCGAGCAAGGACGACACCCTGGAGGGCGGCGACGAGCTGCTCTTCGTCGCGGCGCAGGAGCGCGAGGAGGAGCTGGAGCAGCTGCTGTCGGCCACCTCCGGCGCCCAGTAGGACCAGCACGCCCGGTACGGCCGAGGGCCCGCACCCCCACAGAAAGGGGGGTGCGGGCCCTCGGCCGTACCGGGCGCATACCGGGCGCGTATCGGGGGGAGCGGCTACTTGGCCGGCTCGTCCTCCTCGTCGTCCAGCGGTGCCTTGATCGGCGGCGGCGCCTTCAGCAGGATCTGCCAGGTGACGTACATCGCCAGCAGCAGCGGCGGGATGCCGAGGGCCACCTTCAGCCAGCCGAGCAGGTTGACGTTGTGGGTGAAGTACAGCGGGAAGAGGATCACCGGCTTGAGGCCCATGATCACCACCCAGGCCCAGGTCGCCTTGGTGTAGGCGGCGAGGCGGCCCGGGTTCTCCTTGCGCCAGGTGAACATCTCGCCGGTGATCGGGCCGAGCATCACCCCGATCATCGGCCAGCGCACCAGGGCGGAGACCGCCATGGCGACGCAGTAGCCGACGCTCCAGAGCAGGCCGGGCAGGTAGAAGTCCTCGGCCTTGCCGCTCTTCATCGCGATCCAGGCGCCGAGGGCGACGCCGAACACCCCGCTGAAGGCGTGCTGGATGGTCTCCCGCCGAACCAGCCGGGCCACCACGAACAGGGCGCTCAGGCCGAGCGCGGCCCAGGCGGCGGCGCTGACCTGGTGGGTGACGTTGTAGGTGACGATGAAGACCAGGCCGGGCAGCGTCATGTCGATCATGCCGCGCACGCCGCCGAAGGCCTGCAGGACGGTGTCGGCGGCCTCCTTGGAGGCGGCCTGCCGGGCGGCTTCGGCGGCCGCCGGGTCGAGGGGCCGCTCGGCGGCCGGCCCGGTGCCCTCGACCGACCGGGCCAGTCCGTCCACCGCCTCCGCGGCGGCGGCGTCCTGCCAGGCCGCCACCTCGGTGGCGTCCAGGTCGATCCGGGCGGCGGCGTCGCCGCCGGGGTGATTGCTCACGCTCATTCGCTCCCGTGTCCGACCGGACGCAGTTCGTAGCGGGGGTTGAACAGCACGCGGCGCCCGCGTGCGTGACTGATCCGGCCGCTGGCGACGAGCCGGCGGCCCGGCTCTATGCCCGCGATCGAGCGGCGGCCCAGCCAGACGACCTCCAGTGCCTCGGTGCCGTCGAAGAGCTCGGCCTCCAGGGCCGGCACCCCGGCCCGTGGGCGGAGCGTCACCGTGCGCAGCGTGCCCGCGACGGTGACCAGCTGCCGGTCGGCGCAGCCGGCGATCGGCGTGCAGCCCGACTCGGCGGCGCTCTCCTGGCGCAGGTCCTCGGCGTCCAGTTCCTCGGCCGAGGTGGTCAGCCGGCTGAGCATGCGGCGCAACCGCCCCTGCGGCCGGCCGCTGCTGTTGTCACCACTCATGTCGGCAGGGTACCGGGTTCCGGGGCCCCGGCGGCAGGCGTCGCGGTCGCCGGGGCCCGTGCGAGCGGGTCTTCGGACCCCTGCTCAGCTCTCGAAGCGGTAGCCCATCCCCGGTTCGGTGATGAAGTGGCGCGGGTGCGAAGGGTCGCGCTCCAGCTTGCGACGCAGCTGGGCGAGGTAGACCCGCAGGTAGTTGGTCTCGGTGCGGTAGGCCGGGCCCCACACCTCCTGGAGCAGCTGGGTCTGGCTGACCAGCCGGCCGGCGTTGCGGACCAGGACCTCCAGCAGGTGCCATTCGGTGGGCGTGAGGCGTACGTCGGTGCCGTCCCGGTTGACCTTCTTGGCGGCGAGGTCGACGGTGAAGCTCTCGGTGACGACCAGCGAGTCGTCCTCCCCGGCGACCGGCTCGGCCCGGCGCACGGCGGCGCGCATCCGGGCGAGCAGCTCGTCCATGCCGAAGGGCTTGGTCACGTAGTCGTCGGCGCCTGCGTCCAGGGCCTCGACCTTCTCGTCGGAGGCGTGCCGGGCCGACAGCACGATGATCGGCACCCTGGTCCAGCCGCGCAGGCCGCGGATCACCTCGACGCCGTCCATGTCGGGCAGGCCCAGGTCGAGGACGACCACGTCCGGATGGCGTGCGGCGGCCAGTTCCAGCGCGCTCGCCCCGTCATGGGCCGCGTCCACCTCGTACTTGCGGGCCTTGAGGTTGATCACCAGTGCGCGGACGATCTGCGGCTCGTCGTCCACGACGAGGACCCGGGTCATTTACGGGCTCCGCCTTTCAGGCTGTCGGATCTTACGGACTGTGTCTTGGCTGTTCGTACGACGTGGGCCGCCGGGCGACGGCGGCCCGGGCCGGCGGGCCTCCCGCGATCAGCCGGAACTCACGTGATCAGTTCCGAGAGCGGATCGTGGCCCTCGCCGCCCGGCCCGTCCGGTTCGGGCGGCCGTTCGGCGGCGAGCAGGGTGACGACCATGGTGAGGCCTCCGCCGGGGGTGTCCTCGGCGGTGACGGTACCGTCCATCGCCTCGACGAACCCTCGCGCCACCGCGAGCCCGAGGCCGACCCCGGCGCCGCGCGGCGCGTCCCCGTAGCGCTGGAACGGCGCGAAGATCCGCTCCTTGGCGTCCTCGGGCACGCCCGGGCCGCGGTCCACGATCCGCAGCTCGACCCGGCCGGGCCCGCCCGGCGGCTGCAGGGCGTCGGCCTTGACCAGCACCTTGACGCCGTCCGGGCTGTACTTGACGGCGTTCTCGACGAGGTTGGCCAGCGAGCGCTCCAGCAGCCCGCCGTCGGCCCGGATCATCGGCAGCGTCTCCGGCACCTCCAGCCGGACGGCCTCCGGCGGCACCCCGCCGAGCGCGTACGGCACCACCTCGTCCAGGTCGGTCTCCTGGATCAGCGGGGTGACGGTGCCGGTCTGCAGCCGGCTCATGTCGAGGAGGTTGTTGATCAGGTGGTCGAGCCGGTCGGCGCCGGCCTCGATCCCGGCCAGCAGCTCGGCCTCGTCCTCCGGGTCCCACTCGACGTCGGCCGAGCGCAGCGAGGTCACCGAGGCCTTGATGCCCGCCAGCGGGGTGCGCAGGTCGTGCGAGACGGCGGCCAGCAGGGCGGTGCGGATCCGGTTGCCCTCGGCCTCCCGGCGGGCCGCGGCGGCCTCCCGGGCCAGCCGGCGGCGCTCCAGCACCACGGCGGCCTGGGCGGCGAACGCCCCCAGCAGCCGCCGGTCGGTGCCGGGCAGCACCCGGCCGCGCAGGACCAGGGCCAGGCTCTCGCCGACCGGGACGTCCACGTCGGCTTCCTCGGGCCGCTGCGGCGGGTGCGGCCCGGCGGTGGCGACCGGTACCCAGCCGCCGGTCGGCTCCGGGCGTTCCAGCAGCGCGGCGCTCTCCTGGCCGAAGGTCTCCCGGACCTGTTCCATCAGCGCGGTCAGCACCCCGTCCCCGTTCGGGGCGCCGCGCAGCACCGTGCCGGCCAGCGCGCTGAGCGTCTGCGCCTCGGCCTGGGCGCGGGCCGCCTGGTGGGTGCGCCGGGCCGCCAGGTCCACCACGGAGGCGACCGAGCAGCCGACGACGGTGAATATCGCCACCGCCATGATGTTCTGCGGCTCGTTGATGGAGAACGTGTGCAGCGGCGGGGTGAAGTAGAAGTTCAGCACCGAGGAGCCGACCAGCGCCGATCCGATCGACGGCAGCAGCCCGCCGACCAGCGCCGCGCACACCGTCAGCGACAGGAACAGCAGCATGTCGGTGGACAGGCCCAGCCCGCCGATGGTGGTCAGCACCAGCGCCAGCACCGGCGGCCCGACCAGCCCGATCAGCCAGCCGGCGATGGTCCTGGTCCGGCCCAGGTCGGTGATCCGCCGCACGGGTATCTTGCTGCGGCGCCCGTGCCCGGCGTGCTCGTGGGTGACCATGTGGACGTCGATGTCCCCGGCCTTCTGGGTGACCAGGGTGCCGACGCCCGGCCCGTACAGGTACTGCCAGCCGGGCCGGCGGCTGGTGCCCAGCACGATCTGGGTGGCGTTCACCCCGCGGGCGAACTCCAGCAGCCCCTCGGCCGGGTCGTCGCCCAGGACGTTGTGGAAGGAGCCGCCGAGGCTCTCCACCAGGGCGCGCTGCTCGATCAGCGTCTGCGGCGAGCCGGAGCCGGCGAGCCCGTCCGAGCGGGAGATGTGGACGGCCAGCAGCTCGCCGCCGGAGACGCGGGCCGCGATGCGGGCCGCCCGGCGGATCAGCGTCGCCCCCTCCGGGCCGCCGGTCAGGCCGACCACGATCCGCTCCCGGGCCTGCCAGGTGCCGACGATGCCCTGTTCGGCGCGGTACTTCTGCAGGTACTCGTCCACCCGGTCCGCGGTCCACAGCAGCGCCAGTTCGCGCAGCGCGGTCAGGTTGCCCGGGCGGAAGTAGTTGGCGAGCGCGGCGTCGATCTTCTCCGGCATGTAGACGTTGCCGTGCGCCAGCCGGCGCCGCAGCGCCTGCGGGGACATGTCCACCAGCTCGATCTGGTCCGCCCGGCGGACCACCTCGTCCGGGACGGTCTCGCGCTGGCGCACCCCGGTGATGCCCTCGACCGCGTCCCCGAGCGACTCCAGGTGCTGGACGTTCACGGTGGAGATCACGTCGATCCCCGCCGCGAGCAGTTCCTCGACGTCCTGCCAGCGCTTCTCGTTGCGGCAGCCGGGCACATTGGTGTGGGCCAGCTCGTCCACCAGCGCCACCTGCGGGCGGCGCGCCAGGACGGCGTCCAGGTCCATCTCGGAGAACCGGGCACCCCGGTGCACCACCTGCTGCCGCAGCACGACCTCCAGCCCGGCGACGAGGTCCGCGGTCCGTCGCCGGCCGTGGTCCTCCACGAACGCCACCACGACGTCCGTGCCACGCTCCTGCCGCCGGTGTGCCTCGGCGAGCATGGCGTACGTCTTGCCGACCCCGGGGGCCGCCCCGAGGTAGATGCGCAGCCTGCCTCGTCCCATGAGCACCATTCTTGATCCGGCTCCGTCCGGGAGCCACCCCCGGACACCTGTTCCCCCCGCCTTCGAGACTACGGCGTGAACGGCGGTATTCCACTGATCAGTGCACTGAACAGGCGGTTTTAGCGGCATATTGACGGAGGACCAGCCACTCGGCGGGGGTCGCCCGGCAGCCGCCCACCGAATTCCGCCGGCTTCCGTCCGGTTTCCGGTACAACGCGAAAAGGCCCACCCGGGAACCCGGGTGGGCCTTTTCTGAAGAATTGTTCGGCGGCGTCCTACTCTCCCACAGGGTCCCCCCTGCAGTACCATCGGCGCTGTGAGGCTTAGCTTCCGGGTTCGGAATGTAACCGGGCGTTTCCCTCACGCTATGACCACCGAAACACTATGAAACTGTCGACCCGCCGGCAGGGCGGTCGTTGTTTCAGAACAACACAGTGGACGCGAGCAACTGAGGACAAGCCCTCGGCCTATTAGTACCGGTCAACTCCACCCCTCACAGGGCTTCCATATCCGGCCTATCAACCCAGTCGTCTACTGGGAGCCTTACCCTCTCAAGGAGGTGGGAGTGCTCATCT
>NZ_MECK01000145.1 GCF_014596465.1 Streptomyces sp. CBMA123 | reverse complement strand
TAGCGCGGGCGCGGGTCGCCGGGGGTCTCGGTGGCGGCGGCCGCGAGGTCGGCCCAGGCGGCGTCGGTGGCGCCGAGCCGCTGCCGGGCGAGGCCGCGGAAGAGCAGGGTGTCGGTGCGCAGCGCCGGGCCGCGGCCCCAGAGGCCGGGGTCGCCGGGGCCGCGGCGCAGCGCTTCGTCGAAGGCGGCGACGGCGGGTTCGTCCCGGTGCAGGGTGAACAGCTGGGCGCCCCAGCGGAACCAGAGTTCGCCGCTGCCGCCGGGGGCCGCGGCGGCGAGCAGCTGTTCGCTCTCCTCGGCGCGGTCGGTGGCGCGCAGCAGGGCGGCCCGGGCGAGCACCGGCCAGTCCTGGCCGGGCAGGGCGGCGAGGGCGCCGGCGGTGGCGTGGTCGCGCTGTTCGGGGCTGCCGTCGCGGCACAGCTGTTGCAGCCACTGCCGGGTGCGGGCGGCGGCCTCGGCCTCCTCGCCGGGTTCGGCGCCGCCGGCGGTGGCCTGGAGGAGGGCGAGCAGCGGTCCGAGGTCGCCGTCCGGGGCCTGGAGGCGTTCCTCGGCGAGGCGGCGCAGGCTCCACCGGGGCAGTTGCCGGGCCGGGTCGGTGAGCAGCGGAAAGGCCTCGCGGTACAGGGCGAGGGTGGCCTGCTGGTCGCCGGTGGGGATGGTGGCCTCGGCCTGGCCGAGCAGGGCGAGGCCGCGCTGGGTGCGCAGTTCCGGTGGCCCGGTGGCGAGTTGGCGGGCCAGCCGGGCGTAGCGGCGGCGGGCCTGGGGGGCCTTGCCGGCCGCGAGCCGTTCGGCGGCGGCGCCGAGGGCCTTGGCAACTCCGTTGGCGTCCAGGGTCGTTCGTCGGCGTGCGAGTGCGACGGCGGCCCCTCCGGCCAGTGCCACCACGATCAGCAGCACCGCGATCAGCAGCATGCACCGTCCCCCTGTTGTTCGACAGCCGTCCACTCCATGATCAACAAGCCCCGTACGATCATGAGTTGACGTCGTTTCGTGATGTTGCCCGGGCGCCCAACAGAATAGGCCCTCCCCCGGGCGGCCGAACAGGAACCCGGACTATCCTGGCTGCGCATCAGCAGCGGTCAGAAGCGTCGGGGGTCGAGTGTCCGAGTCTCGTTGGGTGCCCGGGCTCCGCTTCGGGCCCGAGTTCGACCCCGAACAGTACGAACTCCTGGAGTTCCATCACCGGGGCGGCGAGGCCGAGGTGTGGCGGGCCGTGCGCACCGGACACAACGGGATCAAGGAACTCGTCGCCGCCAAGATCATGCTGGAGCGGGACCCGTCCGAGGTGCGGCGCTGGCTCGGCCGCTGGGACGACGTCTCGCACAACGCCCACCGGCTCGGCATCACCGACCTGGTGGTGCCCAGCTTCCTGCTCGGCCCCTCCCCGCACCGGCCCGGTGCGGCGCCCTCCGGCGGGCTGCTCGGCTACCAGATCTCGCCCTGGGTCGAGGGCGTACCGCTGCACACCTGGGCCCGCGGCCAGCGCGGCGGGCCGGCCGCGATGGCCGAAGTGCTGGCCCGGCTCTGCCGGATCGTCGACGAGCTGCACCGCAAGCGCTGGGTGCACCGCGACATCTCCCCCGCCAACGTGCTGGTGGACGCCCAGGGCCTGGTCAAACTGATCGACCTGACCTTCCTCGCCCCGCTCGACCACACCCTGACCGTCGCGGTGTTCACCCCCGGGCACGTACCGCCGGAGGCCGAGCAGGTCGGCGGCTTCCCCACCACCGCCAAGGACCTCTTCGCGGTCGGCACCCTCGCCCGCACCCTGCTGCTGCCCGACCACGGCCGGCTCGACCACCGGCTCGCCGCCGAACAGGCCCGCGCCGAACTGCTCGCGGCCGGCTACGGCGAGGAACTGGCCCGGTGGGCCTGCGAACCGCTCGCCCGCGAACCC
>NZ_MECK01000144.1 GCF_014596465.1 Streptomyces sp. CBMA123 | reverse complement strand
GGCCGCCGCCGCCCGCGCCGAGGAACTGGTCGCCACCATCGAGGCCCGCTCGGCCGCCGCCAGCGAACAGCTCGGCCGGCTGCGCGGCGAGGCCGAACGCTCCGCCCCCGCCGACGGCGAGGCGCACACCGAGCTGCCCGAGGAGCTCGTCCCCACCGACCCCGAGCACGCCCAGACCCTGCTGCGCACCGCCACCAGCCGGCTCGCCGAGTGCCGTGAGGCCGTGGACGCCGCCCGCACCGCGCACGCCGACCTCCAGCGCACCTTCGACACCGCCCAGTCCGCCGCCGCCGACTTCGACGAACTCGCCGGCCAGCTCCGCGACGGCCTGCGGGAGCTGGAGGACGACGCCCAGCCGGTCGAGCCCTACCTCGGCTCGCTGCCCGAGGCCCGCAACGCCTCCACCGACGCCCGCCGCGCCCTGCGCACGGCCGCCGGCGAGCTGTCCTCCGCCGAACTCGCCGTCCGCGACGCCTCCGACGCGCTGGTCCGGCACGCCAACGCCGCCCGCTACGAGGCCGTCCGCACCCCCGCCCGCCAGCAGATCCGCGAACTGCCCGCCTCCGCGCTGCCCGAGCACGCCGCCGCCTGGGCCGCCGCCTTCGCCCCCCGGCTGCGGGTGCTCACCGACGAGCTGACCCAGCTGGAGAAGAACCGCGGCTCGATCGTGGACCGGCTGCGCGGACTGGTCGAGTCCTCGCTCACCACCCTGCGCGCCGCCCAGCGGCTGTCCCGGCTGCCCGAGGGCCTCGGGGAGTGGTCCGGCCAGGAGTTCCTGCGGATCCGCTTCGAGGACCCGGACCACGCCACCCTGGTCGAACGCCTCGGCGAGGTCATCGACGAGGCCACCCGCGCCGCCGTCAGGAAGAACAGCGACCTGCGCCGGGACGGCATGTCACTGCTGCTGCGCGGCGTCGCCGCCGCGATCGGCCCCAAGGGCGTCAGCGTGGAGATCCTCAAGCCCGACGCGGTGCTGCGCGCCGAGCGGGTGAGCGTCGGCCAGATGTCCGACGTCTTCTCCGGCGGCCAGCTGCTCACCGCCGCCATCGCGCTCTACTGCACGATGGCCGCGCTGCGCGCCAACGACCGCGGCCAGTCCCAACTGCGGCACGCCGGCACGCTGTTCCTCGACAACCCGATCGGCCGCGCCAACGCCACCTACCTGCTGGAGCTCCAGCGTGCGGTGGCGGACGCGCTCGGCGTCCAGCTGATCTACACCACCGGCCTGTTCGACACCACCGCGCTCGCCGAGTTCCCGCTGGTGATCCGGCTGCGCAACGACGCCGACCTGCGAGCCGGCCTCAAGTACATCTCGGTGGAGGAGCACCTGCGCCCCGGCCTGCCCGCCCCGCAGGACCCGGACGGCCCGACCATCCACGGCGAGATCACCGCCACCCGGATGTTCAAGCGCCCCGCGGAGGTTCCCGCCCAGCCGTGAACTGGCTAGCGTGATCGCCATGCTGACGATCGCGCACCTCAGTGACATCCACCTCGGCCAGGTCCACCGCCGGGACGCCGGCAAGCGGGCCCGGCGGCGGGCCGAGCAGGTGATGGCGTACCTCGACGCCCTGCCCGGCCCGCTGGACGCGGTGCTGGTCACCGGCGACCTCGCCGACCACGGCCTGCCCGAGGAGTACGAGCAGGTCGCCGAGGTGCTGAACTCGCGGCACCCGGTGCTCACCTGCCCCGGCAACCACGACATCCGGGCGCCCTACCGGCAGGTGCTGCTCGGCGAGCAGCCGTCGACGGATCCGGTCAACCGGTCGCACCGGCTGCCCGGCGCCGACGTGCTGATGCTCGACTCCTCGATACCCGAGCAGCACGACGGTCTGCTGGCGGACGCCACCCTCGACTGGCTGGATGGCCAACTCTCGTCCGGCCGGCAGGAGTTGCCCGCCCTGGTGGCCTTCCACCACCCGCCGGTCGAACTGCACGTCCCGAGCGTCGACCGGATCCGCCAGTTCGGCGAGGCCCGCCTGGCGCAGGTGCTGCGCCGCCACCCCCGGGTGGCCGCACTGCTCTGCGGCCACTCCCACACCGCCGCCGCGACCACCTTCGCCGGCCTGCCGGTGCTGGTCGCGCCCGGCGTGGTCTCCACGGTCACGCTGCCCTGCGAGGGCGGGCGCGGCATCACCTTCGACCATCCGCCGATGCTCGCCTTCCACGTCCTGGACGACGAGGCCCGGCTCACCACCCACTACCGGGTGGTGCCCTGAGGCGTGTCAGGCCCGTCCTAGCGGTCGGCCAACCGGCGCTGGTGCGGCGGCTGTTGCGGGTGTTGCCGCGGGTGTTGCTGCGGGTGTTGCTGCGCGGCCCCGCCGGTCCGGGGGAACGGCCGGGCGGCCAGCGGCTCGGGGGCGGCCCGGCTGCCCGCCATCGGGGAGGCGGAGTTCGGCCCGCGCATCCGCTGGGCGGCGACCTGGCGGGAGATCAGGATCTCCAGCAGGCACCACATGGTGCCGAACACCCCGAGCCCCATCGCCATCAGCGCGGGCGTCATCAGCCAACTCCCCGCGTACGAGGCCAGCGTCGCGACCACCACGCCCACCAGGGTGAAGGCCAGGCAGAGCACCGCCCGGACGGCCGCGGAGCGCACCTCGTCGGGCAGGCGGCGACGGCGGCGTGGCACGGACATCGGGCGACCCCCAGGCGCGAATCCGGTGGCGGACGAGGAACGGGCGCACGCGAAACGCGCCCCCCGTTGCTCACTCTGCCCCGGTCGAACCCGGACCATGCGTCCGAATCCACCGAACTGCCGCCAAATCGTGTCATCCGGGCAGGCGGCGCCGCGGGCTCACCCCAGCTGCTGGTTGAGCTCCTCCAGGGCGCCCGTGACGATCGTCCGCATCGCCTGCTCGGCGTGCACGGCGTCGCCCGCGCAGATCGCGTCGGCGACCTCCCGGTGCAGCCGGATCGCGTACGGTTCCGGCTGATGGGGCATCAGATGGTACTCGGTCCGTCCGGTGAGCACCGCTCCCACGGTGTCCCCGAGGTGGGCGAACATCTCGTTCCCGGAGGCGCGCAGCACCAGGGCGTGGAAGGCGATGTCGTGCCCGAGGAAGGTGGCGAGGTCGGCCTCCCGCGCCGAGACCGTCAACTCCACGGCCAGCGAGCTGAGTTCGCGCCGGTCGTCGTCGGTCGCGTGGGTCGCGGCGAGTGCGGCGGCGGCCGGTTCGACGGCCATCCGCAGCGAGCCGAGCGAGCGCAGCTGGGCGGGCCGGTCGGCGCCGGCCAGGCGCCAGCGGATCACCATCGGGTCGAAGACGTCCCAGAGCGTCTTCGGCTGGACGGTGATCCCGACCCGCCGTCGGGACGCCACCAGGCGCATCCCCTCCAGGACGCGCACCGCCTCCCGGATGACCGTCCGGGACACCCCGAACCGCTCCTCCAGGTCCTCCCCGCGCAGCACCGCGCCCTCGGGGATCTCCCCGGACGCGATCGCCGGCCCGAGCTCGTCAAGTACCCGACCGGGCAGCCCCTGGATCTCCATCCGCCCAGCCTAGACGCCCCGGGCCGAGGTCTCCCGGCCGCCTCCGCCGCCACCGGATGCACTGCGATCGAGCCCACACGGCAAAAGTATGACGATTTGGTTTCTGCTACTTGAATACGTCATATCTTTGAAGCGATAGTGGCGGCCTGCAACGAAGGAGCACCACCCATGGCTCTCAACGTCGAGAACCGATCCCTCTCGGACGCCCCCCGCACCGTCGTGGTGATGGGCGTCTCCGGTGTCGGCAAGACCACGCTGGCCCGCCTCCTGGCCGACCGCCTCGATCTCCCCTTCGCCGAGGCGGACGAGTTCCACCCGCCGGCCAACATCGCCAAGATGTCCGCCGGCATCCCGCTGGACGACCAGGACCGTGAACCCTGGCTGCGCGCCATCGGCGCCTGGCTCAGGGAGCGCACCGAGGCCGGCACCGGCGGCGTGGTCACCTGCTCGGCGCTGAAGCACGGCTACCGCGACATCCTGCGCGCGGACGCCCCGGACGCCTTCTTCCTGCACCTCAGCGGCGGTCACCAGCTGGTCGAGGACCGGCTGTCCCACCGCTCCGGCCACTTCATGCCGACGTCGCTGCTCGGATCCCAGTACGCCACCTTGGAGGCCCTGGGCGCGGACGAGCACGGCGCCGTCCTGGACGTGGGCCCGTCCCCCGAAGAACTCGTCGAGAAGGCCGTGGCACTGCTGCGGCCTGTCAATGGAGACCTCGCGTGAGCAGCCTTTCCCCCACCCTCCTGGCGGCCGCCCCACCGGCCCTGCCGCACACCGGCAGCAACTCCCAGCTGCTGATCGCGGTGCTGCTCAGCATCGGTGTGATCGTCCTGCTGATCACCAAGCTGAAGCTGCACCCGTTCCTCGCCCTCACGCTCGGCTCCGGCCTGCTGGCCGCCGTCGCGGGCGCCCCCTTCGACAAGCTGCTGAGCAGCTTCTCCACGGGCTTCGGCTCCACCGTGGCCAGCGTCGGCCTGCTGATCGGCCTGGGCGCGATGCTCGGCAAACTGCTCGCGGACTCCGGCGGCGCCAACATCATCGCGGACACCGTGCTGTCCCGGACCGGCAACAAGGCGCTGCCGTGGGCGATGGCGCTGATCGCCGCGGTGCTCGGCCTGCCGCTGTTCTTCGAGGTCGGCGTCGTCCTGCTGATCCCGATCGTGCTGCTGGTCGCCCGCCGCGGCAACGTGCCGCTGATACGGGTCGGCATCCCGGCGCTGGCCGGCCTGTCGGTGCTGCACGGCCTGGTGCCCCCGCACCCGGGCCCGCTGGTCGCCATCGACGCCCTGAAGGCCGACCTCGGCATCACCCTGGCGCTCGGCCTGCTGATCGCCGTCCCGACCCTGATCATCGCCGGTCCGCTGTTCGCCCGGGTCGCCGAGCGCTGGGTCGGCCCGCTGGAGGTCCCGACCGCCGTCACTCCCGAGGAGACGGCCAAGCGCGAGCACACCCCGTCCTTCGGCGCGGTCATGGCGACCATCCTGCTGCCGGTCGTGCTGATGCTCGGCAAGGCCCTGGCCGACGTCGTGATCGACGACCCGAAGGCGGTCGGCCAGCGGGTGTTCGACTTCATCGGCTCCCCGCTGATCGCGCTGCTCGCCGCGACCCTGCTCGGCATGCTGACCCTCGGCAAGGCGGCCGGCTTCGACAAGGCGCGGATCTCCGACACCGTCGGCAAGGCGCTCGGCCCGATCGCCGGCATCGTGTTCATCGTCGGCGCGGGCGGCGGCTTCAAGCAGACCCTGATCGACGTGGGCGTCGGCGACATGGTCAGCCACTGGTCCGCGAAGTGGCACATCTCCGCGCTGCTGCTGGGCTGGCTGATCGCGGTGCTGATCCGCCTGGCCACCGGCTCGGCGACGGTCGCCACCATCACCGCGGCCGGCATCGTCTCCCCGCTCGCCGCCGGCATGTCCTCGACCCACGCGGCCCTGCTGGTGCTCGCGATCGGCGCCGGCTCGCTGTTCCTCTCGCACGTCAACGACGCCGGCTTCTGGCTGGTGAAGGAGTACTTCGGGATGAGCGTCGGGCAGACGCTGAAGTCCTGGTCGGTGATGGAGACGATCATCTCGGTGGTCGCGATAGCGCTGATCCTGCCGCTGAGCATGCTCATCTAGCGCGCCTCGCGCCTCGCACACACCGCCACAGAGGGGCGGCACCCGTACCGTACGGGTGCCGCCCCGCGGCGTTCCCCTGAAGCGGCCGGACCGGTCCCGGTCGGGCCCCGAGCGGCCCGGACGGCACCGCGGCCGTCGCCGCCATCAGCTCCTCGGCCACCGCACCGCCCGTCCGCCGCCGCCGCCGAGGGCGTCCGGGTCCTGGACACCCGGGGCGGCACCGCACTGCCCGGCCTGACCGACGCCCGCGTCCACCTGCCGGCCACCTCGCTCGACCTGCGCGACATCGCGAACCGGACGCCCGGCTACGCCACCGTCCGCGCCCTCGCCGAGGCCGAGATCGAGGCGGGCGCCGTCATCCGGCGAAACGGCGGGCGGGCGCCCGGGGAAACCCCGAACGCCCGCCCGCCGTACAGCAGTGCCTACTTGGTCCCGCGCTTGGCGAGGAAGGCCTCGACCTCGTCCCGGATCTCCGGCGTGTCCAGCCCGCGCACCGTCATGGTGGTGCGGCGGCGCAGCACGTCGTCGGCGGTGTACGCCCACTCGTTCTCGGCCGCGTACGCGACCTGCGCCCAGACGTCCGGACCGTCCTCGTGGATCGGCCGGCCCAGCTCCGGGTTCTCGTCGATCATGCGGGCGATCTCGAAGGAGAGGGTGCCGTAGTGGCTGGCCAGGTGCTTGGCGACCAGCGGCTCCATCCGCGAGCCCGGCTCCCGGTCGATCAGCAGACGGTGGGCCACCGCGTTCGGCGCGCCGACACCCGGCAGCGGGACGGTCGGGGCGATCGGGGACATGTCCTCGCCGAGGCTGGTGCCGGGCACGTGGGCCAGCTTCTCCAGCACGGTGCGGCCGATGTGGCGGTAGGTGGTCCACTTCCCGCCGGAGACCGACAGCATGCCGCCGCGGCCCTCGGTGACGACGGTCTCGCGCTTGGCGGCGGCGGTGTCACCCGGGCCGCCGGGCAGCACGCGCAGGCCGGCGAAGGAGTAGGTGACCAGGTCGCGGTCGAGGTGCTCGTCGCGGATCGCGTGCGCGGCCTCGCCCATGATCTGGTCGATGTCCGCGTCGGTGGCCCGGACGTCCTTCGGGTCGCCGGTGTACTCCTCGTCGGTGGTGCCGAGGAGGACGTGGTCCTCCCACGGGATGGCGAAGGAGACGCGGTACTTGTCGATCGGGATGGTCAGCGCGGCGCGCCACGGCGAGCGGCGCTTGACCACGACGTGGGCGCCCTTGGAGAGGCGGATCGACGGCGCGGCGCCGGCGTCCTCCATCTTGCGCAGGTGGTCGACCCACGGGCCGGTGGCGTTGAGCACCAGGCGGGCGTCGACGCCGAACTCGGTGCCGTCCAGGCGGTCGCGCAGCTCGGCGCCGGTGACCCGGCCGCCGGTGAAGCGCAGGCCGGTGACCTCGGCGTGGTTGAGCACCACGGCGCCGGCGTCGACGGCGGCGCGCACGGTCATCACCGCGACGCGCGAGTCGTTCATCTGGTGGTCGCCGTAGACGGCCACCGAGCGCAGGCCCTCGGTGCGCAGCGCGGGCACCTGCTGGGCGGCGTGCGCGGCGGTGGAGACCCGGCCCATGCCGTCGCGGAAGGCGGACAGCGCCGAGTACAGGAACACGCCCGCGCCGAGCTTGGCGGCGCCGTGCGGGCCGCCCTTGTAGACCGGCACGAAGAAGGTCAGCGGGTTGACCAGGTGCGGGGCCACGTCGGTGGAGAGCGCGCGGCGCTCCTTGTGGTTCTCCGCGACCAGCTTGACCGCGCCGGTCTGCAGGTAGCGCAGACCGCCGTGGACGAGCTTGGAGGAGGCGCTGGAGGTGGCGCCGGCGAAGTCACCGGCGTCGACCATGGCGACCTTCAGGCCGGCCTGGGACGCGGTCCAGGCGACGGCCGTGCCGAGGATGCCGCCCCCGATCACCAGCAGGTCGTAGGTGGCCTTGCCGAGCAGCTCACGGGTCTCGGCGCGGGAGGCGGTGCGGCCGGCGGTGCGCTCGGCGCCCAGGGTCGGGATGGTTGCCATGGTGGTTGTGTACGGCGCGCTGGTCGGGCGGCGCCGTTACTCCTCTCGTGTGCGGTGCGGCCTCTGCGGGAGAGGCCGGTCGGCCCGGTGCGGCGGGCCGGTGTAAACGGAACCGGCCGGTCGGGGCCCGGGGCCCCGACCGGCTTGTCGGTCAGTTGTTCTCTTCCTCCTCCACCCAGCCCATGGTGCGCTCCACGGCCTTGAGCCACTTCTTGTACTCACGCTCCCGGGTGTCCTCGTCCATGCGGGGAGTCCACTCGGCGGCGCGGTGCCAGTTGGCCCGCAGGGTGTCGAGGTCGTTCCAGAAGCCGACGGCGAGTCCGGCCGCGTAGGCCGCGCCGAGGGCGGTGGTCTCGGCCACGTACGGGCGCTCGACCGGGGCGTTCAGGACGTCGGCGATGTTCTGCATGAGCAGGTTGTTGCTGGTCATGCCGCCGTCGACCTTGAGGGCGGTGAGCTCGACCCCGGAGTCCTTCTGCATGGCGTCGACGACCTCGCGGGTCTGCCAGGCGGTGGCCTCCAGGACGGCCCGGGCCAGGTGGCCCTTGGTGACGTACCGGGTCAGACCGGCGATCACACCGCGGGCGTCGGAGCGCCAGTACGGGGCGAACAGGCCGGAGAAGGCCGGGACGAAGTAGGCGCCGCCGTTGTCCTCGACGGTGTTGGCGAGGGTCTCGATCTCGGCGGCGGTGGAGATGATGCCGAGCTGGTCGCGCAGCCACTGGACGAGCGAGCCGGTGACGGCGATCGAGCCCTCCAGCGCGTACACCGGGGCCTGGTCGCCGATCCGGTAGCCGACGGTGGTCAGCAGGCCGTGGTACGAGTTGACGATCTTCTCGCCGGTGTTCAGCAGCAGGAAGGTGCCGGTGCCGTAGGTGGACTTGGCCTCGCCCTCGTTGAAGCAGGTCTGGCCGAACAGCGCGGCCTGCTGGTCGCCGAGCGCGGAGGCGACCGGGACGCCGGCCAGGTCGCCGACGGCCTCGCCGTACACCTCGGCGGAGGAGCGGATCTCCGGCAGGACGGCCATCGGCACGCCCATCGACTCGGCGATGCTCTCGTCCCAGGCGAGCGACTTGAGGTTCATCAGCATGGTGCGGCTGGCGTTGGTCACGTCGGTGACGTGCTTGCCGCCGTCGACACCACCGGTGAGGTTCCAGATCACCCAGGTGTCCATGGTGCCGAACAGGATGTCGCCGGCCTCGGCGCGCTCGCGCAGGCCCTCGACGTTGTCCAGCAGCCAGCGGATCTTCGGGCCGGCGAAGTAGCTGGCCAGCGGGAGGCCGGTCTCGCGGCGGAAGCGGTCCTGGCCCACGTTGCGGCCCAGCTCGCGGCAGAGCCCCTCGGTGCGGGTGTCCTGCCACACCAGTGCGTTGTGCACCGGCTCACCGGTGTTCTTGTCCCACAGGACGGTGGTCTCGCGCTGGTTGGTGATGCCGATCGCGCGGATGTCGTCCTTGGTCAGCCCGGCCTTCTCCAGCGCACCGCGGACGACCGACTGCACCCGGGTCCAGATCTCGGCGGCGTCGTGCTCGACGTAGCCGGGCTGGGGGAAGATCTGCCGATGCTCCTGCTGGTCGACGGAGACGATCCGGCCGTCGGCGCCGAAGATGATGCAGCGGCTGGAGGTGGTGCCCTGGTCGATCGCGGCGATGTAGTTGCCAGTGGAGGTCATGTGGAGGGTCCTCGGCTCAAGTTCGGGGGGTTACGGGGTGGGTGGGCCTGACACGGACGTTCGGTGGCCGTACGTCCGGTCAGTCCCCGTGCTCGGCTGTTTTCAACCGGGCCTTTAGAACAGGGCGTTGTACACGCCGCCGGCCGCGAGGCCGCCCAGGATCGGGCCGACGACCGGGACCCAGGCGTAGGACCAGTCGGAGCCGCCCTTGTTCGGGATCGGCAGCAGCGAGTGCACGATGCGCGGGCCGAGGTCACGGGCCGGGTTGATGGCGTAGCCGGTCGGGCCGCCGAGCGAGAGGCCGAGGCTGACCACGACGATCGCTACGACCGCGGTGCCGCCGGCACCGAGCTTCGGGCTGAGGGTGAGGATCGCCATGCAGAGCACGAAGGTGCCGATGACCTCGGTCATCACGTTCTGGACCGGGTTCCGGATCTCGGGCCCGGTCGAGAAGATGCCGAGGGTGGGCTCCTTGTTGGCCTGGAACTGTCCGAGGTAGGTGAGCCAGACCAGCACGGCGCCGATGATCGCGCCGAGCATCTGGGAGCCGATGTAGAGCGGCACCTGGCTCCAGTCGCCGCTCTTGACCGCGAGCGCGATGGTGACGGCCGGGTTGAGCTGGGCGCCGGACTTCTCGCCGGTCATGTAGGCGGCGACGAGGACCGCGAAGCCCCAGCCGAAGGTGATCGCCAGCCAGCCGGCGTTGAAGGCCTTCGACTTCCTGAGGGTCACGGCGGCGCAGACGCCACCGCCGAGGAGTATCAGGGCGGCGGTGCCGAGGGTTTCGCCGACGAAGACGTCGCCGTTGGAGAACGCGGACACAAAGACTCCCTTGTCATGGCCCGAAGTGCGGGTGGGGGCAGGCGGCCGGTCGATCCCGGTGCGGGTGAGCGCGCTGTGGGAGTGATCTTCCCGGCCATCGTTCGACAATGTCGACCGTCATGCGGAAGCTTCCTCCCCAGGTCGGCCCCGCGTCAAGGCGGGGTTACGCAGCTGTGACCCTTCCCTCGGTGGGTCCCCCGAAGTTACCCAGCGGAGTGCCCCGAATCGGGACAAAACGCCAAGGCGCGGACAGGCTCACCGCCCGTCCGCGCCTCAGCGTGACGAATCGACCGCTGCGGTCAGAACCGCCCGGCACCCAGATCGCGGGAGATCGCCCGCGCCGCGCTGCGCACCGAGGCCACCAGCGAGGGCTTCACGAAGCCGTCCTCGCAGACCCGCTCCACCGGCCCGTTGACGCACACCGCGCCCACCGGGTTGCGCCGCCGGTCCTGGATCAGCGCGGCGATCGACGCCACGCCCTCCCAGGTCTCCTCGATCGAGTCCGCCCAGCCGCGCTCGCGGATCAGCGCGCACTCGGCGTCCAGGTCGTTCGCCTCGGTCAACGTCCGCACGGTGTACGACTCGTACGGCCCATCGCCCAACTCCCCGCGCGCGACCGGGTCGTAGGCCACCAGCACCTTGCCGATCGCGGTGCTGTGCAGCGGCTGCATCGAGCCCACCTCCAGCACCTGCCGGGTGTCGTCGGGCCGGAACACGTGGTGCACGATCAGCACGCCCTGCTGGTGCAGCACCCCCAGGTACACGGTCTCGCCGGCCGCCCGGGCCAGGTCGTCCGCCCACACCAGGGCCCGCGCCCGCAGCTCGTGCACGTCCAGGTAGCTCTGCCCCAGCCGCAGCAGCTCGGCGCCCAGCTGGTACTTGCCGCTCTCCGGATCCTGCTCGACGAAGCCCTCCTGCTGCAGCGTGCGCAGGATGCCGTGCGCGGTGCCCTTGGCCAGGTCCAGCGCCGTCGCGACCTCGGACAGTCCCAGCCGGCGCTCACCGCCGGCCAGCAGGCGCATGATCGCGGCGGCCCGGGAGAGCGACTGGATCGGGCCGGGCATGGGTACCTCCGCGCTGACAGGCGGTCGACATTGTCGACCGCAGTGGTGACGGGACGAGTCTGCCAGGCCGCCGTCCGTCCGTGCACCTTCCCCCTCGGTAACCCGCGCTCGGCCGGGTGTTAACCTTCCGCGCCTGTTAGCCTTCCGCGCCGCCGCGCCGGAGCCGTCCCGCCGCGCAGTCCGGGCGCCGGCGCTCAG
>NZ_MECK01000143.1 GCF_014596465.1 Streptomyces sp. CBMA123 | reverse complement strand
GCGGCGGCCCGGTCCCGGACCGCACGCTGCCTCGCCCCGGACGCGGGCGCGGACTTCGCTCAGCCTCGCCCCGGACGCGGGCCCGGGCCGGGCGGTCCGGCCGGGGCCGGGGTGGCCCGGAAGGTGCGCCGGTAGGTGGACGGCGCCACGTCCAGCCGGTCGCGCAGCTGCAGCCGCAGCGAGGCGGCGGTGCCGAAACCGGACTCCCGGGCGACCTGGTCGATGCTCAGGTCGGTGCGCTCCAGCAACTGCCGGGCCCGCTCGGTGCGCTGGGTGGTGATCCACCGGCCGGGGCTGGCGCCGGTCTCCTCGCGGAAGCGCCGGGTGAACGTCCGCACGCTCATCCCCGCCCGGTCGGCGAGCCGGCGCAGCGGCAGCGGCCCGTCCAGGTGCTCCAGCGCCCAGGCCCGTACGGCGGCGGTGCCGGAGCCGCCGGCGTCCACCGGGCTCGGCGCCTCCACGTACTGCTTCTGGCCACCGTCGCGCCACGGCGGCACCAGGCAGTTGCGGGCCACCGCGTTGGCCACCGCGCTGCCGTGGTCGCGGCGCACCACGTGCAGGCACAGGTCCACCCCGGCGGCCACCCCGCCGGAGGTGAGGACGTCGCCGTCGTCGGTGTAGAGCACGTCCGGGTCCAGCAGGACCTTGGGGAACGCCCGGGCGAAGCGCTCGGTGTAGCGCCAGTGGGTGGTGGCCGGGCGGCCGTCCAGCAGTCCGGCCGAGGCCAGCAGGAAGGAGCCGGTGCAGATCGACATCAGCCGGGCGCCGGGCCGGATCCGCCGCAGCGCGGCGGCCAGTTCGGGGGTGAAGGCGGCGTCCACGCCGTCCGGGGTGGCGTCGTGGGAGGCCGGGACCACCACCGTGTCGGCCCGCTCCAGCAGTTCGGGCCCGTGGTCGACGGCGATCCGGAAGTCGGCGCTGGTGGCGACCGGCCCGCCGTCCAGGGTGCAGGTGGCCACCCGGTAGAGCGGGCGGCCGACGTCGTCCCTGGCGTTGCCGAAGATCCGTGCGGGGATGCCGAGTTCGAAGGCGATCACGCCCTCCAGGGCGAGTACCGCGACCAGGTGCGCCATGCCGTTCCTCTCCGGGCCGTCCCCCAGCGGGCGGGTCCGGGCCAGGGTACGCGCCGGGCGTGGCCCGATCCTTGCGAAAGCTGTCATTCCGGCCACTCGCCCGGGCGGCTCCCGCTCGGGAGACTCGTCCACGTGACCGAACGCAGTGCCCTCGCCGCCTCCACGCCCCCCACCGCCTCGATACCCGGCCCCGGCCGGCGCCCCCGGGTGCACTACGCCTGGGTGGTGGCCGCCGTCGCCCTGGTCGTCCTGCTCGGCTCGGCCGGCTTCCGCTCCACGCCCAGCCTGATGATGGACGCCCTGCACAACGAGTTCGGCTGGTCGCTCGGGACGATCTCCGGCGCCACCTCCGTCAACCTCACCCTCTACGGCCTCACCGCCCCCTTCGCCGCCGCCCTGATGGACCGCTTCGGCGTGCGCCTGGTGGTGGTCTGCGCGCTGCTCACCATCTCGGTCGGCGCCGGCCTCACCCTGTTGATGCGCCAGCCCTGGCAGCTCATCCTCTGCTGGGGCGTGCTGGTCGGCCTCGGCAGCGGCTCGATGGCCGGCGCCTTCGCCACCACCATCACCGGCCGTTGGTTCCAGGCCCGCCAGGGCCTGGTCACCGGGGTGCTCACCGCCGCCGGCGCCGCCGGGAACCTGGTCTTCCTGCCGGTCGGCGCCTGGCTGGTCGAACAGCACGGCTGGCGCTCGGCCGTGGTCGTGGTCTCGCTCGCCGCCAGCGCCGTCGCCGTGCCCGTCCTGCTGCTGATGCGCGAACGCCCCGCCGACCTCGGCCTGCTCCCGTACGGCGCCACCGAGGCCCCGCCCGAGCCGGCCCGGGACGGCCGCGCCCTGGCCCGCACCCTGCGGGTGCTGCGCGACGCCGCCCGCACCCGGCCGTTCTGGCTGCTGGCGAGCTCCTTCGCGATCTGCGGCGCCACCACCGCAGGCCTGGTCGGCACCCACTTCATCCCGGCCGCGCACGACCACGGCATGCCCGTCACCACCGCCGCGAGCCTGCTCGCCCTGATCGGTCTGTTCGACGTGGTCGGCACCGTGTTCAGCGGCTGGCTCACCGACCGGGTCGACTCCCGGCTGCTGCTCACCGTCTACTACGGGCTGCGCGGCCTCTCCCTGCTCCTGCTGCCCCAGCTGCTGGCCGGCTCGCTGCAGCCGCCGATCCTCGCCTTCGTGGTCTTCTACGGCCTGGACTGGGTGGCCACCGTGCCGCCGACCGTCGCCCTGTGCCGCCGGCACTTCGGCGACGACGCCCCGATCGTCTTCGGCTGGGTGCTCGCCGCCCACCAGATCGGCGCCGCCGTCGTCGCCGGGCTGGCCGGTCTGGCCCGCGACGCGCTCGGGAACTACGACCTCACCTGGTACGGCGCCGGCGCGCTGTGCGCGGTCGCGGTCGGGCTCTGCCTGGCGCTGCGCACCGGACGGCCGACGGACCGGGCGGTGCCCGCCCTGTCCTGAGGGTCCGGAGGCTCCCGAGGGTCCGGAGGCTCCTGAGGTTCCGGAGACTCCTGAGGTTCCGGAGGCTGATTCCTGTCAGGGGGCGTCCTGGCGGAGGGCTAGGCTCCGCTTCATGGCGCTCACCTCCCGGCTCGACTTCACCCTCGACCCGAAGCCCGACCCCGACCTGCGCACCGCCGTGGTGCGGCTGTGGACGGACGTGACCAACGCCGGCGGCGCGGTCGGCTTCGTGGCCCCGGTCACCGAGGACGAGGTCTGGGACACCGCCGACGCGCAGTTCGCCGGGCTCGCCCCGGACGGCCCCGACCGGCTGCTGGTCGCGCACGAGCGCGCGACCGGCCGACTGGTCGGGGTGCTGTTCTTCGCGTCGATGCGCTTCGAGCCGATGGAGCACTGGCGGCTGCTCAAGCGGGTCATGGTGCACCCCGACGTCCAGGGCCTCGGCTACGGCGCCGAACTGCTCGCCGAGGCCGAGCGGGTGGCCCGCGGCTGGGGCCTGGAGTCGCTGCGGCTCACCGCGCGCGGCGGCCTGGGCCTGGAGGGCTTCTACGAGCGCTGCGGCTACCGGGAGGTCGGCCGGGTGCCGGCCGCGATCCGGGTCGCCCCCGGGGACGACCGGGACGACATCACCATGTGGCTCGACCTGCGCTGATCCGCCCCGGGGAGGTGACCGGAGCCCCCTGGCCCGCGCCGGGTGTCAGGCATGCTTGACTGGAAGACCCGCCCCGGCTCGACCAGAAGGATGTGTCCCAGTGAGCAGCAACGGCCCGCAGAAGTCGCACGCCACGCTCCGCTACACCTCCATGCGGGCCAGCATCTTCCTCGGCTGCCTGCTGGTGGCCCTGCTGCTCGGGCACTTCGGGATCATCCCGGTGAGCGGTGAGGCCGGGGTGATCTTCCTGGTCCTGCTGGCCGCGATCGCCTCCGCGCCGCTCAGCTACGTGCTGCTGAGCAGGCAGCGCGACGAGATGTCCTCCCAGATCAACTCCAAGGTCGCCGGGATGCGCAACCGCACCGCCGAGCGGATCGCCGTTCAGAACGCCGAGGAGGACGCCGTGGACGACGCCGCCCGCGCGGCCGCCTCCCGGCAGAACTGATCCCGGGCGCGACCCGCGGTGCCCGCCGAGCCCGCTGTGCCCGCTGTGCCCGCTGATCCGCACCCGCAGCCGGGCGTCGAATCCGAGGCCGGAGTCGAGGCCGGAGTCGAGGCCGGAGCCGGAGCCGAGCGCCCCGCCGGGACGTGGCCGGCCCCCGTGCGCCGACCCACCGGGCGGGACGTGGCCCGGCTCGCCGGGGTCTCCCAGGCCACCGTCTCGCTGGTGTTCTCCGGCGCCGAGGCCGGCCGCCGGGTCTCCGAGGCGACCAGGGAGCGGGTCCGCGAGGCCGCCCGCAGCCTCGGCTACCGCCCGCAGGCGGCCGGCCGGCAACTGCGGCTGGGCCGGAGCGGAATGATCATGCTGGCCGTGCCGAACCTCCAGGGCCCGTTCTTCGGCCGGGTGCTGGAGGGCGTCCACCACGAGGCCGGCCGGCACGGGCTGGCGGTCGTGGTCAGCTCCGGCTGGGGCAGCGCCACCCTCGCCGAGGCCGCCACCGCGGGCCGCTTCGACGGCCTGCTGATCTGCTCCCCGGACGACAGCCAGCTGGGCGAGCTGCCGCCGGACACCCCCGCCGTCTTCCTGGACGCCGACCCCGGCACCGACCGGGCCCGCCCGACCGTCGAGCTCGACGTGGGCGGCGGGATGCGGGCGGCCGTCGAGCACCTGGCGGCCCTCGGGCACCGCCGGATCGGGCACCTGCGCTCCACCCACGCCGCGTACACCTTCCGGGTCCGGCAGGCCGCCTTCGAGCAGGCCGTCCGCGAACTCGGCCTGGAGGTCGTGGAGTTGGGCGTGAGCCTGAACGAGGGGTACGCGGCCGCGCGGACGGTGGCGGGGGAGCTGCTGGAACGGGCGGACCGTCCACGCGCGGTGATCTGCGACGACGACGTGGTCGCCTCCGGGGTCTACCAGGCCGCCGCCGAGCGGGGGTTGCGGGTGCCGGAGGACCTCTCGGTGGTCGGCATGGACAACATCGCCGTCGCCGGACTGCTCGCCCCGCCGCTGACCACCGTCGACCTGCCCGGTGAGGACCTGGGCCGGGCGGGGGCGGCCGCGCTCGCCGGACTGCTGCGCGGCGAGCCGGTGGAGCCGGTCGCGCCGCTGGCCACCTCGCTGGTGCGGCGCTCCTCGACGGCCCCGGCGCCGGCCTGACGGGCCTCCGGCGAGCCCCGTTCCGACCGGCGGCCGTCCGGTGGTGCGCCGGATCGTACTGGCCCGATCGGGTGAAACCGGGTCCTTTCCTCTCGCGCCGTAGCCTCGGGCATTTCATCGGACGATGAGATTCCGCCTATGCGGACGCCCCGACCACGATGCCCACGCCTGTCCAGAGCCGCCCGACTGGCCACCGCCTTCGGCCTCTTCGCGGGCACACTGCTCACCGGCACCCTCACCGCCCCACCGGCCGAAGCCGCCGTCACCTTCACCAAGACGGTCGACAAGGCCGTCGTGGCGCCCGGCGAGAACGTCACCTACACCCTGCGGTACACCTGCTCGGTGAGCGACTGCACCAACGGGAACATCGCCGACACCCTGCCCGCCGGGATGGAGTTCGTCGGCTGGTCCCCGGACGCCAGCACCGTCGACGTGGCCGGCTCCACCGTCCCGGCCGCGGGCACCGTCGGCGGCGCCCTCGACATCAAACTGCTCACCCTCACCCCGGGGACGACCGCGACCGTCAAGGTCGTCCTCAAGTTCCCCAACTTCACCACCCCGAACAACACCCGGACCGTCAACTCGGCCACCCTGACCGCCGACGGCGAACCCCCGGAGACCGGCTCCGCCACCACCACCGCGGTCGTCCAGCCCGACTACAAGGTCACCAAGGGCGTCCAGACCAGCAGCCAGGACGGCCGGTCGGTCACCTACCAGTTCAGCGCCTGCTCCACCGCCGGCGTCCCCAACGTCGACCTGGACGCCAGCCGGCTCGTCGACACCCTGCCGCCCGGCGCCGTCGTCGACACCGCCCGCTCGCCCGGCTGGACCCAGGACCCGAACGACCCCGACCGCTGGACCTACGACATCGGCGCCTTCCGCGCCGTGAACGGCCAGGCCGGCTGCCGGCTGCCCGGCGTGCTGGTGGTCAACTACCCCGACCCGACCTTCCCCAGCGGCACCACCTCCACCAACTCGGTCGTGCTGCAGGGCGATCCGCTCGGCCCCGAGCCGACCCGGGACCTCTCCACCGCCACCGCCGAGACCCCGACCTTCAAACCGCCGGCCACCGGCATCCAGGTCACCGCCTCCAAGGTCTGGCAGGACCGGACCGTCTCCGGCGACCTCACCTCCTTCAGCCTGCACGCCGCCAACACCGCCGGCCCCGCCACCAGCCTGGTGATGACCGACCCCGGCTCCGGCACCACCCCCGGCCTCTACAACTGGCTGATCCCGCAGTCCATCCAGCTGGAGGCCTGGAACCCCACCGGCATCGACCTCACCCTGCAGTACCGCCTGAACGGCGACACCGCCTGGCGGACCTTCACCCCCGGCACCCCCTTCAGCGGCTCCACCAGCCGCCGGATCACCTTCGCCGAAGGCGCCGGCGACCCGGCCAACGACGTGCTCGGCATCCCGGCCGGCCGCTGGCTCGACGGACTGCGCTTCGAGTGGAACGGCCCCATCCCCACCGGCTGGAGCCCCGGCAACTCCGTCCAGGTCCTCGCCCAGGTGGTCACCCCCGGCCACGACGGCCGCACCGCGCCCACCCCGCTGCACAACTGCGTGGACGTCACCGGCACCGACGCGGCCGGCGACACCTCCTCGGCCGGCGCCTGCGCCGACGCCACCGTCACCGCCGCCACCAACCTCGGCGCCGCCAAGACCACCACCGCCGGCGCCGTCCTCGCCCCCGGCGGCATCGCCACCTTCGAGGTCGTCCCCTACAACCGCACCGGACGCACCCTCGACACCCCGCTCGTCCTGTACGACCTGCTGCCGCCCGGCCTGGTCTACGTCGACGGCAGCGCCCGGCGCGACCCCGCCTACCCGCAGTCCGTCGCCCCCCAGTCCGTCCAGGTGCTGCCCGGCCCCAACGGCCGCCAGCTGCTCAAGATGACCTGGCCGGCCGGCGCGCCCGACATGATGTACCTCAACGACCAGAAGGCGTACCGCACCCTGATCGACGCCCAGGTCGCCGGCAGTGCCCAGCCCGGCACCCTCACCAACGACGTGTACGTCACCACCGAGGGCGCCACCGCACCCGTCAGCTGCTTCTTCTTCGGCACCGACGGCGGCGTGCCGGACACCCTCGACCTCAACGGCGACGGCAACACCACCGAGACCGTGTGCCACGCCTCCTCGCAGGTCGAGGTGCAGGTCCCGGCCGTGCTGCGGTCCTTCAAGGAGGTCAAGGGCGACCTCGACCGGGACTACGCCACCACCGGTACCACCACCCCCGGCGGCGGCATCTCCTACCGGCTGACCGTCCGCAACGACTCGCCCGACCCGGTCACCGACTTCATCGCGTACGACAAGCTGCCCACCCCGGGCGACGCCTACGTGCTGCGGCCCGACATCCAGCGCGGCTCGGCCTGGACGCCCTCGCTCACCCAGCCGCTGACCTCCAGCGACCCGACCGTGGTAATCGAGTACACCACCTCGCCCACCCCGTGCGTCACCGGCGCCATCACCGTGCCCGGCCCGTGCGACGCCAACGCCCAGTGGAGCAGCACCTTCCCGGGGCCCGGCACCACCACCTGGTTCCGGGTCCGCCGCCCCGGCACCCTGGCGCCCGGCGGCCTCTTCGCCCTGACCTGGCCGATGGTCGCCTCGGTGGACGCCGGCAACGCCGACTTCGCCTGGAACAGCTTCGCCTACACCGCCACCGACTCCAGCGGCAGCCCGCTGCTGCCCGCCGAGCCCGCCAAGGTCGGCGTCGGCGTCCAGGCGCCCGTCCCGCCGAACAACGCGCTCGGCGACTACGTCTGGGCCGACCGCGACGGCAGCGGCATCCAGCAGCCCGGCGAGGCCGGGGTGCCAGGCGTACGGGTCGAACTACTGGACGGCGCCGGGCAGCCGGTCCGCGACAAGACGGGCAAGCCGGTCACGACGGTCACCGACGCCAGTGGGCACTACCTGTTCGACAAGCTGCCGGACGGGGAGTACGCGGTGCGCTTCGACCTGACGACCATTCCGACCGGGGCCAAGGTCACCGTGCGGCACGCCGGGACGGATCCGGCGCTGGACTCGGACGCCGACCCGGGCACCGGGACCACCCAGACGGTACGGCTGGCGGGCGGGCAGCGGGACCTGAGCCTGGACATGGGGCTGGTGCTGGCGGCGGAGCCGTCTCCCTCGCCCTCGCCCTCGCCCTCTCCGTCTCCGTCGCCTTCTCCCTCGCCGACGCCTTCTCCCTCGCCGACGCCTTCGCCGTCGCCGACCTCGTCGCCCTCGCCGACGTCCTCCCCTTCGCCGACCCCGTCGCCGTCTCCGACGAGCTCGCCCTCGCCCACCTCGTCGCCGTCCCCGACGGCTTCGCCCACCTCGTCGCCGTCGCACAGTCCGACGCACAGCCCATGGCACAGTCCGACGCACGGCCCGTCGCCGTCCCGGAGCCACGGCGGGGGCGAGCTGCCCGGCACCGGTGGGTCCGGGCTGGTGCCGGCGCTGCTCGCGGTCGGTGTGCTGGGTAGCGGTGTGCTGTTCAGCGTGATCGCCTGGGGCCGTCGGGGCCGCCACAGCTGATCACTCCGGATGAGTGGAAAGGAATGACTGCGCCCGCCGGCCAGACCCCGGCGGGCGCAGTCGTCTGTGGGGGCGGGCGGTCAGCCCACCGGGACGGGTTCGGCGAGCGGCGCGGCCGGTGTGCCGTGGAACCAGCGCCGGGCGCCGAACAGCACCAGCCCGCCGAGCGCGATCCCGCCGGCCGCGCAGACCGCGACCGGGCGGAGCGAGCCCTCGGCGAGGTGGCCGGAGACGGCGTAGCCGAGCGAGTTGCCGGTGGCGAACAGGGTGACCAGCCAGGCGAAGGCCTCGGTGACCGTCCCGGTCGGGGCCAGTTCGGCGACCAGGACGAAGGCGGCGGCCAGCAGCGGGGCGAGCACGATGCCGGAGAGGAAGGCCAGCGCGGCCATCGGGTACGGGCCGGGCAGCGTGACCAGCGGCAGGTAGGAGGCGGCCATCGCGAGGGCCATCATCCAGGTCCGGGTCGCGGTGCTCTGCCGCCACTTGACCATGCCGTAGGCCAGCGCGCCGAGCAGTCCGCTGAGCGCGGCCAGCGCCAGCAGGGTGCCCCCGCCGCCGGGCAGCGCGCCGGAGTGCTGCTCGGCGTAGGCGATGAACAGCACGTTCTGCGCGCCGACCGACCAGCCGGCTCCGGCCAGTCCGATCAGCAGCAGCACCAGGCCGGGGGAGCGCAGCGGGCCGAGCAGCCCGGCGGACCGCTCGCGGGCGGGGGCGCGCCAGGTCCGGGCGGGCGCCGCGGTGGCGACGACCAGCGCGCCGGCCAGGCCGAGTCCGGCGGCCACCCAGAGCGCGGCGACCGGGCTGAACAGTCCGGCGATGCCGGCGACGGCCAGCGGTCCGGCGACGTAGAGGATCTGCTGGGAGGCGGAGTCGAAGGCGTACGCGGTGTCGAGCTGGTCCTCGTCGACCACGTCCGGCCAGAGCGAGCGCAGGCAGGGTTCCAGCGGCGGCATCGCGAGGCCGGCGACGGCGGCGCCGAGGGGAGCGGCGAGCGGGGAGCCGGGGGCGAGGGCGAGCAGGGCGTACCCGCCGCCGGCCACCACGGCGGAGGCGAGCAGGACGCGCGGCTGGCCGGTGCGGTCGACGAGCCGCCCGAGCACCGGTCCGCCGACGGCGGCCGCGAGCGCGTAGACGGAGGTGGCCAGACCGATCCGGCCGTACGGGACGCCGGCCTCGCGCAGGGCGAGGGCGATCACCAGGGCGGTCATACCGGCGGGCAGGCGGCCGAGCAGGGTGCCGAGCAGGAGTCGGGTGACGTGCGGGGCGCGGAGCAGGGCGAGGTAGCCCATCGGTGGTCTTCTCCGGTCAGGGCAGGGGAGGGCGGGGCGCTGTCAAAGTTATACGTATAACTGCCAGTCGGTCAATCCGGCCGGGAGGCGGATCTGATGTGGCGTCAGCCTCGTTCGTGTCCGGATCTCACTCCCGGGTGCGGGTCCGGGATGGCTTGATCTCAAACAAGTACTTTGAACATCTCAAACCTTTGCTGCTAACGTGTCGACCGTGACCACCTCAGACGCACTGCGGATGCCCGGCCCGGGCCCGCTGCCCGGCGCCGCCCGCCCGGGTGCTCTGACCGGTGCTGTGGACAGCCCGCGCCGTTGTCGCGCCATGAGCTGTGCAGCCATGAGCTGTATCGCGGCGGCACGCCCCTGAAACGGGGTCCGTGACCTCTCCCGCCCGGCCCCGCGCCGTGCCGCCGCCCCCCCGCTCCACCCCCCACCGTCAGCAACGCCCTCCCCCGGAGTCGCAGCCCCATGTCCACAGCGCCCGAGGCGACCTCGTCGCCGTCCGTGCTCGCCCGCATCCGCAAGACGCCGTTCTGGGTGCAGATCGTCGCCGGCCTCGTGCTCGGCGTCGGCCTCGGCTACCTGGCCCGCGCCGCCGACATCTCCTGGCTGGCCACCACCCTGGAGACCATCGGCAAGATCTTCGTCCAGCTGCTCAAGCTGGCCGTGCCGCCCCTGGTCTTCACCGCGATCGTGGTGAGCGTCGCCAACCTGCGCAACGTCACCAACGCGGCCCGCCTGGCCACCCGCACGCTGCTCTGGTTCATGGCCACCTCGCTGATCGCGGTCGGCATCGGCCTGGGCCTGGGCCTGCTGACCAACCCCGGCCAGGGCACCAACCTCAAGACCGAGGGCCTCAAGGCGCTCGACTCCAAGGGCACCTGGATCGACTTCCTGACCGGGATCTTCCCGACCAACATCGTCGACGCCTTCGTCAAGGTGAACGTGCTGCAGATCGTCTTCATGGCGGTCGTGGTCGGCGCCGCGATCATCAAGCTCGGCACCAAGGCCGAGCCGGTCCTCAAGCTCAGCGAGACCGTGCTGGAGCTGACCCAGACCGCCCTGTGGTGGGTCATCCGGCTCTCCCCGCTCGGCACCCTCGGCCTGATCGGCAAGTCCGTCGCCAAGTACGGCTGGGACCTGCTCAAGCCCTTCGCCACGCTGACCCTCGACATCTACGTCGGCTGCGCGCTGGTGCTGTTCGTCGTCTACTCGCTGGTGCTGCGCTTCGCCGCGGGCCTCAACCCGCTGCACTTCTTCAAGGGCGCCTGGCCCGCCATCCAGCTGGCCTTCGTCTCGCGCTCCTCGGTCGGCACCCTGCCGGTCACCCGCCGGGTCACCGAGCGCCTCGGCGTCCCGAGCGAGTACGCCTCGTTCTCGGTGCCGTTCGGCGCCACCACCAAGATGGACGGCTGCGCCTCGATCTACCCGGCGATCGCCGCGATCTTCGTCGCCCAGGTCTACAACATCGAACTGGGCATCAAGGACTACATCCTGATCGCCTTCGTCTCGGTCGTCGGCTCGGCCGCCACCGCGGGCCTCACCGGTGCGATCGTCATGCTGACGCTGACCCTGTCCACCCTGGGCCTGCCGCTGGAGGGCGTCGGCCTGCTGCTGGCCATCGACCCGATCCTGGACATGATGCGCACCGCCACCAACGTGGCCGGCCAGGTGGTCGTGCCGGTCGTGGTCGCGGCGCGGGAGCGGATCCTGGACGTGGCCGCGTACAACAACCCGTCCGGGGACCTGTACGAGGAGGACGTGCCGAAGGCCGCCGTTCCGGCGCGGGCCGACGCGAAGGCTCCGGCCGCGGCCTGATCCCGAACGGACCTGTGCGAGAGCCCTTCCCCGGGCGACGGGGGAGGGCTCTTCGGCGTTCCTCGGGGGCGACGGGGAGGGCCCTTTGGCGTTGCTCGGGGCGACGGGGGGCCCTTCGGCGGTCCTCGGCGCCTGCTCGGGCGGGGCCCGAAAAAGGCAGGGGGCCCGCCGCGATGGGCAGGCCCCCTTGGGTGTTGCTCTTGTGCTCATGGTGACGGCTGTCGGGAGCCGCCGGCGGACCCGAAGGGGTCCCGAGCGATCAGAACATCAAAGGATGGTCAGATAGGGGTGACGTTCTCCGCCTGCGGGCCCTTCGGGCCCTGAGTGACGTCGAAGTTGACCGCCTGGTTCTCCTCCAGCGAGCGGAAGCCGCTCGCGTTGATGGCGGAGTAGTGGACGAAGACGTCGGGGCCGCCGCCCTCCTGGGCGATGAAGCCGAAGCCCTTCTCAGCGTTGAACCACTTGACGGTTCCCTGAGCCATTCCGTTCTCCTTGCGATGCGTGTCGGGGGCCACACCGTGTGGTCCCCGGTCCGCTGCGCTGATCGCCCTGCCTCCGGACGAGTCCGAAGTTTTTCGATATTGCTGAAAAACTACAAAAAGCCTGCGGTTACATGCTCCGCAGGCTTCAAGTACTGCAAGGGGAATCAAACTGCAACTGAGGGCAACGCTAGCATGCGGTCGCTGTGACGACCAGAGGTCACTTGCCCTCCGGACAGTGCGTGTCGTAGGCCCCCGGATCGGGCTGGAAACCGGTGCAGGAAGGCGCGTTGGAAGCACGTGCCGGAGCGGACGGCAGAGGTCCGCGCGCGTGTCGGGTGGCCGGTGCGAGCCCCCGCGAACAGCGGGCATACGCTGCGGGGAAGCGCACGAACAGCAAGGGAGCGGCGCAGTGGCAGCACCGGACGGACAAACGCGGGAGCCCGAACCCCAGGGGAACACCCCGGTCAGGCCCAGGGTCGGCCATATTCAGTTCCTGAACTGCGTCCCCCTCTACTGGGGCCTCGCCAGGACCGGGAATCTGCTCGACCTCGACCTCACCAAGGACACCCCGGAGAAGCTGAGCGACCAACTCGTCGGCGGCTCCCTCGACATCGGGCCGATCACCTGCGTGGAGTACCTGCGCAACGCCGACGACCTGCTCGTCCTGCCCGACATCGCCGTCGGCAGCGACGGCCCGGTGATGTCCTGCCTGATCGTGAGCAAGGTGCCGCTCGCCGACCTCGACGGCCGCCGGGTCGCCCTCGGCTCCACCAGCCGCACCTCCGTCCGGCTCGCCCGACTGCTGCTCGAGGAGCGCGAAGGCGTCCGCCCCGACTACTTCAGCTGCCCGCCCGACCTCAGCGCGATGCTCGCCGAGGCCGACGCCGCCGTCCTGATCGGCGACCCGGCACTGCGCGCCTACCTCGGGCAGGCCGCCGACCTCGGGCTGACCGTCCACGACCTCGGCGAGATGTGGAAGGAGTGGACCGGCCTGCCGTTCGTCTTCGCGGTCTGGGCCGTGCGCCGCGAGTTCGCCGAGCGCCGCCCCGAGCTGACCGCGGCCGTCCACCGGGCCTTCCTGGAGTCCCGCGACCTGTCGCTGGTGGAGGCTGCCAAGGTCGCCGAACAGGCCGCCCGCTGGGAGGCCTTCGGGGCGGACGTGCTGGAGCGGTACTTCAGCGAGGCGCTGGACTTCTCGCTGGGTGGGCGCCAGCTCGCCGGGGTCGCCGAGTTCGCCCGGCGGGTGGCGCACGACAGCGGGTTCGCGCCGGATGTGACGGTGCGGCTGCTGGAGCCGGCGGAGTTGCCGGTCGGCTAGGAGGACAGTGGGGCGGTAGAGCGGTAGAGCGGTAGAGCGGTAGAGCGGTAGGGCGGGGCCTCGGGGGCGGGGGCCGGTTCGGCCCGGTACGGTCTGCTCCCGAGGCGCGTCCGGCGGGTGCTGCGCGGGGCGCGGTCCGGGAGCGGCGCACGCGGCCGGGCACCCGCCCGGGGCCGCGC
>NZ_MECK01000142.1 GCF_014596465.1 Streptomyces sp. CBMA123 | reverse complement strand
ATCGCGCGGATCCCCAGGCCGCCCGCGCCGACGATCAGCGCGACACCGCCGAGCACCTCGGCGGTGTCGGCGCCGGAGGTGCCGCCGCCACCGGTGCCGACCCCGCCGTGCGGGCCGCCGCTGGGCGTGGCGCCGGGCGAGTGGCCGGGGGAGACCGACGGCGAGTGCGAGGGGCTCGGGGACGTGGACGGCGAGGGGGAGGAGGTGGCGCAGGAGACGTCGAAGACCTTGTGCTTCGCGCTGCCGTTCTCGCCGACGAACGTCCAGTCGAGCTTGTAGTGCCCGTCCGGGAGGGTGAACAGGCCGGTGGCGCCCATCCCGCCGACCAGGGTGATGGAGCCGGACAGCACCTGGGCGGTGCCGGTCGGCGGCTGCTGCTCGATGGTCCAGTTGACCTGCTGGACGGTGTCGAAGTTGAAGGCGTCCAGGTAGAACCTGCAGACCTTCGGGTCGTCCCGCCGGTCGGTCACCAGTGTGGTGCTGTCGTGCACCTTGACGTCGCCGTTGTCGCCCGGCGCGGCGAAGGCGACCGGGGCTCCGCCGAGCGTGAGCACGGCCGCGACGCTGGCGGCGGCGAGCAGACGGCGGGCGGACGGCAGGGTGGCGGAGGTGGGTCTCACGGGGGTTGCTCCAGGGTCCGGGGCCGCTCCCGGGGGCGGGCGGCCGTGGTGCACACCGTCCGGGCGGGCACCCTGCGGAGCAACTGTGCCACGCGTGCTCCACCCCGGGTTCCCCACAATGGCCCAGCCTCCGCCCTGACTGTCCGTATGCTCCTCAACGCGCCCCGTTCCACCCCGTCTCGCCGGATTAGTTGCCGCGTCAACTTCCTTACTGGAGGCATACCTTGGTGTTCCGTAGCGAGTTCCCGGACGTCCCCGTCGTCGACCTGCCGATCCATGACGCCGTACTCGAGGCCGCCACCCGGTACGGCGACCGGCCGGCCCTGATCGACGGCCTCACCGGCGAGGAGGTCAGCTACGCCCGGCTCGCCGCCTCCGTCGAGCGGGTCGCCGCCGGACTGGCCGAGGCAGGGGTGCGCCAGGGCGACGTGGTGGCCCTGTTCAGCCCCAACTCGGTCGTCTACCCGATGGCCTACTACGGCGCCAGCCGGACCGGCGCCACCGTGACCACGGTGTCCTCCCTCAGCACCCCCGGCGAACTGGCCGGCCAGCTCGGGGACAGCGCCGCCCGCTGGCTGATCACCGTCTCCCCGTTCCTGCCGACCGCCCGGGCCGCCGCCGAGCTGCTCGCCGCCGCCGGCCGCCCGCTGACCCAGGTCATCGTGCTGGACGGCGCCGAGGGCCACCCCTCGCTCGCCGACCTGCTCGCCGCCACCGGCCCCGCCCCCGAGCCCGCCATCGCCCCCGGCGAGGACGTCGCCGTGCTGCCGTACTCCAGCGGCACCACCGGCCTGCCCAAGGGCGTGATGCTCACCCACCGCTCGATCGCCACCAACCTCGCCCAGACCGACGCCCTCTACCGCCCCTCGGTGGGCGAACGGGTGCTCGCCGTGCTGCCCTTCTTCCACATCTACGGCCTGACGGCGCTGCTCAACCAGCCGCTGCGGTGCGGCGCCACCGTGGTCGTCCTGCCCCGCTTCGACCTGGAGCAGTTCTGCGGCGCGATCGAGCGGCACCGGGTGCAGGGCCTGGTGGTCGCCCCGCCGATCGTCCTCGCCCTGGCCAAGCACCCGGTGGTGGAGCGCTTCGACCTCTCCTCGGTCGAGTACCTGCTGTGCGCCGCCGCCCCGCTGGACCAGGACCTCGCCGAGGCCTGCGCCCGCCGGCTGGGCCTGCCCCACCTGCTCCAGGGCTACGGGATGACCGAGCTGTCCCCGGTCACCCACGTGGTCTCGCCGACCGAGCAGGACCCGGTGCCCGGCTCGGTCGGCCGGCTGGTCCCCTCCACCGAACTGCGGGTCATCGCCCTGGACGGCTCCGGCGACGACCTCGGGCCGGGCGAGCAGGGCGAGCTGCTGATCCGCGGCCCGCAGGTGATGAAGGGCTACTTCGGCCGGCCCTCCGAGACCGCCGCCATGGTCGACGCCGAGGGCTGGCTGCACACCGGCGACATCGGCTACGTCGACGGGCGCGGCTACCTCTTCGTCGTCGACCGGGTCAAGGAGCTGATCAAGTACAAGGGCTACCAGGTCGCCCCGGCCGAACTGGAGGCCGTGCTGCTCGGCCACCCGCAGATCGCCGACGCCGCCGTGATCGGCGTCCGGGACGCGGAGGGGACGGAGTGCCCCAAGGCCTTCGTGGTCCGTGCCCGGGGCAGCGAGCTGACCGCGGAGGAGGTCACCGGCTACGTGGCCGGACACGTCGCCCCCTACAAGAAGGTGCGCGCGGTCGAGTTCGTGGACGCCGTCCCCAAGTCCGCGGCCGGCAAGATCCTCCGCCGCGAACTGCGCGCCCGCGAGGCCTCCCGCTGACCCCGGGCCCCACCCCCGGCGGCCGAGGACCGCGGCCGGTCTGTGAGGATCGACCCGCCGGGCCCCGACCGGAACAGACCCCATCGACACAGGAACTGCCACCCGCCATGACCAGCCAGCCCGCCGTCCGCACCCCCCAGCAGGACCGTAGCCGCGCGACCCGGGCCCGGCTGCTCGCGGCGGCCGTGGACTGCCTGGCCGAGCTCGGCTGGCAGGGCTCCACCGTCACCGTTGTCGCCGAACGGGCCGGCGTCTCCCGGGGCGCCGCCCAGCACCACTTCCCCACCCGCGAGGACCTCTTCACCGCGGCCGTCGAGCAGGTCACCGCCGAGCGGCTGGCAGCCGTCCGCGCCCATGCGGACGAACTGCCGGCCGCCGGCCCCGACCGCACCCGGGCCGTGGTCGACATGATCGTCCGCCTCTACACCGGCCCGCTGTTCCGCGCCGCCCTGCACCTGTGGACCGCCGCCGCCACCGAGGAGGGCCTGCGCGAGCGGATCGTCGCCCTGGAGGGCCGCGTCGGCCGGGAGGCCCACCGGGCCGCCGTGGAGTTCCTGGACGCCGACGAGACCCGCCCGGGCGTGCGCGAATCGGTGCAGGCCACCCTCGACCTCGCCCGCGGCCTCGGCCTGGCCAACCTGCTCACCGACGACAGCCTTCGACGTTCCGGAGTGATCCGGCAGTGGGCGGGCGTTCTGGAGAGTACGCTGCGGCCGGTACGCCCATGACGCCCGTACAACCGAGCGACCGGACGCCCCCTGACCAAGGGGTCGCCGGGCGGCCGATGTCCGTGCAGTCTGGAGAAGAAACCCGGCCGGCACCGACCGCGAGGCCCACCCGGCCGGGCACGAGCCGAACCGGGGTGCTGCCTGAATGCACAGACACGAGTGGGACGCGACCGACGCCGCCGGCCCCGTACCGGACAGTGGCCCCGCACGCCCCGAGGGCCACCGCCTCGTCCCGCTCGCCACGGTCCTGGTCCAGGGCGACGGCCTGATCCTGCACTGGAGCGAGGACGCCGAGGCCCTGCTCGGCTACACCGCGGACCAGGCCGTCGGAAGCTACGCCGCCCAGCTGCTCACCGACCGGAGCGACCGCGCCGACGTGCTCGCGATCTTCCAGCGGATCCTGTCCGGCACCGACACCTCCTTCGTCTTCCCGGTCCGCCACCGCGACGGCCACAAGGTCGAGCTGGAGTTCCGCACCTACCCGATCGCCGGGCCCTCCGGCACCCTGCTGCTGCTCGCCACCGCCTCGGACACCCGGGCCGTCCACGCCATCGAGGCCGACCTCGCCGTGCTGGACGGCATCTTCGGCCGCTCCCCGATCGGCATGGCCGTGTACGACACCGACCTGCGCTACGTCCGGATCAACGAGGCCCTCGCCCGGATGAACGGCGTCCCGGTCGCCGCCCACCTCGGCCGACGGATATCCGCCGTCCTGCCCGGCATCAACGGCGCCGAGATCGAACAGACCATGCGGCAGGTCCTCAAGACCGGCAAGCCCGTGGTGGACGCCCGCTCGCACGGCCGCGTCCCGGGCGACCCCAAGCGGGACCGCGCCTGGTCCGCCTCCTACTTCCGGCTGGAGGACTCCACCGGCCGGGTCTTCGGCGTCTGCTCCTCGATCATCGACGTCACCGAGCGCTTCCAGGCCGAGGCCCGGGCCGCCCGCGCCCAGGAGCGCCTGGCCACCATCGCCGAGGCCACCGCCCGGATCGGTACCACCCTCGACCTCCAGCGCACCGCCGAGGAACTGATCGAGGCGGTCGTCCCCCGGTTCGCCGACTTCGCCACCGTCGACCTGCTGGAACCGGTCCTGCGCGGCGCCGAGCCCACCCCGATCCTCGCCGACCGGACCGTCACCCTGCGCGCCGTCGCCGTCGGGGAGAACTACGACACCGGCCTCGCCCACGCCGTCGACGTCGTCGGCGAGACCTCCGAGTACGCCCCCGACCGCAGCTACACCCAGTGCCTGCGCAGCGGGCGCCCGCTGCTGCGCGCCCATGTGGACGAGGAGGTGCTGCGCGGCCTGGTGTCCAGCGAGGACCGGGTCGCCCCCGGGATGGCGGCCGGCATCCACTCGTACCTGATGGTGCCGATCACCGCCCGGGGCATGGTGCTCGGCGGCTCCGAGTTCATCCGGATGCGCAACCCCGAGCCCTTCAACGACGCCGACGTCGCGCTCGCCGAGGAACTCGTCGCCCGCACCGCCCTCGCCCTGGACAACGCCCGGCTCTACCGCCGGGAGCGGGAGACCGCCCTCACCCTCCAGCGCAGCCTGCTGCCGCAGGAGATCCACCGCACCCTCGGCCTGGAGATCGCCTACCGCTACCTGCCCAGCAGCGTGGTCAGCGAGGTCGGCGGCGACTGGTTCGACGTGGTGCCGCTGTCCTGCGGGCGGGTCGCCCTGGTGGTCGGCGACGTGATGGGCCACGGCATCCGGGCCGCCGCCACCATGGGCCAGCTGCGCACCGTCGCCCGCACCCTCGCCACCCTGGACCTGCCGCCCGAGCAGGTCCTCACCCGGCTGGACGAAACCGCGTCGGGGATCGGCGAGGGCCAGTTCGCCACCTGCATCTGCGCCCTCTACGACCCCCTGGAGCGCACCATCCAGGTCGCCTCGGCCGGGCACCTGCCGCCGGTCTGGGTCGGCACCGACGGCACCGCCCGCAGGATCGAGGTGCCGCCCGGCGTCCCGCTGGGCGTCGGCGGGGTCGCCTTCGAGTCCATCGGCTTCACCCTCCCCGAGGGCGCCATGCTCGCCCTCTACACCGACGGCCTGGTCGAGCGGCGCGGCCAGGACCTCGACCACGGCATCGACCTGCTCACCCGCACCCTGGCCGGGCCCGGCCGGACGCTGGAGGAGAGCTGCGACGCGGTGATCAGCGCGCTGGTCACCGACGGCACCGAGGACGACATCGCGATGATCATGGCCCGGGCGCTGCCGGTGCCCGCCGACCGGATCGCCACCCTCCCGCTCACCGGCGGCGGCAAGCTCCCCGGCCAGGCCCGCCGCTTCACCCGCGCCACCCTGGAGGCCTGGGGCCTGAACGCGCTCTCCGACTACGCCGAACTCCTGGTCAGCGAGCTGGTCACGAACGCCCTGCTGCACGCCGAGGCACCGCGCCGGCTGCGGCTGTTCCGCGACCGGGTGCTCACCGTCGAGGTCTCCGACGCCGGCGGCCAGACCCCGCAGCTGCGCCCCTTCGCCGAACAGGACGAGGGCGGGCGCGGGATGTTCCTGGTCAGCGAGCTGGCCCAGCGCTGGGGCAGCCGGCTGACCAGGGACGGCAAGGTGGTCTGGGCCGAGCTGGAACTGCCCTTCGGCGCCTCCTGAGGCCCGAACCGCGAGAACGGCCGTTCCCGGATCGGGAACGGCCGTTCTCAGCCCTGTGGGCGTGTCCTCACACGGGCACCTGCGGCCGCTCCGGCTCGACGGCCGGGACCGGTTCGGCCGCCGCCGCCGTCGGCGCGGACAGCCCGCGCAGCAGCAGCCAGGCCAGGACGCCCGCACCGACCAGCAGCACCCCGGCCAGCAGCCCGGCGCTGTTCATGCCGTGCACGAAGGCGTCCTTCGCGCTCGCCAGCAGCGGCTGGGCCACCTCCGGCGACAGCCCGCGTGCCGTCTCCACGGCCGCGCCCAGCGACTCCCCGGCCCGGGCGGCGACCTCCGGGGAGGCGCCCGCCGGGACGGCCAGCCCGCCGGCGTAGATCGAGCCGACCACCGAGCCGACCAGCGCGATGCCGAGCGCGGTGCCCAGCTCGTACGCCGTCTCGGAGACCGCCGAGGCGGCCCCGGCCTTGTCGGCGGGCGCGGCGGTCAGCACCAGGTCGGCGCCGAGCGTGTAGACCACGCCCTCGGCGGTGCCGGTGACCAGGAAGGAGACGGCCAGCAGCAGGTAGGTGGTGTCCTGCTGCAGCCAGCCCAGCGCACCCGCGGCCAGACCCATCGCCAGCAGGCTGGCGGTGAGCGTCTTGCGGGCGCCGAACCGCCGGGCGATCCGGGCGGTGAGCAGCCCGCCGGCCACCGAGCCGGCGAAGGCCGGCAGCTCCGCCAGACCCGCCTGGAGCGGCTCGTAGCCGCGCACCAGCTGGAGGTACTGGGAGACCACGAAGATCACGCCGGACAGGCCGACCAGCGAGATCAGCGAGGCCGTGACGGCGGCGGTGAACCGCCGGTCGCGGAACAGCCGGACGTCCAGCAGCGGGGTCTCCAGCCGCAGCTGGCGGCGGACGAACAGGGTGAGCGCGGCGGCGCCCAGCAGGAAGGTGACCGGGACGTCCCAGCGGGCCACGCCGTGGGCGGCGGCCTCCTTGATCCCGTAGACCACGCCGATCACACCGGCCAGCGACAGCACCACGCTCAGCACGTCCCAGCGGCCCGGCTTCGGGTCCTTGGACTCCGGCAGCAGCCACGCGCCGGACACCAGCAGCAGGAGCAGCACCGGGATGTTCAGCAGGAACACCGAACCCCACCAGAAGTGCTCCAGCAGCAGCCCGCCGACCACCGGGCCGAGCGCGGCGCCGGCGGTGGCGGCCGCGCCCCAGATGCCGATCGCGGTGGCCCGCTCCCGGTCGTCCGGGAAGAGGCCGCGGATCAGCGAGAGGGTGGAGGGCATGATCGTCGCGCCGGCGACGCCGAGCAGTGCCCGGGCCAGGATCAGCCAGCCCGGCCCCGGCGCGTACGCGGCCAGCAGCGAGGCGGCGCCGAAGGCGGCGGCGCCGGTCAGCAGCAGCTTCTTGCGGCCGATCCGGTCGCTCAGGGCGCCCATGCTGACCAGCAGGCCGGCCAGCACGAAGGAGTAGGAGTCGCCGATCCAGAGCAGCTGGGTGCCGCTGGGGCGCAGCGTCTCACTGATGGAGGGGATGGCGAGGGAGAGCACGGTCGCGTCGAGGGCGACCACGGTGACGGCCAGCACCAGGACGGCGAGGCCGGTCCAGCGCTGGCGGGCGGTCAGGACGGGGGTACTGCTCATGGTGTATCGGTTTCCGGTTTCCGGTCCGAGGTGCTGTGGGTGGGGCTCAGGGGGGTGGGAGTCGCGGAGGCAGCGGCGTCCGGCCGGCGCAGCGCGCCGCCGAGGAACAGCTCGGCGAGCGAGAAGGCGGCGTCGCGCGGGGCGAGCCGGCCGTCCTGGATGGCCCAGCCGATGCCGGCCACCAGGTCGAAGAAGGCCTCGCTCAGCCAGGCGGCGCTCAGCTCGATCCGGAAGGCGCCTTCGCGCTGCCCGCGCAGGAAGAGCGCGTGCAGCCGTTCGATCTGGACTTCCCAGAGGTCGTTGATGTCGTCGTTCTCGTAGAGCTGGTTCTCGCCGGCCAGGAAGGCGCAGAGCATGGCGTCCGGGACGGCGGCGTCCACCAGTCGGCGCAGCGCGGCCTCGGCGTCGCCCTCCTCGATGGCGGCGGTGTCCAGGGCGGCGGCGAAGCGTCGCAGGCCGAGCAGGCCGACCTCGCGGATCAGGGCGTCGCGCCCGGGGAACAGCCGGTGCAGGGTGGCCCGGCTGATGTGCGCGGCCCGGGCGATCTCGTCCAGGTGGGCGGTGGGGCGGCGGGACAGCACGCCGACGGCGGCTTCCAGAACGGTGTCGCGGTCGGTGGCCATGCATCGAGTGTAGTCCAGATGAGACATCCGTGTCTCAGAATTATCGTGAGGCTCTCATCTGCGTCACCGGCGGACGGCCTCCGGACAGCGAAAACCGGGGACGGCTGGTGTGCCGTCCCCGGTCGGGGTGGTGCGGGCCGTGTGGCCGGTGTCGCTGTGCTCAGCTCTGGTTGTAGAACCCGGTCTCGTCCAGCGGGCGGTCGATCACCATCACCTCGACGTCCGCCGGGGTGAGCAGGAAGACCCGGCGGGCGATCCGCTCGATGCCCCCCCTGGTGCCGAAGATCAGACCGGAGGCGAAGTCGACCATCCGCTTGGCCTCGGCCTCGTTCATCTCGGTGAGGTCCATCACCACCGGGGTGCTCGCCCGGATGTGCTCACCGACCGTGCGGGCCGCCTCGAAGCCCGTCGGCCGCAGGGAGACGATCTTCGCGGGGGAGGGGACGGGAATCGTCTCCTCATCCACCCACTCGTCGTCGTACACCGCGGCCGGGTAGTGCCCGGAGGGCATCAGCCACCCGTTGTGGTGCTCGTCGCGAAGTGCTCCCATGCCGCGCCTCCCTGCCTCGTCCCGTCTGGTCCCCCGGGGGTGGGTGGTGTCCTTCTTGACACGTCATCCACTCGTCGGAACTGTCCGAGTATCGCACTGTTCACCGGTCCCGTGCCCGCTCGCGGCCCCCGTACGAGTCGCGCCGCGCCGGAAACCCGGGCGGACCCGGGCAAAAGAGAGCGACGCGGCGCAGCGCCGTACGGTTGCGCGCGTAGACCATATCGGTAGCGGTCACCGCGTAATTGACCTTCTGTCAACAATGCGGAAACGATTTCACTCGCCGGTCGAACCGTCCACCAGTTCACGCAGCAAATCCGCGTGCCCGTTGTGCCGCGCGTACTCCTCGATCATGTGGACGAGGATCCACCGGAGCGTCACCTCCTGGCCCTGGCTCGGCCGCTTGCCGACGGTGTCCAGCGGCAGACCGGCCGACGCCCGGCGGGCGCCCTCGATCTCGGCGCGCCAGGTGGCGAAGTCGGCGGCGACGTCGGCGGTGTCGACGTTGTCGAAGTCACCGTCAGGGTCGGCCTCGGTCCAGTAGTGGCCGGTGGCGATCTCCTCGCCGAGCAGGACGCCCTGGAACCAGTGCCGCTCGACCTCGGCCATGTGCCGGACCAGGCCGAGCAGGGAGAGCGTGGACGGCGGGACGGAGCGCAGCCGCAGCTGGTCGTCGGTCAGGCCCGCGCACTTGAGGGCGAGGGTGCTGCGGTGGAAGTCGAGCCAGGAGGTGAGCATGGCGGCCTCGTCGGCGGCCATCGGCGGGTTGACCCGCGGGGTGAGTTCGGTCATGCCACCCATCCTCGCCACCGGCGGGCCGTCGGTGCGAGCGATTTGCGGGGTGGCGCGGACCCGGTCAGCCGGCCTGGGACCGGCGGCGGGCGGCGGCGGCCCGCCAGAGGCCGACCAGGCTGCCGAGCACCAGCAGGACGATCACCCCGGCCGAGACCAGGAAGGCCGCCGAACCGGGCTGGTCCGCGCTGGCGGCGGCGACCACGTACACGGCGGTGGTCGGGACCACGCCGATCGCGGTGGCGACCAGGAAGGGGAGGAAGCGCACCCCGGAGAAGGCGGCGCCGTAGTTGCCCGCCTGGAACGGCAGGCCGGGGAGCAGCCGCAGCACCAGCACGCTGCGGAAGCCCTGTTCGGTGAAGCGCTGGTCGAGGGCGCCGAGCACCTTGCCGCGCAGGTGGGGCTTCAGCGCCTCGCGGCCCAGGCCCCGGCCGAGGGCGAAGGCCAGGGCCGCGCCCAGGGTGGTGCCGAGCACGGCGAGCAGCACGCCCTGCTGGATGCCCAGCAGCAGTCCGGCGACGGCGTTCAGCGCGGGGCGCGGGACGAAGGCCAGCGTGCCGACGGCGTAGACGAGGGCGAACAGCGGCGCGAACCAGTAGCCGGGCATCCGGTCCGCCAGCCCGCCGGAGAGCAGGTCGGTCGGGCTCCACAGCAGCAGCGAGCCCGCGCACGCGCCCAGGAGCAGGACCAGCAGGCCGAACCGCCACCAGGGCGAGCGGGCCGGGCGCGACTGTCCCGGCTCGGCGGATCCGGTGGCGCTCGGCGCGGGGGGCGTGGTCAGGGCTGCGGGCACCGCCCGAGCCTAACCGGTCCCGGTCGCGGGCCGGTCCGTGCCGGGGGCGCTCGGTCCGTGCCGGGTGGGGCGTCCGGTGGGGCCCGGGTGGGGTGTCCGGTGAGGGGCCGGGTCGGGAGTCGACGCCGGTGATCACGATCGGCACGATGGCGGCCCGCGACCGCCGGCCCGGCTGGACCCACAGCTGGGCGGGGCCGGCCACGCTCCTCGCCCGACCGGCTCGGACGGACGGCCCGCGCGGTGCGGAGTGGCGGCATCGATGGCGGTCGGAGAGCTGACGGCCGGCTATCCGGGGCGCCGGGCGGTCCGTTCGTAGATCGTCCCGCCGGGGGCGTACCAGCCCGCCTTCTTGCGGACCGCCGGGCTCGGGTCCTGGGCGTGGGAGGCCCGCAGGGCGGCGACGGCCCGGGGGTCGGTGTGGGCGAACTTGCCGACGAGCTCGGCGGCCCGGTTGCGGACCCGGGGGTCCGGGTCGTCGGCCAGGTGTCGCAGGGCCGGTTCCAGCACCCGGTCGGCGCCCGGTGCACAGGTGTCGCCCTTGCAGCGGTCGCAGGCCAGGGCGTGGAACGCGGCGATCCGCACCTCGGCGTCCGGGTCGTCGGCCATGGCGATGAGCAGGCCCATCGACTCGGTGTCGACCAGGTGGTCCAGCAGCCGGCAGCAGCCCTCCCGGACGGCCGCGCTGTGGTGGGACAGCCCCGCCCGGATGGCGCCGAGCGCCGCGTCCGCGCGGCGGAGCAGCTCCCGGTAGGCCGCCACGGTGCGCTGGGGGTCACCGAGGCAGCTGACGAGGGCTTCGTTGTCGGTCCTGACGAATCCGAGCATGGACCCAGTGTCGAACCGCACCGCCCGTGCGGGCAAAGGGATTTCACCCCGGGGTCGCAGCGGGTGGAACCGTTGGCCACATCGCGGCGGGATCCTTACGGGGGTGCTTCTCGGTCACCTCGCGGTCGCGTTGTCCGGCGCGCTGTCCGGTGTGTTGTCCGGTGTGTTGCCCGCCGGGAAGTCCGGCTCGGCGCGGCGCAGCGCCCCGGCGCCCAGCAGCAGGGCGAAGGCGAGCAGGGTGACCAGGCCGAAGGAGACGGTCAGCGAGGTGGCCTGGGCGAGGGCGCCGATCACGGCGGGGGCGATCAGGCCGGAGGTGTAGGTGACGGTGGCGACGCCCGCGATGGCCTGGCTGGGGTTGCTGCCGATCCGTCCGGCGGCGGCGAAGGCCAGCGGGACGATCACTGCGACGCCGACGCCGATCAGGGCGAAGCCCGGGATGGCCAGCGCCGGGGTGTTGGCGGCCACCACCAGGAGGCCGCCGAGGGTGGCGACCGCCCCGCCCAGCCGGGTGGCGCGGACGGCGCCGATCCGGCGGATCACCGCGTCCCCGGCGAGCCGGCTGACAGCCATGGTGAGCGAGAAGGCGGTGTAGGAGGCGGCGGCGACGGTGGCCGAGGCGCCGGTGATGTCCTTGAGGTAGACGCCGCTCCAGTCCATCGAGGCGCCCTCGCCGAACACCGCGCAGAAGCCGACCAGGCCGATCACCAGCGAACTGCGCGGCGGCAGGGCGAAGCGCGGCGGTGCCTCGGCCTCCTCGTGGGCCCGCAGGTCGGGCAGGCCGTGGCAGACCGGCTGGGCGATGGCGAGCAGGACGAGCGCGGTGACGGCCAGCTGGAGCCGGGCGTCGAGGGCGAGGTGGGTGGCCAGGATGCCGAAGCCGGAGGCCACCAGGCCGCCCGTGCTCCACATCCCGTGCAGCCCGGACATGATCGAGCGGCCGAGGCGCTGCTCGATCTCCACGCCCTGGGCGTTCATTGCGACGTCGGCCATGCCCGCCGTGGCGCCGTACACCAGCAGTACCGCGCAGAGCGTGGGCAGCGAGGGGGCGAGCGCCGGCAGGGTGAGGGCCAGGCACCAGAGCGAGACCAGTCCGCGCACGGCGGCCCGGCCGCCGTAGCGGTGGACGAAGCGCCCGGCCAGCGGCATGGCGAGGGAGGAGCCGATGGCGGGCATCACCAGGGCGAGGCCGAGTTGCCCGGGGGAGAGGTCCAGGCGGTCCTGGATCCACGGGATGCGGGTGACGAAGGTGCCGCCGACGGCGCCGTGCACGCCGAAGACCAGCGCGATGCTCAGTCGGGAGCGGCGTGGTTCGGCGAGTGGTTCGAGGGTGGTGGCGGTCATCTGGCGTTCCCTCCCGGCGGATGGTCCGAACGGTTCGATAAACTATCAGGAAGGGACCCTGATAGAAACGCTCTGGAAGGATGACCGGCCATGACCACCGTGCGTACGGCCACGCCGAGCACCGCCCGGGCCATCAACGACCGGCTGGCGCTCAACCTCCTGCTCGAACAGGGCCCGCTGACCGCGACCGAGCTGCGCGACCTCACCGGCCTCTCCCGGCCGACCGTCGCCGACCTGCTCGACCGCCTCCAGCGCACCGGCCTGGTCGCCCTCGTCGGCGAACGCGGCGAACAGCGGCGCGGCCCCAACGCCCGGCTCTACGCGCTGGTCGCCTCCCGCGCCCACCTCGCCGCCTTCGACGTCCGCGAAGGCGGCGTCAGCCTGGTCGTCGCCGACCTCGCCGGACGCACCCTCGGCACCGCCGACGTCCCGGTCGAGGGCGCCGGAACCCCCGACACCGCCGCCACGATCGTCCGCACCCTGCGGGAGACCGCCCACGCCGTCGGCGTCGACCGGCTGCACACCGTCGCCGTCGGCGCCCCCGGACTGGTCGACCCCGCCACCGGCCGGCTGCACAGCACCGGCCAGCTCCCCGGCTGGCACGCCGAACTCCTCACCGCACTGGGCGAGTTGCCCGACACCGAGGTGATCCTGGAGAACGAGGTCAACCTGGCCGGCCGGGCCGAGCACCGGATCGGCGCCGCCCGGGACCGCGACACCTTCGTGCTGATGTGGCTCGGCCACAGCGTCGGCGCCGCCGTCATCCTGGACGGACGGCTGCGCCGCGGCTTCTCCGGCGGCACCGGTGAGATCTGCTTCCTGCCCGTCCCCGGCGCCACCGGACTGCCCAGCGCCGACAGCTGCGAGGGCGGCTTCCACGGACTGGTCGGCAGCGCCGCCCTGTGCGCACTCGCCCGCGCCCACGCCCTGCCCGTCGGCCCGGCCGACGACGCCCCCGCCGCCGAGGCCGCCGTCCGCCACCCCCGCGAGGCCGCCGAACTCGGCGTCGACACCGAGGAGACCGCCGCCTGGCGGGACGCCGCCGCCGCGATGTACGTCCCCT
>NZ_MECK01000141.1 GCF_014596465.1 Streptomyces sp. CBMA123 | reverse complement strand
GCCCGGCCCGACCGCACCGCCGCCCGTCCCCAGCCCGCCGCGGCCGCCGTACGCCCCTCCGCGGCCCGTGGCCGCCGACTGGTGTTCGCCGCCGCCGGCGCCTTCTCGGTCGCCGCGGTCACCCTCGGCGGCGTCGGGGGCCTCACCCAGGGCGAAGAGCAGCACGGCACCACCGTCAGCCCGGTCGGCGGCAGCGGCACCAGCGGCCGCACCGGCCTGGTCCCGATGAACGCGCAGGTCCCGGTGGACTTCCCGGGCCGCCCGGTGGCCGCCACCCGCGGGGCCGAGCCGTCCTCGTCCCCGGAGCGCTACCCCGGCAGCATCGCCGCCCTGCGCCAGCAGATCCGTTAGCGCACCCTTCGCCTGCCCCGGCCACCGGCTGGTCTTTACCACGGGTTCATCACGCCGTGGACCAGGGACCCGCCGGTGGCCATTACCCTGTAGGAACCGTCGTCCGACGAGCTAGGGAGCAAAGGTGTTCAGCGACGTAGGTGGGCTGGAGATCCTGACCCTGATCGTGATGGCGATCATCATCTTCGGCCCCGACAAGCTGCCGAAGCTGATCCAGGACACCATGGGCTTCATCCGGAAGATCCGTTCCTTCGCCGACACCGCGAAGGAGGACATCCGCAGCGAGCTCGGGCCCGAGTTCAAGGACTTCGAGTTCGATGACCTCAACCCCAAGACCTTCGTCCGCAAGCAGCTCATGGGCGACCAGCAGGACCCGCTGGGGCTGAAGGACATGAAGGAGTCGCTCGACATCCGCTCCGTCCTGGACGACAAGCCGGCCGCGCCGGTGAACGGCCGGGCGGGCAGCGTGAGTTTCGAGAAGGCCGCCGCGGCGCCCGCCTCCACCGGCGCCCCGCTGCAGCCCGGCGAGCGGCCCCCGTTCGACCCCGACGCCACCTAGCAGCACCGACGCCACCGCCCCGCCCGGCCGCCGGACTGAGCGGGGCGGCGGCGTGCGCGCCGCTATTGTGCTGATTGTTCCCGCTGAGCCGTCCGTCACATCCGCGTCCGCGCGGACCAGGAACGGCCCCCGGGAACGCCGAGGTACGCCACCATGGGAGCGCGCCACGGCAGGCACACGTGCGTTTGAGGAGGCCCGGGGATGGACGCGACGAGTCAGGCGGGAGGGGCGACGGTCACGGCCGGCGGCCCGGTGGTCGGCGGGCAGGCAGGCCCGGCGGACCCGCTGGTGCCCTACCTGTCCGCCGACTTCCCCTGGTACGGCCTGGACGACGGCTGGACCGGCCGCCGCTTCCTGATGCAGGCCGGCGCCGGCGGCCCCCGCGGCGGGGCGGCGGGCAGCGTCGACTACGGCACCCTCGGCCACGGCGACGAGCCCGCCAAGCAGTTCGAGCCGCGCGACGTGCGGAAGTTCGCCGTCGTGGTCACCGTGGCCCGCCGGGACAGCCGCCGCAGCGCCGACAACACCGGCACGCTGGAGGCGACCTCCGCCTCCTCCGCCGCCTGGCTGGCCGGCTCCGGCCTGCTCGCCGCGACCTGGCCCGGCCAGCTGGACCGCATGCTGCGCCAGGACTGGCTGGACCAGCAGAGCAACCTGGCCTGGGACCTCGCCGACGACCTGGCCGGCCCCGGCTGGTCCACCCTGAGCCTGCCGGTCAACGGCCTGCCGCAGCCGTTCCGGTACCGCGAGTCGGAGTACGGCTGGGTGCTGGCGGGCGAGGCCCCCGGCGTGCTGCTCGGCGCCTTCGGCCGGGGCGTCAGCGCGTACGGCATCGGCTTCGCCACCGTCCCCGACCTGGGCGGCTACGCCCGCCCGTAGGGTCCGTGGAGACGCCGAGGGCCCGGGTGGACGTCCACCCGGGCCCTCGGCTGTTACTCGCCCGTGTTACTCGCCCGCTCGCCTCCGGGGCGCTCGGGTCCGGTGCCGACGGTCGGCGGGCGCTGCGCCACCTCCTTCGTCGGCGGCTGGGCCCTTCTCGCTTTCGGCACCGGCGCGCCCCTTCGGCTCGGGGCGGGGGCTCGCCCGCTCGCCTGTTCGCCCGCGCGGGGCGGGTGTCACAGCCTCAGAACTTGTTCTTGGGCGTCAGGCCCAGCGACATGCCGGACAGGCCGCGCTGGCGGCCGCCGAGCTTGCCCGCCACGGCGCGCAGGGCGGCGGCGGCCGGGGAGTCGGGGGCGGCGAGCACGACCGGGCGGCCGTCGTCACCGCCCTCGCGCAGCCGGACGTCGATCGGGATCGAGCCGAGCACCGGGACGGTCGCGCCGACGGTGCGGGTGAGCGCGTCCGCGACGGTCTGGCCGCCGCCGGTGCCGAAGACGTCGATCATCTCGTCGCAGTGCGGGCACGGCATGCCGGACATGTTCTCGATCACGCCGACGATCTTCTGGTGGGTCTGCACCGCGATGGTGCCGGCCCGCTCGGCCACCTCGGCGGCGGCCATCTGCGGGGTGGTGACGATCAGGATCTCCGCGTTGGGGACCAGCTGGGCCACCGAGATCGCGATGTCGCCGGTGCCGGGCGGCAGGTCCAGCAGCAGCACGTCCAGGTCGCCCCAGTACACGTCGGCGAGGAACTGCTGGAGCGCCCGGTGCAGCATCGGGCCGCGCCAGACCACCGGGGCGTTGCCCGGGGTGAACATGCCGATCGAGATGACCTTCACGCCGTTCGCCTGCGGCGGCATGATCATGTCCTGGACCTGGGTCGGGCGGCCCTCGACGCCCAGCATGCGCGGCACGCTGTGGCCGTAGATGTCGGCGTCCACCACGGCGACCTTCAGCCCGTCCGCGGCCATCGCGGCGGCCAGGTTGACCGTCACCGAGGACTTGCCGACCCCGCCCTTGCCGGAGGCGACGGCGTAGACGCGGGTCAGCGTGCCGGGCTTGGCGAACGGGATCTCCCGCTCGGGGGCGCCGCCGCGCAGCAGCTGGGAGAGCTCCTTGCGCTGCTCGTCGCTCATCACGTCCAGCTCGACCTCGACGCCGGTCACGCCGGGCACCCTGCCGACCGCCTCGCGGACCCGGGTGGTGATGGTGTCGCGCATCGGACAGCCGGAGACGGTCAGGTAGACCGCGACGCTCACCACGCCGTCCTCGGCGATCCCGACCGATTTCACCATGCCGATTTCGGTGATCGGGCGGTTGATCTCCGGGTCGTTGACGGTCGCCAGCGCCTGGCGTACGGACTCCTCCGTGACGCCGGCCGCGACCTCTGTCTCGTTGGCCATGCCTTGATGGTACGGCGCCCGGCGAACCGCTTAACCGGCCGGTAGCGTGCCGAGGGTCACAACGGCTCGGCCGCGCCACGTCGTTCGTCGATGTCCTTGAGCAGCGACTGGAGCTCGGAGCGGATGAAGTCCCGGGTGGCCACCTCGCCGAGCCCGTGCCGCAGGGCGGCGACCTCGCGGGCCAGGTACTCGGTGTCGGCGATGTTGCGGTCGCTGCGGGCCCGGTCCTGCTCCATGTTGACGCGGTCCCGGTTGTCCTGCCGGTTCTGCGCCAGCAGGATCAGCGGCGCCGCGTACGAGGCCTGCAGCGACAGCGCCAGGGTGAGGAAGATGAAGGGGTACTCGTCGAAGCGCACACCGGCCGGCAGCAGGGTGTTCCACCCTATCCACACCACGACGAACACCGTCATCCAGACGATGAACCGCCCGGTGCCGAGGAAGCGGGCGATCCGCTCCGACAGCACGCCGAAGGCCTCGGGGTCGTAGGACGGCAGGGTCAGCAGGCCCGGCCGGGCCGTGCGCGGCTGGTCGAGGCGGGCGCGGTTGGAGCCGGTGATGGGGGAGGTCTCCAGGCGATCCCGGCTGCTGCCCTCGCGGGTGCGCAGTTCGCGCAGCTGGCGCAGTTCCCGCAGTTCGCCCTGCAGGCGTCGGCGCGCGGAGTCGCCGGGTCGTCCGGTGCGGTCACCGTCCATCGGTCATCTCCTCCCTCTCGTCGTGCCGGGTGTCCTCGTCGTCCCGGGCGTGCAGCGCGGCGTCACGCCAGTCCTCGGGCAGCAGGTGGTCGAGCACGTCGTCGACGGTCACCGCGCCGAGCAGGTGGTCCGCCTCGTCCACGACCGGCGCGGCCACCAGGTTGTACGTCGCCAGGTAGCTGGTGACCAGCGGCAGCGGGGTGTCCGGCGGCAGCGCGTCCAGGTCGTCGTCCACCAGCGAGCCGACCAGGACGTACGGGGGCTCGCGCAGCAGCCGCTGGAAGTGCACCGCGCCCAGGTACTTGCCGGTCGGGGTCTCGTTCGGCGGCCGGCAGACGTACACCTGGGCGGCCAGTGCGGGCTTGTGGTCGCGGATCCGGATCCGGGCCAGCGCCTCGGCGACCGTCGCGTCCGGCTCCAGGACGATCGGCTCGGTGGTCATCAGACCGCCGGCGGTGTCCTCCTCGTACGACAGCAGGCGGCGGACCGGCTCGGCCTCCTCCGGCTCCATCAGCCCGAGCAGCCGCTCGGCCTCGTCGCCGGGCAGTTCGGAGAGCAGGTCGGCGGCGTCGTCCGGGTCCATCGCCTCCAGGACGTCGGCCGCCCGCTCCCCCTGGAGCTTGCCGATGATCTCGACCTGGTCGTCCTCGGGCAGCTCCTCCAGGACGTCCGCGAGCCGCTCGTCGGGCAGTGCGGCGGCCACCTCGGCGCGGCGCTTGGCGGACAGGTGGTGCATCACGCTGGCGAGGTCGGCCGGGCGCAGCTGTTCGAAGGTGGCGAGCAGGTTGGCCGCGCCCTGGTCCTGCTCGGGCAGCGCGAAGCCGGTGACGTCCTGCCAGTCCAGGGTGAGCCGCTCGCCCTTGCCCTTGCGCAGCCGGGAGGTCCGGCCGACCTGGACGAAGACCTTGCTGACCTCCCACTCGCGCAGCCTGGTCTGCACCATGCCGACGTCCAGCACGGTGACGTCCTCACCGGTCTTGGACCAGGTGACGGTGCGGTCCAGCAGCTCGGCGAGCACCAGGGTCTCGGACGGGCGCTGCTCGAAGCGGCGCAGGTTGATCAGGCCGGTGGTGAGCACCTGGCCGGACTCCAGGCTGGTCACCCTGGTCATCGGCAGGAAGATCCGGCGCCGGGCGACGACCTCGACCACCAGGCCGAGCACCAGCGGCGGGCGCCCGCCCAGACGCAGCGAGACGACCACGTCCCGGACCCGTCCGACCTGGTCGCCGTTCGGGTCGAAGACCGCGATGGCGGAGAGATGGGAGATGAAGACCCGGGTACCTGGCCCTGCCATGAACTCCCTCGACTCGCTCGACCTGCTCGACGCCGTACGGTGCGCGCCGCGGCGCACGTTCGGCCAAGGCTACCCGTGCGGCGTACGCCCGGCCCGGTGAGGCACCGTAGCGACCCGAGGAGTCCTGGGCGTGAACCTTTAACGGCGCTTGAACAGCAGTTTGGGCAGACCGGCCGGGATCGGGCGGCGGGTGGTGGCCGGGGTGGGCATCGGCTGGGCGGCGAGCGAGCCGTCCGGCATGGCGCCCGGGCGCTCGGTCAATGCGCCGGACGGCCGCAGCCGCAGCACCCGGCACTCGCGTGCCCAGCGCTCGGCGATGGTGTCGGTGTCGGGCGCGTTCAGCCGCTTGCCCTTGAGCTCCTCGACGGCGCCCAGCCAGGCCTCGCCGTTCGGCGCCAGCTCCACCACCTCGGCGTTCCAGCCGGTCAGCCGGCCGCCCTTGTCCTTGCTGCGCACGGTGATCACGGCGCCGGCGCCCGCGGTCAGGCCGTGCAGCGGCTGCTCGCCGCCGTCGCCGACCACCACCACCGCGCCGTCGTGCCAGGCGTGCCACAGCGGGCGGGACTGCGTCTCGCCGTCCGCGCGTACCCAGAGCAGCCCGGACTTCTTCGCGGCCTCCTCCAGCAGGGCCTGGTCGAGGAAGTCGTCGGCGGTGGGGGCGGCGGAGTTGCGGTCCATGGCGCACAGCGTACGGGCTTCCGGCCTGCCCCGGTCGGCCGGAGGTGCGCGGTGGTGACACCGGAGGTGCGCGGTGGTCACGCCGGACGCGCGCGGTGGTCGCGTCGGACGCGCGCGCTCCTTCCGGGGACGTCTCAGCTCCCGGGCGACAGTTCCATTACCGGGCCAAGGGCCTTACCGTATGAGCGCCCCACCCCTGTGACCAGCGAAGGAGCGCCGTGCCCGCCGCCCGGCCCGCGACCGCCCCCGCCCAAGCCGCCGCCGACCCGCGGCCCGCGCACCCGCTCCCCACCGTCGACCTGCTGCTGCTCGCCGTCTCGATCGGCGGCATCTCCTTCTCCGGCCCGCTGATCTCCGCCACCGCCGCGCCCGCGCTGGCCATCGCCTTCTGGCGCAACGTCATGTCGGTGGGCGCCCTGGGCCCGTACGCGCTGCTGCGCCACCGGGCCGAACTGCGCGGCATCGGGCGACGGGCGCTGCTGCTGGCGGTCGCCGCCGGGGCGCTGCTCGCGGTGCACTTCGCGCTCTGGATGCCCAGCCTGCGGATGACCTCGGTGGCCTCCGCCACCGCGCTGGTCACCACCACCCCGCTGTGGACGATCCTGCTGATGCGGCTGTTCGGCGTCCGCGCGCCCCGGATGGTCTGGCTCGGTACCGTCGTCGCCTTCGCCGGCGTGCTGGTGCTGACCGGCGTGGACCTCTCGATGTCCCCGCGGGCCCTGCTCGGTGACGCCCTGGCGCTCGCTGCCGGGCTGGCCGCGGCCGGGTACATGCTGCTCGGCGCCGAGGTCCGCAAGACCGTCAGCACCACCGCGTACACCCTGGTCTGCTACGCCACCACGGCGGTCGGCCTGCTGGTGATCTGCCTGGTCACCGGGACCGGGCTGTCCGGCTGGTCGGCCGGGGCCTGGTGGCAGATCGTGCTGCTGATGGTCACCGCGCAGTTGCTCGGGCACTCGCTGAGCAACCGGGTGGTGCGCACACTCGGCCCGTCGGTCACCTCCACCGCGATCCTGCTGGAGACCCCGGGTGCGACCCTGATCGCCGCCCTGTGGCTGGGCCAGTGGCCCCCGGCGGCCGCCTACCCGGCGGTGGTGCTGATCCTGCTCGGTCTGGTCCTGGTGGCCCGCGGCGGGCGGCGCTGATCCCCCTGGGAGGGGCTACAGCCAGCCGTTGCGGCGGAAGCCCCGGTACATCCCGACGCAGATCAGCGTGATCGCGCCGAGCACCATCGGATAGCCGTACGCGTGGTGCAGTTCGGGCATGTAGTCGAAGTTCATCCCGTACACGCCAGTGATCATGGTGGGCACCGCGAAGATCGCCGCCCAGGCGGTGATCTTGCGCATGTCCTCGTTCTGCGCCACCGACACCTGTGCCAGGTTCGCCTGCAGCAGCGAGTTCAGCAGCTCGTCGAAGCCGTGCACCTGCTCGGTGACCCGGGCCAGGTGGTCGGCGACATCCCGGAAGTACTTCTGGATGTCCGGGTCCACCAGGCGCTGCAGCGGCTCGGACAGCTGCTGCATCGGGCGCAGCAGCGGCGCCACCGCGCGCTTGAACTCCAGCACCTCGCGCTTGAGTTGGTACACCCGGCCGACGTCCGCGGTGCGCGCGCCCTTGGCCGAGAAGACGCCGTACTCGATCTCGTCCACGTCGTTCTGCAGCCGCTCGGCGACCAGCAGGTAGTTGTCCACCACGTGGTCGGCGATCGCGTGCAGCACCGCGGCCGGGCCCTTGGCGAGCAGCCCGGCCTCGTCCGCGTCCGCCTCCAGCCGGTGCCGCAGCTCCTGGAGCGAGCCGTGGCCGCCGTGCCGCACGGTGATCACGAAGTCCCGCCCGGCGAAGACCATCAGCTCGCCGGTCTCCACCACCTCGCTGGTGGGCGTGAGTTGGTCGTGCTCGACGTAGCGGATGGTCTTGAAGACGGCGAACAGCACGTCGTCGTAGCGCTCCACCTTGGGCCGCTGGTGGGCGTGCACCGCGTCCTCCACCGCGAGCGGGTGCAGGCCGAACCGCTGGGCGATGCCCTCGAACTCGTCGCCGGTCGGCTCGTGCAGCCCGATCCAGCTGAACGACCCTGCGGTGTCCGTGAGTTGGTGCGCCGCCTTGACCCGGCGGGCGGCCTCGCGCGGGCTGCAGGCCTCACCGTTGCGCCGGCCGTGCTGATAGACGGCGCAGTCCACGACCGCCGAGCCGCTGCCCTCGGGCACGGCGTCGTACGCCCCGGTGACACCCCGACGGCGGTTGGTGCGGACGGCGGCGCGCAGGCTGTTGATCATCGACATGGCAGGCTCCCTGAGGCAGGAGCCGTCGCACGGCGGCGCGGAAGGGCCGCAAGCAGGGCCGTGGTGCGACGGCGAGGAACACCGGTGAAGGGGATGAGGGGTGCTCTCCCGGCCGGTCCGTCCGCCGCCGATCCGCGCCCGGGCCACTACGGCTGGATCAGCCGGTACGGCCTACGAGGCGAGGGATGCGGGGAAGTCGGGGCCGGGCAGAGCTGCCGGTACTGCATGGTCGGCCGGTATCCACCGCAACCACCTCCTTCGCGCCGCCGCCCCGGGACGTTCGATCCCGGTGGCCAGTCGCTCACCCTAACAGCTGGCCGGACATCGGCGCCCCGGAGTTTCCCCGCCCGGTGCCCGTACGCCCCCGCGCGGACCGGAAAGCGGCCCGGGTTACGCTCACCGGCATGGCGCACGACTTCCCGTCCTTCGGCGACCCCCACGGTGGCAGCTCCCCGGAACTCACCCGGGAGGCGGTGCTGGCCGCCGTCGAGGCCCGGCTGATCTCGACCTTCGGCGAGCCGAGCGGCCGCGCCGCCGTCACCTTCCTCGGCACCGACCGGATCGAGGTGCTGCGCTTCGGCCCGGACGACGAGGCACTGGTCCGCTACGCGACGCTCGGGATGTCCGCCGCCCCGATGGCCGACCCGACCGCGCCGGTCGCCGACCAGCTGCGCGGCCCGCGCGTCGAACTGGTGCTGACGGTGCGCGGCGGGCGCGACGGCGTGCTGCGCAGCCTCGCCACCTTCGCCGCGACCCCGCAGGTCGAGGGCCTGGTGGTGGCCCCGGGCGGCTCGCTGGACCTCGGCGCCCCGCTCTGGGACGGCGCCCCCTTCACCTCGGTGCTGGCCGCCGAGCCGGGCGGCCTGGTCGAGGACCTGGAACTGGCCGAGCCCGCCGAGCCGGTGCGCTTCCTGCCGCTGCTGCCGATGACGCCCAACGAGGCCGGCTGGAAGCGGGTGCACGGCGCGGCCGCGCTGCAGGAGCGCTGGCTGAACCAGGGCACCGACCTGCGCGACCCCCAGCGCCGCGGCGTCACGCTCGACTGAGCCCCGGCGAAGGCGGGGGCGCCCGCGCCCGCCCGCCCCGCCGCGCGGTCAGCGCTCGATCGGCTTCGCCCCGGTGGCCTGGGCGAGCAGCGCCTCGTACACCTCGGGGTCGGTGGTGTGCTCGCCGAGCCGGACGGTCTTGCGGCTGCCGTGGTAGTCGCTGGAGCCGGTGACCATCAGGCCGAGGTCGCCGGCCAGGCCGCGCAGCCGCTGCCTGGTCTCCTCGTCGTGGTCGGTGTGGTCGACCTCCAGCGCGGCCAGTCCGGCCGCCGCGAGGTCGGCGATCACCTGGTCCGGGACGGTCCGGCCGCGCTTGACCGCGCCGGGGTGGGCGAACACCGGTACCCCGCCGGCCGCCCGGACCAGCCGGACCGCCCGCACCGGGTCGGTCTCGTGCTTGCGGACGTCCGCCCGGGCGCCGTTGGCCAGCCACTCGGGGGTGAAGGCGTCCGAGACGGTGGCCACCACGCCCGCCTCGACCAGTGCGCTGGCGATGTGCGGCCGCCCGACCGAGCCGGCCCCGGCGATCCGCTGCACCTGCTCCCAGCTGATGTCCGCGCCGAGTTCCCGGCAGCGTTCGACGACCGCCCGGCCGCGCCGGAAGCGGTCGGTGCGCACCAGCTCCCGCTCGCGCGCGAACTCCGGCTCCTCGGGGTCGAACAGGTACGCCAGCAGGTGCATGCTGACGCCGTCCACCACGCAGGACAGCTCGGCGCCCGGGACGACGGTCAGCCGGGCGCCGTCCGGCAGCGCGTGCACCGCCCCGGCGGCCTCGGCGTGGCCGGCGACGGTGTCGTGGTCGGTGAGCGCGACCACGTCGAGGCCGGCGGCGACCGCCGCCGCGACCAGCTCGGCCGGGCTGTCGGTGCCGTCGGAGGCGTTGCTGTGGGCGTGCAGGTCGATGCGCACGGGGCGGACTCCTGGGGGCTCGTGGGTGCCGCCCAGGATAGGCCGTTCAGGGGTCGGTCAGCCGAGGAGCTGGGGGGACAGCGCCCCGCAGGGCAGCAGGTCCAGTTCGGCGCCGGCCTCGCGCAGGTCGGTGAGCACCAGTTCGTCGTACATCACCAGGGCGGACTGCTCGGGCCACGCGACCGCCCAGAGCCAGAGCCCGCGGGCCTCGCCGACGAACACCGCGCGGTCGGCCGGGGCGTCCGGGACGTGGAACATCGGGGTGGGCCGACCGGCGGCCATCAGCTTGGCGTCGGCGGGCTTGTAGAGGCCGACCGAGTCGCCCGGGTCGGGGCCGGGCAGTCCGGCGTAGCGGGCGCCGAGGCCGACCCCCAGTTCCTCGGCGACCAGCACCAGTTCGCCGAAGCCGCCGAGCGGGGCGGGACCGGAGCAGGCGACGGCGGTGGCCCGGGCGCCGGAGACGTCGTCGCCGACGTGGGCGATGCCGGTGTACAGCCAGCCGACCGGGAGCGGCCAGGGCAGCCAGACGGGGACCTGCGAGCGGGCGACGGCGACTCCGAGGGCTTCCACACTCGGGGGCAGCACCGGCTGCATCGGGTGCACGGCTCCGTGCCGGCCGCATTGCCAGGTGTCCGAAAAAAGACCGGGGGCGCGGACCCGACCGGCGCACCTCGGGCAGCTAGGCTCGCCCCTCATAGCCGACAACGCTCCTCCCTCCGGACCGCCGCGTCAAGGACGATCACCCGTACGGACGGCTCGGCGGCACCTGTCGCTGGTGACGCCCGGCCGGCGCGGGGCGCGGGCGGTTCCCGTTGGGGGATGTCCCGTGGCGGGCGGTGGCAAACGTTCCGGGGGCCGGGTCTGGGGCCGGGATCGGGGCCGGACGCACTGACGCCCCGTCAACGGCGATCGCGGTGACGGGGCGTCAGTCGGGTATCGGCACGTCCGGATCGGACGCTCCCGGCTCGTCGGCGGCGGGTGGGGCCTCCCGGTCGGAGGCGCCGCGCAGGGTCAGACGGTCGGGCACGGGCGGATGAGCAGGCGTTCGCCGGTGCGGGCGGCGTCCTGGACGAGTTCGCGGACGGTCTCGGCATCGGCTATCACGCGGTCGGTCGCGGAGCCGTTGGCGTCGTCCAGTCGAAGGATCTCGAAGCGCATGGGCTTGGTCATGGGCGTCTCCTTTCCGGGCCCCGACGGGCGGGGCGATTGCGGCTGAGTCGGTATCAGCCCTTTCGGGGTCCTACGGATCCGGCGCTGTGGCCGGATCGGGCGGGGCGTACGTGCGGCGGTCTGCTGCGGCAAGGGCTCCCCCTGCTTGCCTGGTGCGTCCAGTGCCTCGTGAATCACGGTGCCGTGGTGGTGCTACCGGGCCGTTGCCCGTCCGTAACGTCCAGGTTTCGACTGAAAGGCACCCCGGTGGGGGTCGTCGATGATTCCCGGACAGAATCAAAGATTACCGTAACTAACGACTTTTGTCCTGCGCTGAGCCCGGTCGAACCTCCGAAAGTGGTTCAGACCACTCCAAGCGGTGCGCCGGTCAGGGGCCGCTCAGGCCCAGAACGCGGCCAGCGCGTCGGCCGTGGCGGCCGGCCGCTCGGCGTTGGGGGAGTGGGCCGCACCCGCGACGACCACCCGGCGGGCGCCCAGCCGCTCCGCCATCGCGGTCTGCTCCGGCACCGGCCAGGCGTAGTCTCGCTCCCCGGACAGCACCAGCACCGGCAGCGCCCCGGCCGCCGCCGCGGCCAGCTCGTCCACCCGGTCCGGCGCGGCCACCAGGTGCCCGCCCGTGACGGCCAGCGAGCGCGGCACGTTCGCCACCCAACGGCGGTGCAGGAACTCCGCGACGTCCGGCGCCAGGACGGGCTTCGGCTCCTCGCTGCTCTCGTCCATCTGCCGCATGACCTGCCAGATCTCCTCCAGGCCCATGACCGGCAGGACGTCCAGCAGCAGCTTGGTCCGGGCCGCCTCGGCCGGGTCGATCGCCCCCGGCCCGGTGGCCATCAGGGTCAGCGAACGCCACGGCAGCGGGCCCTCGGCGGCGGCCGCGAGCACCGCCTCCCGGACCACCTGGCCGCCGAAGGAGTGCCCCAGCAGGTGCACCGGCCCGCCCTCCGCGGCCAGCACCCCGGTCAGCGCCCGGACGTCGGCGCCCAGCTCCGCCACGGCGTACGCCGCCGCGTCGTCCGGCCCGCCGGTCTCGTACTGGCCGCGCTGGTCCACGGCCGTCACCCGGTACCCGGCGGCCGCGAGCGGTTCGAGCAGCGCGATGAAGTCCTCCTTGCTGCCGGTGAACCCCGGCACCAGCAGCGCCGACCCGCGCACCGGCCCGACCGGCTCCGCCCGCAGCGCCGCGAACTCCCCGCGCGCGGTCGGCACGCGCTCCGCTCGGGCACAGCCGGGCAGGGTCAGGAACGGCGGAGTACTCATGAGCGGTTTCCCTCCCGGGGCAGGCGACGCCCCGAGCCTATGCCGTCCCGGCGCCCCTTCCACGAGCCGGGACATCCGGGAACGCCCGGGGCGGCGGGAGGGCGGGGCGCCTGGCGGGGCGCCGGCTCGTCGGACCGGAACGCCCGAGGGGGCGGCCGGACCGTGATGGTCCGGCCGCCCCCTCGGGGGTGGGGCGGGTCAGCCTTCCGGAGTGGCTTCCGGGGCGGCCGCGGCCTTGCGGGTGCGGGTCCGCTTGCGCGGGGCCGGCACCTCGGTCGCCGGAGCCTCGGTCGCCGGGGCCTCGGCGACCGGAGCCTCCGGGGCGGTCTCGGCGACGGCCTTGGGCTTGCGGGTCCGGGTGCGGGCCGGCTTCTCCACGGCCGGAGCCTCGGTCGCCGGAGCCTCGGCGGCTTCGACGGTCTCGGTGACCTCGGCCTTGGGCTTGCGGGTCCGGGTGCGGGCCGGCTTCTTCTCGGCCGGGGCCTCGGCCGGGGCCTCGGTCACCGCGGCCGCCTCGACGGTCTCGGCGACCTCGACCGTCTCCGCCTTGGGCTTGCGGGTCCGGGTGCGGGCCGGCTTCTTCTCGGCCGGGGCCTCGGCCGGAGCCTCGGTCACCGCGGTGGCCTCCACGACCTCGGCGACCTCGACCGTCTCCGCCTTCGGCTTGCGGGCACGGGTCCGCCGCGGCTTCTCCTCGGCCACCGGCTCGGCCGCGACCACCGCGGCCTCGACGACCGCGGCAGCCTCGGCCACGACCTCGGCCGCGGCCACCGGGGTGACCTCGCCCGCGGCGGAGCCACCGCGCGAACGGCGGCGACGGCGGCGCGGGGCGGCCTCGCCCTCGGCACCCTCGACGGCCGGGGCCGCCTCGGTCACCGCGGCGGTGACG
>NZ_MECK01000140.1 GCF_014596465.1 Streptomyces sp. CBMA123 | reverse complement strand
CGTCGTCCGCCGCGGCCGGCCCGGCGGCGGCGCCCGCGCCGACCAGGGCGGCCCCGGCCGCCGACGTGCCCTTGAGGATGGACCTGCGTGCGATCGTCATGGTGCTCCGCCTACCGAGTGGGGGTTCGGGATCCGCAGCACTTTAGCGACATGAGCATGTAAAGGCGATGGCTTTTCAACGACCCGTCAATGCACCTTGACGTCGGACGAGTTCACCCGGCCCCCGATCGGAGCGCCCGTACGGACTCCCCCGACGACCGTACGGGCGCTCCTCACTGCTCAGCGGAACGCGGCGATGTTGCGCGCGGCCCAGTCGGCGAAGGGGCGCGGGGCGCGGCCGAGGACCTTCTGGACGTCCGGGCTGATCCGCAGTTCGGCCGGGTTCGGGGCGCCGATGATGTCCAGGGTGTCGTCGGCCAGCTCCGCCGGCATGCCCTGACTCATGGCGGACCTGGCCTCCTCGCGGGTGAGTTCGTGGAACGTCACCGGCGAGCCGAGCGCGGCGGCGATGGCCTCCGCCTGCCGGCGCGGGGTGATCACCTCCGGGCCGGTCAGCTCGTAGACGCCGCCGGTGTGCCGGTCGTCCAGCAGGCAGGCCGCCGCGACGGCGGCGATGTCCGCCGGGTCGACGACCGGCACGCCGACGTCGCCGAAGGGCGCGGCGACGAGCCGGTGTTCGCGGACGGACTCGGCCCACCACAGGGCGTTGGAGGCGAAGCCGCCCGGCCGGAGCACGGCCCACTCCAGGCCGGACTCGCGCAGGGTGTCCTCCAGAGCGCGCATCGCGATCCGGGTCGCACCGAAGGGCCTGGTCACCACGCCCTGGGTGGAGAGCAGGACGACCCGGCGGACCCCACTGGCCACGGCCTCGCCGATCAGCTCGGCCGGGTCGGCCCCGGTGGCGTGCAGGTCGCCGGACAGCAGCAGGAACAGCGCCTTCGCCCCGGCCAGCGCGGGCCTGAGCCCGGCCGGCCGGGACAGGTCTGCCGCCAGGTGGCGGACGCCGTGCGGCACCGGCGCCGCACGCCGCGACACCGCCGTCACCTGCTCGCCCGCCTCGGCCAGTGCCTGGGTCAGCGGTCGGCCGATGTTCCCGGTCGCCCCGGTCACCACGATCATGATCAGCTCCTCGTCGGATGTCGTCCTTGGGTGGTCCACACGCTAGAAGTGCGGACTAACTCTTCGTAAGGACATACCTCCGGGTAAGCTCATGATGTGACAGAAGGCTTCCAGCACAGCCGGGTTGAGACCGTGGCCCGGTATGACGTGTTTCACACCGACTGCCCCGCCCGCGACGTGGTCGACCACGTGACCAGCAGATGGGGCACCTGGGTGCTGATCTCCCTGCGCCGCAACGACCTCCGGTTCTACGAGCTGCGCGAGAGCATCCACGGCATCAGCGAGAAGATGCTCGCCCAGACCCTGCGGGCCCTGGTCCAGGACGGCCTGGTCTGGCGGAAGGTCGAGCCTTCGACGCCGCCCCAGGTCAGCTACGGGCTGACCGAGTTCGGCCGGGAGGTCGGCGAGCCGCTGACCGAGCTGTTCGACCGGATCACCCGGTGGCTACCCCCGCGCGAAGCGGCCTGAAGCCGCCTGAAGCGGCCACGGACACGTCCCGGCCCCGGCGGCCGGGGCTCCGCCGGGGCCGGGACGGGCTCAGGGGTCAGGGACACTGCTTCCAGGCGAGGTGGTACGTGGTGTTGATGCTGCCGTCCGTCGAGTCCATCGTCATGAAGCTGGTGGTGTGGGCCTGGTCGGAGGTGCCACCCGCGACCCGCAGTTCGGTGTTGATGTTGAAGTTGCGCTCCTCGCCGCAGGGGGCGAAGACCAGGGCGGCGACGTCGACGGTGTCGGTGGTCTGCCAGTTGTCATCGGTGAACCCGTCGAAGCGGTGGCTCTGGTAGGTGGTCTCCGAGTCCCCCTGGAAGTAGTAGTTGGCCCGCTCGGTGCCGCTCGCACCGTTCTCCAGGTGGGCGAAGCCGCGGTAGTCGGCGGAGGCGATGGCGTAGGTGAAGCCCTGCGGGACGTGCACCCGCAGGTCGAGCTGGCAGTTCTTCCGGAAGTCGGTCGGCTTGGAGCCCACTCCCACCTGGGCGAGGTAGCTGCTGTAGGTGACGGTGAATGCGGTGTTGTCCGGGGAGACGGCGACGGCCGCTGTTCCGGCCGGGCAGCCGGAGCCGTTGACGGTCGCGACGTCGATGACGATCCGGTCCGGCGGGGTCGGCAGCGGGCCGCCGCCGAAGGTCGAGGAGCCGAGCAGGGCGGCGGAGACGGCGGCGGCAGCCGCCAGGGTGCGGAGCAGCATGGGCTTCCCCTTCGATCGTCCGTGGAGCCGGGAGGACGGCGCGGTGCCGGTCCGGGTGCACTGCCCGCGACCCCGACTTGTTTTGACGTGGATATGTCAGCACATGGCGCGGACCGTGTACAGGGGGTGACACATGGTCACCGGATTCCGCCCGGCGGCCCCCCGGGTGACCTGCGGGCGTGGGGCGGACGGTCGCCGGATCGGCGGCCCGCATAGTCGGAGGGTTGATCACACCGTCCGATCGTGAGACGAGCCGACCATGACCCTGCCTCGCCGGCGGACCGCCGTCACGGCCCTCGCCCTGCTGCTCGCCCTCCCCGGCTGCGGCGCCCCGCAGCCGCCCGGGCCACCGGCCTCCGCCGCCCCGAGCCCGACCCCGAGCCCGACCGGCCCGCGGGCGTTCACCCTGGTCGCCACCGGCGACGTCCTCCCGCACACCGAGATCATCCAGCAGGCCAAGGAGGACGCCGGCGGCGCCGGCTACGACTTCACCGCCATGCTGGCCGGCGTCAAACCGCTGATCAGCGGCGCCGACCTGGCGATCTGCCACATGGAGACCGTCTACGGCGCCGACGGCGGCCCGTACACCGGGTACCCGGCCTTCAAGTCCCCGCCGCAGGTCGCCAAGGCGCTCAAGGACGCCGGGTACACCGCCTGCGACACCGCGTCCAACCACACCCTGGACGACGGCCCGGCCGGCATCCGCCGCACCCTGGACGCGATGGACGCCGTCGGCCTCGCCCACACCGGCTCCGCCCGCACCGCCGAGGAGGCCGGCCGGCCCGCACTGCTGCACGCGGGCGGCGCGACGGTGGCCCAACTCGCCTACACCTACGGCACCAACGGCATCCCGCTGCCGAAGGGCGAGCCCTGGGCCGTCAACCTGATCGACCGGGACCGGATCCTCGCCGACGCCCGCGCCGCCCGGGCGGACGGCGCGGACCTCGTGGTGGTCAGCATCCACTGGGGCACCGAGTGGCAGGACACCCCGAACGAGCAACAGCTCACCCTGGCCCGCGAACTGTCCGCGGCCGGCCAGGGCCCGGGCCGGCCCGACGTCGACCTGATCCTCGGCACCCACGCCCACATCCCGCAGGCCTACGAGAAGATCGGCGACACCTGGACGGTCTACGGTCTCGGCGACCAGCTCGCCGGGCACATGTTCACCTACGACGGCGCCGAGGACCCGCGCGGCAACTGGAGTTCGCTCGCCCGCTTCACCGTCAGCCCGCCCGCCGGCCCCGGGAAGCGGTGGACGGTCGGCCGGGCCGAGTTCGTCCCCCAGATCACCGACCTCGGCCCGCCCTACCGGGTGCTCGACCTGCGTGCGGCCGTCCGCCGCGACCCCGGCCGCGCCGACTGGGCCCGCGCGCTGGACCACATCCGCACGGTGGTGCTCAGCCGCGGCGCCGGAGCGGCGGGGCTCACCATGGCACAGTGACGGCCGGTCGGCGTATCACTGCCGGGCCGCTCAGACGACGATCACCCTGCGCCCGCGGGTGTGGCCGGCCCGGCTGTCGATGTGCGCGGCCGCGGCCTCGGCCAGGGGGTACGAGGCGTCGACCGGGATGTGCAGCTTTCCGCGCGCGATCAGGTCGGCGGCCTCGGCGAGCGCCGCCGGTACGCTCCCGGCCACACCGGAGAAGCGGACGCCGAGTTCGGGCGCGGCGAGGTCGGCGATGGAGACCACCTTCCGCGGATCGCCGGTCAGGTCGACGAGTTCGTGGATCACCCCGGAGCCGGCCAGGTCGAGGGCGGCGTCGACCCGGCCGAGCCGGCGCACCCGCTCCACCCAGCCCGCGCCGTACGTCGTGGCGGTGGCGCCCAGGCCGCGCAGGTAGTCCTGGTTCCCGGCCCCGGCCGTACCGATCACCGCGATGCCGCGCTCGCGGGCGATCTGCAGCACCGCCGATCCGACCCCACCGGACGCGCCGCTGACCAGCAGGGTCTGCCCGGGGAGCACCCCGACCTCGCCGATGACGCGCAGCGCCGTCTCCACCACGGAGGGGTATCCCGCCGCCTCCTCGAAGCTCAGCCCCTCGGGCATCCGGGCCCAGGCGGAGAGCACGGCGAACTCGGCGTAGGTGTCGGCGCCTTCGCCGAACACGTGGTCGCCGATCGCGACGCCCGCGACCCCCTCGCCCACCTCGTCCACCACCCCGGCGGCGTCCAGCCCGACGCCGGCGGGCAGCCGGAGCGGATGGGCTCCCAGCACCTGGCCCTCGCGGAGCCTCCAGTCCACGGGGTTCACCCCGGCCGCCCGTACGGCGACGCGGATCCGGCCGGGGCCCGCGTGGGGCTCCTCGGCATCGATGAGTTGCAGGACGTCCGGGCCGCCGAACTCGGCGAAGCTCACTTTCTTCATGCCGTCGACCGTAACACTAACGGTTAGTGTTTTGGAACAGTTGCATTTTCCTCCCTGGTAGCATCACCGCATGACCGAGCCGACCGAGCCGACCGGCCGCCGTGAGCGCAAGAAGGCCGCGACCCGTCAGAAGATCGCCGACACCGCCCTGCGGCTCTTCCTGGAACGCGGATACGACGAGGTGGGCATCCGCGAGGTGGCCGCCGAGGCCGACGTCGCCGTCACCACGGTCTTCTCCCACTTCGCCTCGAAAGAGGCCCTGGTGTTCGAACGGGACCAGGACTTCGAGCAGCGCCTCACCCGGGCGGTCACCGACCGCTCGCCCGGCGAGGCGCTCATCCCCGCACTGCGCCGCGAGATCCACGCCATGGTGCGGCACTGCACCGCGGAGGGTGCCGACCCGATCTGGCGCCTGATCGACGGGTCACCCGCCCTGCGGGAGTACGAGGAGTCGATGAGGCTGCGTCACGCGGAGTCGCTGGCCGCGGCCATCGCCGCCCGGCCCGCCCCGGCCCGGTCCGCGACGGCCTGCCGGGCGATCGCCAGGTTCGTGGTCGGCGCCTTCTCGCTGGCGCGCGAGGCGGCGGACCCGGAGGCCGCGGTGGACGAGGTCTTCCGGATGATCGAGGCCGCCTGGGACGCCACGGGCGGGGCCTGAGAACAACCGTGGCCCGTGGCCCGCGTCCAGTTGGACGGGCCACGGGCCACGGGCCCGGCGGCGGCGGAGCGCTACGGCTTGCGGGCGAGGCCTCCGTACACCGAGACCTCATCGTCGGCCTGGGCCGTGGGCTCGCCCAGCTCCGGGTGCCAGCGGTTGATCAGCACCACGCCCGGTTCGTCCAGCTCCAGCCCGGCGAAGAAACGTTCCACCCCGGCGAGCGGACGCGCATGGACCTCTATCCCCGCCTCCGCGTAACGCCGGACGCCCGCCTTGGTCGCCTCCGGCGCGTTGTCCGCCGTACCGGCGGTCAGGGCGAGGAAGCTGCCGGCCGGCAGGGCGTCCAGCAGCTTGCGGACGGGCGGGTGCGCGGCCTCGTCGGAGAGGAAGTGCACGACGTTGATCAGCGTCAGCGCGACCGGCTGGGTCAGGTCCAGGGTGGCGGCCACCGCCGGATCGGCCAGGAACCGCTCCGGATCGCGCAGGTCGCCCTCGACGTAGGCGGTGCGCCCCTGCGGGGTGCTGCTGAGCAGGGCGCGCGAATGGGCCAGCACGATCGGGTCGTTGTCCACGTACACCACCCGGCAGGCCGGGTCCACCGACTGGGCGATCTCGTGCAGGTTCGGCGCCGTGGGGATGCCGGTGCCGACGTCCAGGAACTGGCGGATGCCGTGCTGCTCCGCCAGCCGGCGGACCATCCGGTGCATCACCGCGCGGGCCGCGGTGGCGCCGGCCCGGGCGGCGGGCAGGTCCGCGAGCACCCGGTCACCGACCTCGCGGTCCGCCGGGAAGTTGGTCTTCCCGCCGAGCAGGTAGTCGTAGACCCGCGCGGAGTGCGCCCGGTCGGTCCGCAGGTCCACCTGCGGCAGCTCCTCGAAGTCCACGTCGATCAGCCAGCTGTCCGGCCCGTTGCCGTCCACAGTCGCCCCTCCCCGTTCCGGACTTTGGTCCGGACCACTCAACCACAGGACGTGAACGTCCGTCAGGCGGTTCCCGGCGTCCGCTGAACCTCGCCTTCCGCCTCCCGCAGGGCCGCGGTGAACGAGGGCACCCGCATCGCCGTCAGCAGGCCCAGCACCGGCCCCGCCGTGCAGACCGTGACGTAGAACGGGATCAGCCCCAGGGCGTCGCGGTCGGCCAGCCACTGGGCCAGCAGCGGGAAGGTGCCGCCGAACGCGGCGATGGTGGCCGCGTTGACCACGCCGAGGCCCACCGCCCGCACCTCGGTCGGGAACAGCAGGCCGGTGAACACGTTGAGGGTGCCGAGCACCGTCGCCACCATCATCCCCAGCAGCAGGGCCACCAGTTGGAACGGCAGCCAGCCCCCGCGCAGCCCGGCCAGCAGGATCCCCACCAGCGGGACGGGCAGCCCGAAGCCGATCCGGGCCACCGGCAGCAGGCCGAAGCGGTCGGCGGCCGCGCCGGTGAGCAGCATGGTGACCAGCACGACGGCCAGCACGATCGTCATGAAGGAGGCCGCCCGCTCCTTGTCGATGACGTGGTAGGCGGCGGCGTACTGCGGCAGGTAGGTCAGCGCGAAGTAGTAACCGACCGTGCCGCCGAGGGTGTTGAGGAAGACGGTGAGCACCGCCCAGCGGTGCTCGCGCAGCGTGCGCAGGTAGGACGGGCGCTCGCCCGGCCGCACCCGGGCCCGGGCGCGGTGGAACTCGGCGCTCTCCGGCGCCGCCCGGCGCACCCACACCGCGCCCAGCCCGAGCAGCGCGGCGACCACGAAGCCCCAGCGCCAGCCGCCGTTCTCCAGGCCGGACTTGCCGAGGGTGTGGATCAGTGTGGTGAGCACCCCGAAGGACAGCAGCGAGCCCAGGATGATCCCGCCGTAGGAGACCGAGCTGAACGCGAAGCGGTGCCGGGGCGGGGCGGTCTCGGTCACGTACGCGGCAACGCTCGGCGCCTCTCCGCCGAAGGCCAGCCCCTGCACCACCCGCACCACCACGGCCAGCACCGCCGCCCAGACGCCGATGGTCCGCTGCCCCGGCAGCGCGGCCAGGCCCAGGCTGGCGACGGCGATGACGGCCATGCCGAGGCTGAGCGCGAAGCGCCGCCCCCGGGTGTCGCTGAGCCGGCCTATCAGATAGGAGCCGATCGGCCGGGCCCCGAAGCCGACCGCGAAGGTGGCGTACGCGGCGAGCACCCCGCTGACCCCGCTCTTGCCGTGCCCGAAGAGGTCGGCGGCGAAGTAGGGCGCGAGCACGGCGTAGATGTTCCAGTCGAAGGACTCGACCACCGATCCCACCGTCGCCGCCGCCAACTCCCGCCGCCGGCCCCCGTCCTGCACCCCGTCGCGAGCCGGGGCGGTATCGATGCGATCTGTCATGGCGTCAGCATGACACCGTTCGACCAGCGGAGGAATCGGGTTCGGCGCACGGCTCGGAGGGTCCGGCCCGAGCCGCGGCACCCCCGTGACCGCGGCTCGCCGCCGGACCCGCCGGTCAGTTGTGCACGTCCACGCACGTACCGGTGTACCCCCCGCCGTTGGCGTTGCCGAAGGCGCACCACCGGCCGCCGGCCACGTAGGAGTTCGGCGCGTAGGTCACGTTGTACCAGTTGCCGCCGACCGCGTAGAACGTCGACTCCGCCACCACGACCCCGGCCGGGCTCTTGACCTGGATGTCGGCCGAGGTGCTCGAACCGTAGTGGGTGCTGTTGGTCATCTCGTTCACGAAGAAGCCGCTTCCGTCGACGCTGAAGCAGACCTGCGGGTCGATGCCTTGGCACCCCCCGCCCGAGGCGGGCTGCGGCGGCTCGCTCGACCGGTCGACGGTGAGCACCCCGTCCGCCGTCCGGACCTCCTCGACCAGGACGGCTCCGGCACGGGCCGGCCCGCCCGACGACGGGGTGGCCGCCGAGGCCCCGACGGCACCGGCGCTGCCGAGCGTCGCGACGGCGACCACCCCCGCCACCGCCCCGACCAGGCCCCTGGTCGGACGCGTCGGACGCGGAACGGGCCTGGGCGCGTTCATGGGTTCCTCCTCGGTGTGATCACGTCGGGCGTTCATCCTCCCGGCCGCGCGGCGGCGCCGACCACGACGTTGACCCGACGTTGACCTGACACTTGGGCCGTGGGGGGCTACTCTCGTTCGCGATCCGGGTCGGACGGGCAGGGCGACGGCACGGGTTCGCACGGGATCCAGGGGGCATGGGTGGGGGCTGCTGTTTTCGCCGCGCTGTTGCGGGAGGGACGCCTGTCGGCGGGGTGGAGCCAGGACGAACTCGCGGACCGCTCCGGGGTGTCGGCCCGGTCGATCAGCGCCCTGGAGGCGGGCGGGCGCCGGCCCCGGATGTCCTCGGTGGTCCGGCTCGCCGAGGCGCTCGGCCTCGACCCGGGCACCCGCGCCCGCTGGCTGACGGCCGTCCGGGACGCCGGCCCGGGAACAACGGACCCCGGAACACCGGACGCCCCGGTGGACGCGCCCGTGCAGGCCCCGCCCGTCCCGCGCCCCGCCCCCGGCACCGCGAGCCCCCAGCAACTGCCGATGGCCATCCGGCACTTCACCGGCCGCACCCGGGAACTGCGGCTGCTCGACGAGTTGCTGGCCGACGTCGCCCCCGGCGGCGGCACCGACGCCGTGCCCGGCTGCGGCGCCGTGGTGATCTCGGCGATCGCCGGCACCGCCGGCGTGGGCAAGACCACCCTGGCCGTGCACTTCGCCCACCGGGTCGCCGACCGCTTCCCCGACGGCCAGCTGTTCGCCAACCTGCGCGGCTTCGACCCGGCCCGGGCGCCGGTCGACGCCGCCGACGTGGCCCGCGGCTTCCTGGACGCGCTCGGCGTCCCGGCGCCGCGCGTCCCCGCCGACCCGGACGGCCAACTGGCGCTGCTGCGCAGCCGGCTGGCCGGCACCCGGACCCTGATCGTCCTCGACAACGTCCGCGAGGCGGAGCAGGTCCGCCCGCTGCTGCCCGGCTCCGACACCTGCCTGGTCGTGGTCACCAGCCGCAACCGACTGCCCGGACTGGTCGCCCTGGACGGCGCCGTCCCGCTGCCCCTGGACGTGCTCTCCCCCGCCGAGGCGCGTGAACTCCTCGCCCGCCGCCTGGGCACCGCCGTCGTCGCGGGGCAGCAGGAGGCGGCCGACGAGCTGATCGAGCTGTGCGCCCGGCTGCCGCTGGCACTGAACATCGCCGCCGCCCGGGCCGCCGACCACCCCGGCACCCCGCTCGACGTCTGGGCCCGCGAACTGCGCGACTCCCGGGTGCGCCTGGACCTCCTCTCGGCCGGCGACAGCCACGCCGACGTCCGGGTGGTGCTCTCCTGGTCGTACCGGGCGCTGTCCCCGCGCGCCGCCCGGCTGTTCCGGCTGCTCGGCCTGCACCCCGGCCCGCACATCAGCGCGGCGGCGGCCGCGAGCCTCGCGGGCCTGCCGCTGCCCGAGACCCGCGCCCTGCTGGAGGACCTGCACCGGGCCCACCTGATCACCGCGCCGGAGCGGGACCGGTACACCTTCCACGACCTGCTGCGCGCCTACGCCGCCGAACAGGCCGCCGCCCTCGACTCCCCGCCGGACCAGGCCGACACGACCCTGCGGATGCTCGACCACTACCTCCACACCGCGCACCGGGCGGCCTGCCTCGCCTACGCGGACGACGCCGCCTGGCAGCCGCTCGGCCTCGCGCCGCCCGCCGCCGGGGTGGCGCCCGAGGACCTCGCCGACCGGCGGCGGGCGCTCACCTGGTACCGGGAGGAGCAGCCGGTGCTGGAGCGGATCGTCGACACCGCGCACCGGGCCCGGTGCGACGTCCACGCCTGGCAGCTGGTCGGCGCCCAGGTGCCGTACCTGCTCAAGTCGGGCCTGTGGCAGCAGTGGCAGCGGGCCAGTGAGACCGCGTTGGCCGCCGCCGAACGCACCGGGGACCTCGGCCGGCAGGCCCACGCCCACCGCTGGCTCGGCCAGGTGCACCGCTCCCAGGACCGCCAGCCCGAGGCCCAGCGCGAACTGCGCCTGGCCCTCGACCTGTTCGACACCCTCGGCGACCGGCCGCGCCAGGGCCGGACCCGGCTGGACCTCGCCATCGCCCACGGGGAGGAACAGGCCAACGCCGAGGCCGTCGCCGAGTCCCGCCGGGCCCTGGAGCTGTTCCGGGCCATCGACGACCCCTCCGGGCAGGCCCTCGCCCTCAACAGCATCGGCTGGTACCTCGCCCAGCAGGGCGAGCTGCGGCAGGCGCTCCCCTACTGCCGGCAGGCCCTGGAACTGGCCCGCGCCACCGGCAACCTGCCCGGCCAGTCGTCTATCTGGGACAGCATCGGCTTCGTCCACCACCACCTCGGCGAGTACCACGAGGCGCTCCCGGCCTACCGGGAGTCGCTGCGCCTGCGGCAGCGGATCGGCGACTACTTCCTCCAGGCCGAGATCCACACCCACCTCGGCGACACCCACCTCGCCCTCGGCGACACCGGGGCCGCCCGGGCCGCCTGGACCAGCGGCCTCGCCATCCTGGAGGACCTCCAGCACCGGGACGCCGACGCCGTCCGGGCCCGGCTGAACAGCTGCCCCGGCCCGGGTTGACGACTGCCCGCCGTCAGCCGGCCGCGGCGAGGAAGCCTTCGACGGCGGCGCTGAACGCCCCCGGGTCGTCCAGCCACGGGTAGTGGCCGGCGCCCGGCTGGACGGTGAGCACCGCCCCGGGGAAGAGCGGGGCGGCGTCGGCGGCGGCCCGGGCGGTGGGCCACAGGTCCAGTTCGCCGACCAGCAGCAGGGTCGGGCAGGGCAGCGCGGCCAGGCGGCGCCGGAGGTCCCCGGCGTCGGGCGCGTAGTCCCGGTAGTAGTGCTCGCTGACGGTCAGCGCGCGCTGGGCGGCGTCGGCGGCGGCGTGGGCGCGGGCGGTCTCGTCCCAGCGGCCGTACATCAGCGGCTCGAAGGCGAACCGGTACGGCGCGGCCTCGGCGAAGCTGTTCGCGGTCACCATCCGCCGGTGCGCTGCCACCGCCTCGGCGTGCCAGGGCTCGCCGGCCCGGGCCGCGATCACCTCCCGCACTCCGGTGTCGGAGGGCAGGCCGACGCCGGCGAACGACGGGTCGACCAGGGTCAGGCTGGTCAGCCGGTCGGGGTGGGCGGCGGCGTGGAGCATGGCCAGGCTGCCGCCGGCGGAGTGGCCGAGCAGGTCGACGCGGTCGAGGCCGAGGTGGCGGCGCAGCGCCTCGACGTCGGCCACCAGGCGGTCCACCCGGTAGCTGGCCGGGTCGACGGGCGTCGCGGAGGCGCCGGTGCCCCGGATGTCGGGCAGGATCAGGGTGCGGTGGGCGGACAGGCCGCCGAGGTCGCCGAGGTACTCGGCGGCGCGGCCGGGGCCGCCGGGGAGGCAGAGCAGCGGCGGGCCGTCGCCCACGGTGCGGAAGGCCAGCTCGGTGCCGTCGTACGAGGTGAAGAACTCCATGGCGGACAGCCTGCGGGGTGGTGGCCGGGCTCGGCTATCGTTCAGCCACGGCTAAACGATCGGGGGCGGGACGGGCGTGGCGGTGGAGATCCGGCTGTCGGCGGCCGAGGTGGCCCGGGTGCGGCTCGCGGTGTCACCCCTGGCGGAGACGGTGCTCGGGGTACGGGCGGCGCTCGGGGTCGGCGGGCACCAGGTGCACCGGCCGTGGGTGCGCGAGGCGGAACCGGTGCTGGCGGCGGAGCCGGACCTTCCCCTGCTGCGGGCGCTGCTCGAGGGCTGCCTGCCGGCCTTCCTGTTCCCGGTGCCGGACCGGCGCCTGCCGGCGTACGACGCCGAGTCGGCCGGCCTGCGGGCGACGGACCCGGGGTACGTCGCGGCCGAGTGCGCGGCCGCCCTGGGCTCCCGGGCCGGGGAACTCCCGGCGCCCGCGGAACTGCTGGAGCGGACCGCCGACGCGCTGACCCGCTGCCACGAACGGCTGGTCGCCCCGCACTGGGGGCGGATGCGGGCGGTGTTGGAGAAGGACCTCGGTCAGCGGGCGATGGCCCTGGTGGACGGCGGAGTGGAGGCCGTCTTCGCCCAACTGCACGCCGATGTGACCTGGCGGGAGGGCCAGTTGGTGGTGCACGGGCGCCGCCGTACGGGCACCGCGTGGACGGTCGAGGCGGGCGGGCACGGGCTGGTGCTGATGCCCTCGGTCTTCGGCTGGCCGGACGTCATCGTCGACTACTCCCCGCGCACCGCCGCCTCCATCCGCTACCCGGCCGCTGGCGTGGGCCTGCTCTGGGAACAGCCCCGGCCGACCTCGGCCGGCCTCGCCGCCGTCCTCGGCCGCACCCGGGCCGCGCTGCTCGCCGAACTCGCCGAGCCGCTGAGCACCCCCGAGCTCGCCACCCGCCTCGGCGTCACCCCCGGCGCCGTCTCCCAGCACCTCGGCGCGCTGCGCGGGGCCGGCCTGGTGAGCACCCACCGCAGCGGCCGTACGGCGGTACACCTGCGCACGCGCACGGGCACGGCGCTCACCACCGGACCGCCGGGCTGACCGGGGGCCGGTACGGGTTCCCTGCCGTACCGGCCCCGGGGGCTACGCGGAGGTGCCCGTACGGTTGCGGCGGCCGAGCAGGAAGCCCGCCACCGCGCCGAGGACGCCGACCACGATGCCGGCGATGCCCAGGCCCCGGGCGGTCGAGTCGCCGCTGCTCGCGGTCGCGGTGGCGGTCCCGGTGGCCGTCGGCGTGGCCTGCGCGCTGCTCCTCGGTGCCGGGTCCGGCTTGGTGCCGGGGGCGGCGCTCGCGGAGGCGGTGCTGTCCCCGTCGTCGGCGGTCGCGGCCGTGAGGTGCAGCACCGGGGCGGGGTTCTTGGGCTCGGGCTGCCCGGCCTGGGGCTCCTCGATCCAGCGCACCACAGTGCCGTCGCTGTAGGTCTGGAGGGCCTTGAAGACGACCGTGTCGGTACCCTCGGGCAGCGCGCCGAGGTCGACGGGGAAGTCCTGGTAGTGGCCGGGGGCGATCTGGCCGCCGGTCCAGACGATCTGCGAGACCACGTCGGTGACGTCCCCGTCGTCGGTGTGGATCGGGGTGGCGAGCTTGGTCGTCGTGATCTTGTCGGTCCAGCCGGGCACCGGCGCGACCATCGCCGAGGGGACGGGGTGGTCGGCGGGGAAGTCGATCTCCACCGTGACCGTGCTCTTGGTGTCGTCCTCGTCCGGCACCCGGAACGCGAAGGTCTGGTCGGTGGCGTTCCTGGGCACGCTGGACGGATCGATGACGACGTGCGCGGAGGCGGTCGTGGCGGCGGCCAGCACGGTGGCGGCGGCCACGGCGGCGACGGCGGCCAGGTGGGTCACACGGGTCGGGGCGGTCTTCATGGCGTGGGTGATCTCCGAAGCTGGGCACGCGGGTTCACGCTCACGGGCGGCGGACGCGCCGGTGGACCGGCGCCGCCGTGCGGGCGGGTCGCGTGCGGTTGTGATCAGGGACGGCGGAACGGCCCCGCGACCGGGAGGCCCCGGTCACACGGCCGCGTACCGGGGCGGACCTCGCCTGATCACCACGTGCCGCAGCACCGCCCGCCGCGGCCGACCCGGTCGGCCGGTCCACC
>NZ_MECK01000139.1 GCF_014596465.1 Streptomyces sp. CBMA123 | reverse complement strand
CGTGCCGTACCAGCCCGAGCTGGGCATGGGGGCGATCGGCGAGGACGGCGTCCGGGTGCTGAACGAGCAGGTCATCCGGCTCGCCGGGGTCGGCGGGGAGCAGTTGGCGCAGGTGGAGCGGCGCGAGCGCGCCGAGCTGGAGCGCCGGGCCCGCCGCTACCGGGGTGACCGCCCGGCCGCCGACCTGCGCGGGCGCACGGTGGTCGTGGTGGACGACGGTATCGCCACCGGCTCCACGGCCCGGGCCGCCTGCCGGATCGTCCGGGCGCGCGGCGCGGCCCGGGTGGTGCTCGCCGTCCCGGTGGCGCCCCGGGACTGGACGGAGCGGCTGTCCGAGGTGGCGGACGAGCTGGTCTGCGTCGACACGCCGTCGCCGTTCTTCGCGATCGGCGAGTTCTACGCCGACTTCACCCAGACCGGCGACGAGGAGGTGCTGCGGCTGCTGGCCGAGGCCCGGGGCGAGCGGCCGGACACCGCCATCGACCGCGAGCTGCCGCTGCCCGTCGCCGGGGTCCGGCTGGCCGGCCGACTGACCGTCCCGGCCGGGGCGCGCGGGGTGGTGGTGTTCGCGCACGGCAGCGGCAGCGGCCGGCACAGTCCGCGCAACCGGCACGTCGCCCGCCATCTGAACCGGGCCGGGCTGGGCACCCTGCTGTTCGACCTGCTCACCGAGGACGAGGAGCCGGACCGGCGCAAGGTGTTCGACGTCGCCCTGCTCGGCGAGCGGCTGACCGCCGTCGCCCGGGAGCTGGACCGCACCGAGGGGGTGGGCGGCCTGCCGCTGGGCCTGTTCGGCGCCAGCACCGGCGCGGCCGCCGCGCTGTACACCGCCGCCGAACTGGGCCCGACGGTGCGCGCCGTGGTCTCCCGGGGCGGGCGCCCGGACCTCGCCGGGCCGGACGTCCTGGGCCGGGTCGGCGCGCCGACGCTGCTCGTGGTCGGCGCGCTGGACGCCACCGTGCTCGACCTCAACCGGCGGGCCCGGGCCCTGCTGGGCGGGGCGAGCGAGCTGGCGGTGGTGCCGCGCGCGAGCCACCTGTTCGAGGAGCCGGGCACCCTCGACCAGGCCGCTGAGCTGGCCGGGGACTGGTTCCTGCGGCACCTGCCGACCGACGGCGTACCGCCCGCCGACGGCAGGTAGAGCCGGTTGCGCAGATTTCGTGCGACCACCGCCCGGAGGCAGCACATATTGCGCAGCTCCAGCCGGGATTCCCTGATCAGCTTGTACACATTGAGCAGTGAAAAACCGACCTGTTGCCCAACCCTCACGACAGGAGCAAGCTCTGCGCAACCGCACCGCCCACCCGTCGCCGTGCGGCAGCGATCCACGCGATCCGAACCGGAAGGCCCCGAGCCCCCGGAAACCCCCGGAAGCCTCAACGCCGAGGCCCTGAGTGGAGGAACGAGCGATGACCCCGCAGTCCCAGGCCCTTGAGCTGACACCCGAGGAGCGCGAGGCCGGCCTCGACGCCGACCAGCTGCGCCGCCTGGTCGGCCTCGTCGAGCACGACCAGGCGTCCGACCCGTTCCCGGTCACCGCGCAGGACGCGGTCGTCTTCGTGGTCGGCAACGCCACCCAGACGGCCCAGTTCTACCAGGTCGTGTTCGGCATGGAGCTGGTCGCCTACTCCGGCCCGGAGACCGGCCGCCGCGACCGCAAGGCCTACGTGCTGCGCTCCGGCTCCTGCCGCTTCGTGATCAAGGGCGGCGTCCAGCCGGACAGCGTCCTGCTGGAGCACCACCGCCGCCACGGCGACGGCGTGGTCGACCTCGCCCTGGAGGTCCCGGACGTCGACAAGTGCATCGAGCACGCCCGCGCCAGCGGCGCCACCATCCTCGAGGAGCCGAACGACGTCTCGGACGAGAACGGCACCGTGCGCCGCGCGGCCATCGCCACCTACGGCGAGACCCGCCACACCCTGATCGACCGCTCCCGCTACAGCGGCCCGTACCTGCCGGGCTACGTCGTCGCCAAGAGCACCGTCGTCCACCCGGAGGGCTCGCCCAAGCGCCTGTTCCAGGCCCTCGACCACGCCGTCGGCAACGTCGAGCTGGGCCGGATGGACGAGTGGGTCCAGTTCTACAACCGGGTCATGGGCTTCGTGAACATGGCCGAGTTCGTCGGCGACGACATCGCCACCGAGTACTCCGCCCTGATGTCCAAGGTCGTCGCCAGCGGCAACCACCGGGTGAAGTTCCCGCTCAACGAGCCGGCCATCGCCAAGAAGAAGTCCCAGATCGACGAGTACCTGGAGTTCTACACCGGCCCCGGCTGCCAGCACATGGCGCTCGCCACCAACGACATCCTCACCACCGTGGACGTGCTGCGCTCGCGCGGCGTCGAGTTCCTCAACACCCCGGACGCCTACTACGACGACCCGGAGCTGCGCGAGCGGATCGGCAAGGTCCGGGTGCCGATCGAGGAGCTGAAGAAGCGCGGCATCCTGGTGGACCGCGACGAGGACGGCTACCTGCTGCAGATCTTCACCAAGCCGATCGGCGACCGCCCCACCGTCTTCTACGAGTTCATCGAGCGGCACGGTTCGCTGGGCTTCGGCAAGGGCAACTTCAAGGCGCTGTTCGAGTCCATCGAGCGCGAGCAGGACCTTCGCGGCAACCTGTGAGCGTCGGCCTACCCTGATTGACGGCGGCCCTGATTGACGCCCGCCCTGACGGACGGTCGAGGAGGAGCACGGAGATGGCGTACTACCGGCAGCTGGGCAGCATCCCGCCCAAGCGGCACACCCAGCACCGCACACCCGAAGGCGGGCTGTACTACGAGGAGTTGATGGGCGAGGAGGGGTTCTCCTCCGACTCGTCGCTGCTCTACCACCGGGGCATCCCCTCGGCGGTGGTCGACGCGGCGCCCTGGGAGCTGCCCGACCAGTCCACGGTGCCCAACCATCCCCTGCTCCCCCGCCACCTCAAGCTGCACGAGCTGTTCGCGGACCAGGAGTGGAAGTCCGCGGACGTCGTCGGCAGCCGCCGCCTCGTCCTCGGCAACGGCGACGTGCGGATCTCGTACGTCGCCGCCGGGGCCCCGAGCGAGCTGTACCGCAACGGGCTCGGCGACGAGTGCGTGTACGTGGAGTCCGGCGCGGGCACGGTCGAGACGGTCTTCGGCTCGATCGAGGTCGGCCAGGGCGACTACGTCATCATCCCGCGCGCCACCACCCACCGCTGGGTGCCGTCCGGGGACGAGCCGCTGCGCGCCTACTGCATCGAGGCCAACAGCCACATCACCCCGGTCAAGCGCTACCTCTCCAAGTACGGGCAGCTGCTGGAGCACGCGCCGTACTGCGAGCGGGACTTCCGCGGGCCGGTCGGGCCGCTCGTGGTCGACACCCCCGGGGACGTCGACGTGCTGGTCAAGCACCGTGGCCCGAACGGGGTTTCGGGCACCCGCTACACCGTGCCGCACCACCCCTTCGACGTGGTCGGCTGGGACGGCTGCCTCTACCCGTACGCCTTCAACATCCGGGACTTCGAGCCGATCACCGGGCGGGTGCACCAGCCGCCGCCGGCCCACCAGGTGTTCGAGGGCAACAACTTCGTGATCTGCAACTTCGTTCCCCGCAAGGTGGATTACCACCCGCTGTCGATCCCGGTGCCGTACTACCACGCCAACGTGGACAGCGACGAGGTCATGTTCTACTGCGGCGGCGACTACGCGGCCCGCAAGGGCTCCGGCATCGGCCAGGGCTCCATCTCGCTGCACCCGGGCGGGCACACCCACGGGCCGCAGCCGGGCGCGTACGAGCGCAGCATCGGCGTGGAGTTCTTCGACGAGCTGGCGGTCATGGTGGACACCTTCCGCCCGCTGGAGCTCGGCGAGGGCGGACGGGCCACCGAGGACGCCAACTACGCCTGGACGTGGGCGGGTCGGGGGCCCGGGCGATGAGCGCCGGCACCCCCGTGTTCCCCGCCGCGGCCGCTTCCCCGATCCCGGAGCTGTTCCGCGGGCTCCTCGACGACGCGGCGGTGTTCCCCCCGGGGAACCTGCCGGTCGCCGAGGCGGTGCCCGCGCACCGCGCCCACCGCACGGCCTGGTACGCCGACGCGGTCGGCCCGTTCCTGTGCGGGGCGGGCCGGTTGGGCGAACTGGCCGCGGCGGTGGCGGGCACCGGGCCGCTCAGGGTCGGGCTGGTGCTGCCGGGGGGCAGCGCCGAGCTCGGGCCGGCGCTCACCGCCGCCGCACCCTTCGAGGTCGCGGGCGTCGAGCTCGCCACCCGGGACGTGCCGGAGGCCGTGGCCGAACTGGACCGGCTGCTGCCGCCGGACGTACCCGCCGCCGTCGAGGTCCCGCGCGAACTCCTGCGCGGGGACGGCCTGGACGAGGTCCTGGACGCCCTGGTCGACAGCGCCTACCGGGCCAAGTTCCGCACCGGCGGCGTCGTCGCGGAGGCGTTCCCGGACGAGGACGAGCTGGCCGCCTTCCTCACCGGCTGCGCGCAGCGCGGCCTGCCGTACAAGTGCACGGCGGGGCTGCACAACGCCGTCCGGCACACCGACCCGCAGACCGGCTTCGAGCACCACGGCTTCCTCAACGTCCTGCTGGCCGCCCAGGAGACGGACCGCGCCGCGGCCGCCGAGGTACTGGCCGAACGCGACGGCGAGGCGCTGGCCAAGGCCGTCCACGCCCTGAGCGGGCACCAGGTTACGGTGATCCGCAACTCGTTCACCGCGTTCGGCACCTGTAGCGTCGCCGAACCCCTGGACGACCTGGCCGCACTCGGCCTGCTGTCGCCCAGTCCACTCCTCCAGGAGGACCGTTGAGCACCCCCCGCAGCTGGCTGGCCGGCACCCAGGACTCGCCGTTCGGCGTGCACAACCTGCCGTACGGCGTCTTCACGGCGGCCGACCGGCCCGGGCAGCGCCGGATCGGCGTGCGCGTCGGGGACTTCGTACTGGACGCCGGGGCCGCCGCCCGCGCGGCCGGGGCGCCGTCGGTGCTGCTGGACGCCGATTCGCTCAACCCGCTGATGGCGGCCGGGCGTTCGACCTGGACGCAGGTGCGCGCCGACCTCACCAGCTGGCTGACGGACGAGTCCTTCCGCGCGGCGCTGTCGCCGGCGCTGCTGCCGGCCGACAAGGTCGAACTGCACCTGCCGTTCGAGGTCGCGGACTACGTCGACTTCTACGCCTCCGAGCACCACGCCACCAACCTGGGCCGGATCTTCCGTCCGGGCTCGGAGCCGCTGACCCCCAACTGGAAGCACCTGCCGATCGGTTACCACGGGCGGGCGGGCACGGTCGTGGTGTCCGGCACGCCGGTGGTGCGTCCGCACGGGCAGCGCAAGGCACCCGCCGACGCGGCGCCGACCTTCGGGCCGACCCGCCGGCTGGACATCGAGGCCGAGGTCGGCTTCGTCGTCGGCGCGCCGTCCGAGCTGGGCCGGCCGGTCGTGCTGGACGACTTCCGCGAGCACGTGTTCGGCGTCTGCCTGCTCAACGACTGGTCGGCGCGCGACATCCAGGCCTGGGAGTACGTGCCGCTCGGCCCGTTCCTGGGGAAGTCCTTCGCGACCTCGATCTCGCCGTGGATCGTGCCGCTGGACGCCCTGCAGCACGCCCGGGTCACCCCGCCGGAGCGCGACGTCGAGCCGCTGGCCTACCTGGACGACCGCGGCGGCGAGCCGTGGGGCCTGGACCTGGCCATGGAGGTCCGGCTGAACGGGCACCTGGTCTCGCGCCCGCCGTTCGCCTCCATGTACTGGACGGCACAGCAGCAGCTGACCCACATGACCGTCAACGGCGCCTCGCTGCGCACCGGCGACCTGTTCGCCTCGGGGACGGTCAGCGGGCCGGAGCCGGACACCCGGGGCGCGCTGATCGAGCTGACCTGGAACGGCGAGGAGCCGCTCAAGCTGCCGGACGGCACGACCCGGACCTTCCTGGAGGACGGCGACGAGGTCGTCATCACGGCGACGGCCCCGGGAGCGGACGGCGCGGTGGTCGGCTTCGGCGAGGTCTCCGGGCGGGTGCGGGGCTGACGGCTCGCGGGTGACGACCAGCGGAGTACGGACAACAGCTGACAGACAACAGCGGACAGCTGACAGATTTCATCATCTGAACTCTGTCAGCTGTTATCTGTCATCCGTCAGCTGTTATCCGTTTGCCCACTCCTGTGCGCGCCGCCCCCGCCTCGGCCGCACGACCCCGCTTACAGCCCTGCACCGCCCGTGGCGTCGATGACCCGGCCGGTGACCCAGCGCGCGTCGTCCGAGGCCAGGAAGGCGACGATGTCCGCGATGTCCTCCGGCTGCCCGACCCGGCCGAGCGCGGCGAGTGCGGCCGCGTGCGCCTCCGCCTCCGGATTGCCGCGCAGCCAGCCCGCGTTGACGTCGGTGTCCACCACGCCGGGCGCGACCGAGTTGGCCGTGATGCCGCGCGGGCCGAGCTGCTTGGCGAGGTTGAGCGTGAAGGTGTCCAGCGCGCCCTTGGTCGCGCCGTAGGCGATGATCTCCGGCATCGCGAGCCGGGCCGCCCCACTCGACACGTTGATGATCCGCCCGCCGTCCCGCAGCCGCTCCAGCCCGTGCTTCACGACGAAGAACGGCGCCCGGACGTTCACCGCGAACACCTCGTCGAAGCCCTCCTCGGTCAGCGTCGCGAGGTCCGAACTGCGCCCGATCCCGGCGTTGTTCACGATGATGTCGACCCCGCCGGCGGGCGCGTGCGCCCCGACCTCCGCATCGAAGGCCGCCCACAGCGCGGCCGCGTCACCGTGCCGTCCCAGTTCGGCGCGCAGCGCGAAGGCCCGCCCTCCGTCGGCCCGGATCCCCTCGACCACCTCCCGCGCCGCCACCTCGTCCCGGGCGTAGCCCACCGCGACGGTGGCGCCGTCCCGTCCGAGCCGGCGGGCGATCGCCCGGCCGATCCCCCTGCTGCCGCCGGTGACCAGCGCCACCTTGCCCCGAAGCCCGTATCCGCCCGTGCTCGAACCCATGACCGAGCCCCCTCCTGTTGTGTCGAGTCGCATCCGGTTTGCGTCCGGATTGCATCCCCGTTGGTCGCGTCCGGATATTTCTTGAGCGATCGCTCAAGAAAGAACCTAGCACACACTTCTTGAGTGACTGCTCTAAAATCCATCCCATGACCGAGGCCGCGACACCCGACCCCACGACCACCGGCCCGGCGCCCCGCGCCCGGCGCGGCCGACCGCCGGCCTTCGACCGGGAGGAGGCCCTGACAGCGGCCACCCGGCTGTTCTGGGAGCGCGGCTACGAGGCGACCTCCGTCACCGACCTCACCACCGCCATGGGCATCCGCCCCGGCAGCCTCTACGCCGCCTTCGGCGACAAGCGCACGCTCTTCGAGGAGGTCGTCCGCCGGTACGGGCACTCCCCCGTGGGCGCCTTCGTCGGCGTCGCGCTGGCCGAGGAGACCGGCGCCCGCGCGGCCTTCGCCCGCATCCTGCGCGAGGCCGCCGCGATCTACCCGGACCCGTCCCACCCGGCCGGTTGCCTGGTGATCACCGCCGCCACCAACGTCAGCCCCCAGGACGCCGGGATCCAGGCCCACCTGCGCGACCTGCGCAACGCGAACCGGCGGGTCTTCGAGGAGCGGCTGCACACGGCCCGGCAGGACGGCGAACTGCCGCCCGAGGCCGACCCGGAGGCGCTGGCCGGGTACCTCGCCACGGTCATCCAGGGCATGTCCCAGCAGGCCCGTGACGGCGCCACCGCCGAGGACCTGACCCGCGTCGCCGAACTCGCCCTGCGCGCCTGGCCGTGACCGCCAGGCCGTGACACCCGGACTGTGACAGGCGGACCGTGACACCCGGGCCGTAACGCCGGGCCGCCCGGAGCCGGCCCTCGATCACAGCGGCCGCGCGGCCCACTCCCCCGGTCAGGGCGGCCTCGTGATCACAACGCCCCACCCGCCCCGGTACCGTGGACGGCGGAAGGCGAGATCACCGAGGGGACGGGAGCGGTTCCGATGGGCGCAGAGACCAGCGCGGCGGCGGAGGTCCAGGCCGTCCTGGACGGCGACGGCGGCCTCGGCCGGATCATGCTGAACCGCCCGAGGGCCCTCAACTCGCTGACCCACGGCATGATCACCGCCATCCGCACGACGCTGGACGCCTGGGCCGCCGACGACCGGGTGCGTGCCGTCGTCCTGACCGGCGCCGGGGAGCGCGGCCTGTGCGCGGGCGCGGACCTCCGGGCGATGCACGCCGACGTCACGGCCGGCGGGGCCGGCACCCGCGCGTTCTTCCGCGACGAGTACCGGCTGAACGCCCTGATCGGCCGCTACCCGAAGCCGTTCGTCGCGGTGATGGACGGCATCACGATGGGCGGCGGCATCGGCCTGTCCGCCCACGCCGCGCTGCGCATCGTCACCGAACGCTCCGTGATCGCGATGCCGGAGACCCGGATCGGACTCGTCCCGGACGTCGGTGGCAGCCTCCTGCTCGCCCGCGCCCCGGGCGAGTTGGGCACCCACCTCGGGCTCACCTCCGCCTCGATGGGCCCCGGCGACGCGCTGCTGTGCGGCTTCGCGGACCACTTCGTCCCGTCCGCGCGCCTGCCCGAGCTGTTCGACGCCCTGGCCCACAGCACCGACCCGGCCGCGACCGTCGCCGCCCACGCCGAGCCCGCACCGCCCACCGAAGCCGCAGCCGCAGCCACCGGGCTCGCCGGACTCGCCGGACTCGCCGCACAGCGCGACTGGATCGACGCCTGCTACGCGGCCGACACCGTCGAGGAGATCGTCGAGCGGCTGCTCGACTCCGGTGTGCCGGAGGCGAAGGAGTACGCCGACCAGATCCTCGGGAACTCCCCCACCGCCGTCAAGGTCACCCTGGCCGCGCTGCGCCGGGCCCGCACCCTGCCCTCACTGGAGGCCGCGCTGGACCAGGAGTACCGCATCTCCTGCGCCGCGCTGGACGGTCCGGACCTGGCCGAGGGCATCCGCGCCCAGGTGATCGACAAGGACCGCGACCCGCAGTGGTCGCCGCGCACGCTGGCCGGGGTGACGGCGGCCGACGTCGCCCGCTTCCTCGCCCCACGCGAGGACGACGAGCTGGGCCTGGCCTGACCGGGCCCTACCCCACCAACTCCCCTTTCCGGAACGCCCGGAGAACGCCATGACCCACCCGACGCCGACGACGGCGCCGGCCGGGGGCGCCGGCCGGGGGCGCCGATCCGCTGTCCCGGGTGCCGCTCGGCGAGCAGGTGCGCGGGCCGCTGCTGGAGGGCCTGCTCGGCGGCCGCACCGCGCCGCCCGCTTCGGGCTCTCGGACAGCCGGACGGCGAACCGGCGGCACTTCGGGGTGGACGCCGAGTCGGTGACGGTCGCCGCGCCGGCCGCACTGGCCCGCCGGGGACAGCTCAAGGCCGAGACCGGGCGGCGGGCGGCGGGCGGCGGAGCGCCACGGCGTCCGGTTCTGATCTCTTCGCCGCTCTGGTGACCGGCGTCTCGCATGTCAAGACTGGCGCGAGGCGGGGCGCGTCGTAGATCGTGGGGTGGTCAGGGCGCGCCCGCGCGGCGCAGAGCAGCGGAATGGCCGAGCAGCGGAATGGAAGTAACGGCGATGACCGAGACCGAGACTTACGAGACGATCCTGGTCGAGCGCAAGGGCCGGGTCGGGCTGATCACGCTCAACCGGCCCAAGGCGCTCAACGCGCTGAACACCCAGCTGATGAACGAGGTGGTGACCGCCGCCACCGCGTTCGACCGGGACCCGGAGATCGGCTGTCTGGTGATCACCGGCTCGGAGAAGGCCTTCGCGGCCGGCGCCGACATCAAGGAGATGCAGGACAACCGGTTCCCGGACGTCTACCTGGACGACTGGCTGGGCCCGTGGGACCGGCTCGGCGCGCTGCGCAAGCCCGTGGTCGCGGCGGTGGCCGGGTTCGCGCTCGGCGGCGGCTGCGAGCTGGCGATGATGTGCGACATCCTGCTGGCGGCGGACACCGCGAAGTTCGGGCAGCCGGAGATCAAGCTCGGGGTGCTCCCCGGCATCGGCGGCTCGCAGCGTCTCACCCGCGCCATCGGCAAGGCGAAGGCGATGGACCTGTGCCTGACCGGCCGGATGATGGGCGCCGAGGAGGCCGAGCGGGCCGGGCTGGTTGCCCGGATCGTCCCGGCCGACCAGCTGCTCGACGAGGCGCTGGCCACCGCCGAGACCGTCGCCGGGATGTCGACCACGGCGGCCGTGATGCTCAAGGAGAGCGTCAACCGCGCCTTCGAGACGACGCTCGCCGAGGGCGTCCGCTTCGAGCGCCGACTGTTCCACGCGGTGTTCGCGACGGCGGACCAGAAGGAGGGCATGGCCGCCTTCGCCGAGAAGCGGGCGCCGAAGTTCGAGAACCGCTGACGGGGACGTCGCGACAGGCGCGGAGGCTGACGCGGGGACAGCTGACAGCAAACAGCTTTCATCATCTGAAATCTGTTTGCTGTCAGCTGTTTGCCGTTTGCTGTCACCCGTCCGCCGTCAGCCGGCCGCCCTCACCCCTCCTCCACCAGCACCGTGTTCAGCCGCGCCAGCCCGATGCGGGTGGCGGCGACCACGATGCGGTCGCCCGGGGCCAGCCGCCGGGTGCGGTCCGCGAAGCCCCAGTGCAGCTCGTTGCTGCGGGCGAAGCGGACGGCGATCACCCGGACGCCGCCCGGGTCCTCCAGGTCGTGCCGGTTCAGGCCGATCAGCCCGCTGCCGTCCTCCACCGTCAGCTCCGCGATCAGCAGCACGTGCCGGAACACCGAGAGCGTCCCGCGCACCTCACTGCCCATCAGGGCGGCGGCAAAGGCGGGCGCGGCCAGGTAGGAGACCGAGCGGGAGGCCGCGTTGTCCAGCGTCTTGTAGAAGTGACCGGCGAAGTTGTCGTCGAACAGCCGCACCACCACCCGGACGTCGGAGTTGCCGTGCCGCGCCTCCAGCGCCGCCTCCAGGTTGGTGGCGTCGTCCCCGCTGACCGCGACCACCGCCCGGCTGTGCTTCAGCCGGGCCCGGCGCAGCTGTTCCTCGAACGGTCCGTCGCCCAGCACCACCGGGATGCCGAGCGCCCGGGCGGCGGCGATGCCCCGGGCCTGCGGGTCCCGCTCCAGGCAGACCACCGGCACCCCCATCTCGTGCAGTTGGGTCGCGACCCGGGTGCCGACGTTGCCGAGTCCGACGACGATCACGTGGTCCCGGGTGCCCGCGCTCGGGTTGCGGGGCAGTCCGCGCCGCCCGGAGCCGAGCACCTCGACCGCGATGGCGGTGGCGACCGGCGCGAAGGTGATCCCGCAGATGGTGATCACCACCTGGGCGACCCGCTGCCAGACGCCGCCCGTCCCCGTCCCGGCAACGATGTCCGCCTGCTGGTCGGGCTGGGCGGCGCCGGCCAGGTCGAGCAGGGAGATGTAGACGGTCCAGCCGAAGTCCCGGCTGAGGTACCAGAGCACGCTGAAGGCCATCAGCACCGCGGCGAGCGCGGTGAGCAGCACCAACCGCATCCGGGCGCTGGTGAAGAAGCGCATGGTGTCGAGCAGCCGCCAGCGCAGCCGCCGCACCCAGTTGATCGGCTCCCGCGGTTCCATCCGGATCGCCTGCAACGCGGCGATCCCGCCGGTCGGCGCCGCCGTTTCGGGTCCGGCTTCGGGCTGAGCCCCAGGCTCGGCTTCGGACTCGGACCCGGGCGCCGAGACGGGCACCGGCGCCGCTTCGCGCCGCACCCCGCCCGGCCGGACCGGCCCGTCATCGCCGAACTCGCTGGCGAGCCGGACGAATTCGGCCGAGTCGCCCTCCTGCTCCGGCAGCAGCCGGATCTTGCTGAGGTCCTGCCGGTCGACGTGGTCGGCGACCACGCAGATCCGGTCCGAGGTGATGGCGTCGTCGAAGGCGATGTGCAGGTAACGACCGCCGATCTCGACCGAGTTGGGCCGTCCGAGCGCGGCGGCGGCGAAGGCCGGGGCCGCGGTGGCCGAGCCGGAGAGCGCGGCCCCGTTCCTGAGGAGCCGTTCGATGTTCTCGCCGAGGCGCTGGTTGAACATCCGGAAGACGATCCGGATGTTCGGGTTGTGGCCCTGGGCGCTGAGCGCGGCGTGGATGTTCTCCTGGTCGCTGCCCTCGACCAGGGCGAGGCCGCGGGCGGTGTCGATGGACACCGCCCGCAGCGCCTCCTCGGTGATGTTCGGGTACTCGACGAGGGCCGCGACGCCTGCGATCTGCTCGATCCGCGGTGCGTGGTCGCGGGTGCGGTCGGCGACCAGGACGACGACCGGCACTTCATAGTGCTCGACGAGTTCCAGGACCAGCCGGTGGGCCAGTGCGTTGCCCCCGCAGACGATGTAGTGCTGGCTGATCGGCTCGACCGGAGGGGTCCCCCACCCTTCAGAAGTCATACCGACGGATGATATCGGCGGCAGGTGTCCGGAGGATGTCGTTCCGGCAGCCGAGGAGCATCACTCGAACGGACGTACCCAGCAGGCGGGCTGACGGTGGCACCGAGAGGCTGGGGACCGTTGTCTGCCCCCGACCCGAGGAGTACGCCGCCGTGGCCCCTCCGATCATCACCCCCGACGGAACCCCGGTACAGGGCCCGCTCGGTCTGCTCGCCAAGGCCGCCTGGCAGATCCTGCTGGCCGCTGGTGTCGCCTCGCTCGCCCTGGGGATCGTCGTCTTCGTCTGGCCGCGGGAGACCCTGCTGGTGGTGGGCGTGCTGTTCGGCCTCTACCTGCTGGTCATCGGCATCGTGCAGCTGGTCGCCGCGTTCGGCACCCACGCCACCCCCGCGCTGCGGGTGCTGGCCTTCATCAGCGGCGCGATCAGCGTGCTGCTCGGGCTGCTCTGCTTCCGCGGCGCGGTGCAGTCGCTGCTGCTGCTCGCGCTCTGGATCGGGATCGGCTGGCTGTTCCGCGGCATCACCCAGCTCGCCGCCGCGATCTCCGACCCGCTGATGCCCGCCCGCGGCTGGCAGGCCTTCGCCGGCGTGGCCAACACCCTGGCCGGGGTGCTGCTGATGGTCTGGCCGGTCGGCTCGATCACCGCGCTGACCGTACTCGCCGGGTGCTGGCTGGTGGTCCTGGGCGTGGTCGAGATCGCGACCGCCTTCCAGGTCCGCGGCCGGGCCAAGCAGATCCCGTCCGGGGCCTGACCGGCCCCGACCGCTCCGGAGGCCGCCGCCGACCGAGGCCCGCGCTACGCCCCCGCTACGGCCGGGGCGCGTAGCCGAGCCGGAAGGTGGCGGCTTCCAGGCGTTCCGGGCCGAGCCGCACGTCGGTCAGCCGCTCGGCGAGCGCGAACGCGGCCTCGGTGTGCAGCTCGCCGCGCTCTCCGTCCAACCGGAAGCCACAAGCCGTCAGCAGCTCGGATGTGCCGGGGGCGTCGGCATCCGTACCGTCCCGCTGGTCGGCGAAGAGCGGCTCGAACCGCAGCCGGCACTCGCCCCGCTCCCACCAGTTGAAGTGGTCCACCGCGTTGACGTTCCGGAAGTGCGAGACCAGCCGGGTGCCGTCGGTGAGTCGGGCGATGACCTCGGGCAGGCTGCCCAGGTAGCCGTACGGCTCGACCGCGAGGGCCCAGCCGTCGAGTTCGGTGACGGCGACGAGCAACCGGTCCTCGTCCAGGTCGAAGAGCTTCTCGGCCTCCTCGTCCTCCCCGTCGTCGAAGGTCTCCCAGGCGGCGACCACCGCGTCCAGCCCGGTCACCTCCCGGCCGGTCAGGGCGTCGAAGCGGCGCAGCAGTTCGTCGGCGGCGATCCCCTGGGCCTGGGCGAGGCAGTAGGCCTCACCCAGGACGGGGTAGCGCTGTTCGAACCAGGTGTAGTCGGTGGCGTGTGCGGCGGTCATGCGGTGATGCTGTCAGACCCCACTGACAGCGGACGCCCCGGCCCCACGCCGGCCCCACGCCGGGCGGCCCCGGCCCCACGCCGGCCCCACGCCGACCCCGCGCCGG
>NZ_MECK01000138.1 GCF_014596465.1 Streptomyces sp. CBMA123 | reverse complement strand
ACCGGGAGCGGCGCGACGGCGGTCGTGGTGGGGGCGGTGGCGGGCGCGCCGCCGTTGGCAGGCGCGTGGAGGGCTTGTGCGTCCGACTCGCGGGGGAAGGGAACGCCGGGGCCCGGGAGGCTCTCGTGAATCTCCGGCTCCTCGGGGAAGACAGGCATACCCGGATATCTATCAAATGCCGGTCGAACGCGCACGGGCGGCCCACCCATTGGCCCCTCGACACCCCTCACCCCACCCGGGGCAATTCAAGACGGACCGTCAGAAACCGAGCGTCAACTGTTCGTCGGCGGATCCCTGGCCGACGCCCGCGACGTCCCGACCGCGCTTCAGATGACGCCACTCGGGCAGTGCGTCCAAGTACGCCCAGGAGAGCCGGTGGTGCTCGGTGGGACCGAACTCCTCCAGCGCGGCGCGGTGCACCGGGGACGGATAGCCGGCATTGTCCGCGAAGCCGTATTCCGGGCGCGCCTCGCCGAGTTCGGCCATCAGCCCGTCGCGGTGGACCTTGGCGAGCACCGAGGCGGCGGAGACGCAGATGCAGGACTGGTCGCCCTTGATCACCGTGCGAACCCGCCAGGGGCCACCGAGGTAGTCGTGCTTGCCGTCCAGGATCACCGCGTCGGGCTCGACCGGCAGTGCCTCCAGCGCACGGACGGCCGCCAGCCGCAGGGCCGCCGTCATGCCGAGTTCGTCGCACTCCTGCGGCGAGGCGTGACCGAGCGCGTACGCGGTGACCCAGCCGGCGAGCACCGGCGCGAGGGCCTCGCGGCGCAGCACGGTGAGCAGCTTGGAGTCGGTGAGCCCCTCCGGCGGCTTGCGCAGGCCGGTGACGGCCGCGCCGACGGTGACCGGTCCGGCCCAGGCGCCGCGACCCACCTCGTCCAGCCCGACCACGACCTTGGCACCGGCCCGGCGCAGCGAGCGTTCGACGGAGTGCGTCGGCGGGACGATGGGCATGACGGACTCCGTTCGGCAAAGCAGCCCCGTCGGGCGGAACAGCCCGGTCGGGCGAGGCGGCCCACTCCGATGGGGGCAGCCTCCAGCCTAAGCCAGCTCACGGGCACGCCGGTCCCGCCCGGCGCGGGCCACCTCGGGACCGCCCGACGGCCGCCTGGAAGCGCCACGAGGCCGACCGATCGCCGCCCCGCGGCGCCCCGGCGTCCACCCGCAACCGCCTACGGCTGCCGGACCATCGGCACCAACACGTCGTCCACCAGCCGGGCCGCGAAGTCGGGGGCGAGTCCGCGGTCGAAGACCTTCACCTGGAACATCAGCATCGCCGGGACGACGTCGGCGACCAGCGGGGTGACCGCGTCGGGGCGGACGTCGCCGCGCTCGACGCCGCGACGGAGGATGTCCAGGACGGTGTCCTTGGTCGGCCCGATCACCCGCTGCACGATGAAGTCCTTGAACACCTCGGCCTGCTGTTGGGAGAGTTCGGCCATCAGCGCGTGCAGGGCGGCGCCCGCGCGGGAGCAGATCGCATCCGCGAACACCTCGATGAGCTGCAGCAACTCGGCCCGGGCGGACCCGAGATCGGGAATGCCGTAAGGGCGTGGGAGAGTGGAGTCCAGGGCGTCGATGACGAGTTCGACCTTGGACGCCCAGCGCCGGTAGAGCGCGGCCTTACCGGTCCGCGCCGCAACGGCGACGCCCTCCATCGTCAGTCGCGCGTAACCGCCGGAGGTGAGCTGGTCGAGCGCGGCCTCGAAGATCGCGTTCTCCAACTCCTTCCCCCGACGCCGTACCGGCCTCGCCAGTGCCTCCCGGGCGACCCGCATCGGGCAGCAGGGTTCGGGCCCGGCCTCCGGTGCCGCCGGGAGCGCGCCGGGCTCCACCATGCCGACGGAGCCCCCAGGGCCCCCCGCCCCGCCAGGGCCCCCGGCCACCCCGGGTTCCACCGGCGCCGACGGCGGCGGACTCCCGTCCTCCGCCGCCCGGGCTGCCGTCCGACCGGGCTTCCGGTCCGACGACAGGCGCCGTATCAACCGATCCATCGCCACCATCCTTAAGGAACGCTTGCGTTCACTATTGACCCAGGATATCGTCCAGCTTAGTGAACGGCACCGTTCCTTCCCAGTCTGCGCCCTCGCGCAGCAGCACGTTCGGGCCGGCGGATCCGCGACATCCCCGGACGCCCGAGACTCCAAGCTCCAGACACCCAAGCACCCAAGCTCCGGACACCCAAGCACCGAGCACGTAGCCAGCAGGGGGCACATTCGTGGCTATTTCCGACACGCTCAGCAAGAACTCACCACCGACAGGCGACCAGAGCCGGGGGAAGGGCATCACCCTGGCCGTCATCGCGGCCACCCAGCTCATGGTGGTGCTCGACGCGACCATCGTGAACATCGCGCTGCCGGGCATCAAGGACGCGCTGAACTTCTCCACCACCGACCTGTCCTGGGTCATCAACGCCTACACCCTGACCTTCGGCGGGCTGCTGCTGCTCGGCGGTCGCGCGGGTGACATCCTCGGCCGCCGCCGGGTGTTCATCTTCGGCACCCTGCTGTTCGGCCTGGCCTCGCTGCTGGGCGGCTTCGCCCAGGACAGCGGCCTGCTGCTGGCCGCCCGCGCGCTCCAGGGCATCGGTGGCGCGATCTGTTCACCGACCGCCTTCGCCCTGATCGCGACCAACTTCGAGGAGGGGCCGGAACGCAACAAGGCGTTCGGCGTCTTCTCGGCGGTGGCCGGCTCGGGCGCCGCGATCGGCCTGCTGGCGGGCGGCCTGCTCACCGAGTACCTGAACTGGCGCTGGGTGTTCTTCGTCAACGTGCCGATCGCCATCCTGATCGCGATCGCCGCGCCGCGCTACATCACCGAGTCCGAGCGCCACCCGGGCCGTTTCGACATACCCGGCGCGCTCGCCTCGACCCTCGGTCTGGTCAGCCTGGTGTACGGGTTCATCCGGGCCGCCTCGGACGGCTGGTCGGACGGTCTGACGCTCGGTTCCTTCGCGGCCGGCGTGATCCTGCTGGCCGCGTTCGTCGTGATCGAGCGGCGCACCGACCAGCCGATCACCCCGCTGCACCTGTTCGCCGAGCGCAACCGCACCGGCGGCCTGGTGATGATGCTCTGCCTGGCCGCGGCCATGTTCGGCATCTTCTTCTACGTGGTCCTGTTCGTGCAGGGACCGCTCGGTTACAGCCCGCTCAAGGCAGGCGTGTCCTTCCTGCCGATCAGTGTGTCGATCATCATCGCCGCGCAGATCGCCTCGGCCTTCCAGGCCAAGTACGGCCCGAAGCCGTTCATGGCGGGCGGCGCGCTGCTGGTCACCATCGGCCTCACCTGGCTGACCCAGATCCACAAGGACAGCGGTTACCTGGACGGCGTGCTCGCCCCCACGGTGATCTTCGGCTTCGGCATGGGTCTGATCTTCGTCCCGGTGATGCTGCTCTCCGTCGCCGGTGTCCCCGGCGAGGAGACCGGCGCCGCGTCCGGCCTGCTCAACTCGATGCAGCAGATCGGTGGTTCGCTGGGCCTGTCGATCCTGACCACGGTCTTCGCGCACTACGCCGTGCCCGAGTTCAAGGCGCAGCTGCCCGGCTTCTTGAAGGCCGCCTCGCCGGACCAGCTCGCCTACTTCCAGGAGAAGCACGACTTCCCACCGAGTTCCGACGCCGCCAACTCGGTGCTCGCCCAGGGCATCTCGCACGGCTTCATCGTGGGCGCGGCGCTCGCCGGGGTCGCGTTGCTGGTCGCGCTGTTCGTGATCAAGGCGAAGGCCAGCGACCTGCCGAGCGGCGACAACGCCGGCATCGCGATGCACTGACCCGCACCACAGCCGCCACGGGCCGGCCGGGAGCAGCACGCTCCCGGCCGGCCCGACCGCTTCCCCGGCCCGACCGGTTCCCCGGCCCGCCCCCGCCTCCGGCCCCGCGCCCGCCCCGCCCCGCGCCCGGATCCGCCCGCTACCAGCTCCCCGCCGACACCAGGCCGGCCCACTTGCAGGGCCCCCGCCCCGACTGCGACCCCTCCATCAACGGCCGCTCCCGCAGGGCCTGCCGGGCCCCGGCGACCGAGCCGCCGGCCGCGTACCAGGGGCGGGTGTCCTGGTCCAGATCGCGCCGGATCAGCTGCAGTGCACAGGACCGCTGTGGCTCCGGCAGCCGGTCCAGGGCGGGTACCGCGTCCGCCGAGAGGTCGCGGACGTTGCGCAGGTCGATCTGGAGCGACCGCTCGTACCGGGCCACGTTCTGCTCCGCGACCATCGCGTCCGGTCCCATCAGCCCGTACACCGCGACGGTGAGCATGCCGCTGAGGACGACGGCGCGCGGCAGCCAGCCGGCGCCGCGGGTGAGCCCCGCGGTGATCAGCAGCAGGAAGACGACGCCCAGCCAGATCTCGACCACCAGCACCCACAGCCGCAGCCGGGTGAGGCCGGAGGCGTCCACGTAGAACCACATCCGGCCGAGCGCCGAGGCGACCACGACCAGCGCGAGCAGGCAGAGCAGCCCGAGCAGGATCCGGACCAGCCGGCGGTCGGCCGGTGTGGTGCGCGGGGCCCAGCGCCTGGCGACGGCCACCACGACCAGGGTCAGCACGGTGATCACGCTCAGCTGCCAGAAGCCCTGACGGGCGTACGCGGAGCGGCTCATCCCGGTGTTGCTCAGCACGGCGTCCGCGCCCCCGAGCACCACCACCGCCTGGATCACCGCGAAGGCGCCGAACATCAGGTTGAGCGCGACGAGGGGCAGCGCCCACTCCAGCCGTCGCCGTTCCCGCCCCGGGCGGATCACCAGGCGGTCCCATCGGCGCGGACCGGCCGCGATGTGCGCGAAGCCCAGCGCGGCGAGCGTCCCGAGTCCGCACAGCAGCCCGCGCAGCGGCAACTGGTGGACGTCGAGGCTGGGGGTGAGCCCGGCCAGCAGGTCCGCCATGGCGGCGTCGGCGCTGGCGAACAGCAGGCCGAAGACGGTCAGCAGGACGGCGGCGACCGCGAGCGCCTTGAGCACCGGGACGATCCGGCCGCGGCCGGGCAGTGGCCGGCCCTCCAGGCCTTGCCAGAGCCAGGCCACGCCCGGCATCAGCTGCCAGAGAAGGGCGGGCAGCGCGAACAGCACCCCCGGCCAGCGGCGACCACCGTGCAGGGCCAGCGAGGCCAGGCCCAGTGCGCAGCCGGCGGCCAGCAGTGCGGGCCAGCCCGCGTCCCACCGGGCCGGGACGGCGAGCAGGGCGAGGGCCAGCAGGCTCCAGACGGCCGTCCAGGGCCGGATCCGGCGGCCGGCCGCCCGGGCGACGAGCCCGGCGGCGACGGCCGTGGCGGCGCCGCAGATCAGCAGGTTGGCACCTATCCCGTCGTACAGCAGCCAGGCCGTCAGCAGACCGGTGAGCAGGGCGAACAGCAGGACCCTGGGGGTGGCCGCCGCCTGCCGCTCGGGGTCGGTGGCGCGCAGCCGGCTCCCGACTGAGGGCACGGGGACGCCGGGCGAGCGGTACGGGCCACCGGGCCGGTACGGGTCGAACGGCTCGGGGCCGGACGGCGCCCCCGGATCGAACGACGGTCCCGAACCCGGCGACGGCCCTGGGCCGGGCGCGGGTTGTGGATCGGTCGGGGCAGGCGTGGACGGGCCTGGCATGGCTCCCCCTCGGTGGTCGGCGGGCAGGCGGAAGCCGTCCTCCGGACGGTCCGCGGGCGGGCGTGCTCGACGCCTCTGCCGCTGCCGACTGTAGACCATTCTGAACAAGTTCAAAAGTTACTTCTGAACACGTTCAGAAGTCTCTGGCCACCACCCCCTCCACGCCGGAGCCGTCCGGACTACCCCTTGACCGACCCGGCCAGCAGCCCCCGCACGAAGTACCGCTGCAGGCTGAAGAAGACGATCAGCGGCACGATGATCGACAGGAACGCCCCGGCCGTGAGCAGCTCCCAGCGACCGCCGAGCGAGCCGGACAACTGCGCCAGCCGGACCGTCATCGGTGCCACCTCCGGCGTGCCGCCGGCGAAGGTGAGCGCGACCAGCAGGTCGTTCCAGACCCAGAGGAACTGGAAGATCGCGAACGAGGCCAGCGCCGGGGCGCACAGCGGCAGCACGATCGACCGGAAGATCTTGAAGTGGGAGGCGCCGTCCACCACCGCCGCCTCCATCAGGTCGCGCGGCAGCTGGGCGATGAAGTTGTGCAGCAGGAACACCGCCAGCGGCATCGCGAACATGGTGTGCGCCAGCCAGACCGGCGCGTAGCTCCCCTTCAGGTCCACCGCCGGGATCAGCGTCAGCGAGCCCAGGTGCGCACCGCTGGAGAACAGCCGCAGCAACGGGATCAGCGCCATCTGGAGCGGCACCACCTGGAGCGCGAACACCGTGAAGAACACCGTGTCGCTCCCCCGGAACCGCACCCAGGCCAGCGCGTACGCCGCCATCGCCGCGAGCACCAGCGGGAAGAGGGTGGCCGGGATGCTGATCGCCAGCGAGTTCACCAGGAAGGGCATCAGGCCGGTGGAGCCGCCCGAGCCGCCCTCGAACAGCACCGCGTGGTAGTTGCCGAGGCCGAAGTCCGGGTGGAGCAGGGCGTTCCACCAGCCGTCGGCGGTCACGTCCTGCTTGGGACGCAGCGAGGTCACCAGCAGGCCGAGGGTCGGGATCGTCCAGAGCACCGTCATCGCGATCACGAACACCGAGGCCAGCGGGCTGCTGAAGGCCTTCCGCACCGGGCTCCCCTCACCAGGACGGCCACCGACGGCTTTCGCCTCAGGAGTGCTCATCGCACCTCACGCTCCCTGCGCAGCTGGACGATGTTGTAGGCCACCAGTGGCAGCACCGCGAGGAACAGCAGGACCGCCAGGGCGCCGCCGCGCCCGTCGTTGTACTGCCCGAAGGTCTGCGAGTACATCTCGTTGGCCAGTACCTGGGTGCCGAAGTTGCCGCCGGTCATGGTGCGGACGATGTCGAAGGCCTTCAGCGTGATGATCATGACGGTGGTCAGGACGACCATCACGGTGGTGCGGATCATCGGCACGGTGACGTGCCAGAACAGCCGTACCCCGGTCGCGCCGTCCAGCCGGGCCGCCTCCACCACCTCGTCCGGGATCGCCTTGATCGCCGCCGACAGCACCACCATCGCGAAGCCGGTCTGCACCCAGACCATCACGGCCATCAGCAGGAAGGTGTTCAGCGGCTGGCTGAGCAGCCAGTTCGGCGGGTCGGACCAGCCCACCGCGTGGGCGAGCTGGCTGAGCAGGCCGATCTGCGGCTGGTCCTTGCCGCGCGCCTCGTAGACGAACTTGAAGATGATCGAGGCGCCGACCAGCGAGATGGCCATCGGCATGAAGATCAGCGACTTGTACACCGCCTGGCCGCGCATCCGGTCCACCAGCAGCGCCAGCACCAGGCCGAGGCCGGTCGCCACCAGCGGCGCGACCACCAGCCACAGCAGGGTGTTGAGCAGCACCTGCCGCACCGAGTCGGTGGTGAACGCCCAGCCGAAGTTCTCGCCGCCGACGAAGGTGCCGCCGTCCGCGCTGTGCAGGCTGAGGTAGACCGTGCGGATCAGCGGCGCCACCAGGCCGACCGCCAGCAGCAGGACGGCCGGGCCGAGGAACACCAGGACGGCCAGCGGGCGGGCGAGGCGGCCCCGGGCCCGCCCGGCCACCAGGAAGACCACCAGCAGGATGCCGAGGAAGCCCGCGATCGCGCCGAAGCTGTTGCCGAACTTGACCGCCGCGTCGCCCCAGGCGCCGACGGCCAGGGAGTCGGCGGCCGGCGGGGAGCCGGATACGGGCATGGCTGCACGTCCCTTCGGTTCGTCCGGTGCGAAGCGGGAGCGGGGAAGCGGGAGCGGGAGCAGGGAAGCAGGAGCAGGGAAGCCGGAGCCCGGAAGGGGGCGGGCGGTGCGGGTGGGTGGCCCCGCACCGCCCTCGGCGGATGGTCCCCTGGTCCGCCGGGCGGCGGACTACTTCGGCCAGGCGGCGTCGATGTCGCCGGCGACCTTCTGGATCGACTGCCCCTCGGCGAACCAGGCGGTGAGCGACTTCCACTCCTGCCCGGAGCCGACGGCCGCCGGCATCATGTCGGAGGCGTCGAAGCGGAAGGTCGCGCTCGGGTCGGTGAGCGCCTCCGCCGAGAGCTTGTCGATCGGGTCGGTGTACAGGCTCTTGTCCACGCCCTGGTTGGCCGAGACCCAGCCGCTCGCGGTCTTCACCCGGCTGCTCGCCCAGTCCGAGCTGGACAGGTAGTTCTGCACCGCCTGCACCTCGGGCCGGCTGGAGAAGGCCGTCAGGAACTCGCCGCCGCCCTCGACCGGGTTGGCGATCGCCGGGTTGACGGCGGGCAGCCGGAAGGCGAAGACGTCGCCGTCCGGGGCGACCTTGGTGCCCTTGGGCCACTGGGCCTCGTAGAAGGAGGCCTGCTGGAGCATCGCGCACTTGCCGGTGAGGATCGGCGCGCCCGCGTCCTGGAAGGTGGTGGTGGCGATCGACTTGACGTCGCCGTAACCGCCGTTCACCCAGGCCGGGTTGAGCATCCAGTCGGCGACGGTCCGCATCGCCGTGGTGATCTTCTCGTCGGAGAACTTCACCTGATGGCCGACCCACTGGTCGTAGACCTCGCCGCCGTAGGTGCCCAGCACCGCCTCCTCCAGCCAGTCGGTGGCCGGCCAGCCGGTGGCCGTGCCGGAGGCGATGCCGCCGCACCAGGGCTTGGGGCCGCCCGCCTTGGCGATCTTGTCGCTGAGTGCCATGAGGTCGGCCCAGGTCTTCGGCACCTGGTAGCCGGCCGCTGTGAAGGCCTTCGGCGAGTACCAGACCAGCGACTTCATGTTGGCGCTCATCGGGGCCGCGTAGAAGGTGCCGTCGACCGAGCCGTAGGTCTTCCAGACCGGGCTCCACTTGTCCTGGTTGGCGACGGTCTGGGACGGCGGCTTGACCACCTTGCCGCTCTTGACCATCTGCGCCAGCAGGCCCGGCTGCGGGATGATCGCGAAGTCCGGGGCGTTGCCGCCGGCCACCCGGACCGGCAGCTGGGACTCGAAGTCGTTGGAGCCCTCGTAGCTGATCTTGATCCCGGTGCACTTGCCGAACTCGGCCCAGGACTTCTCCAGGTTGTCCGACTCCGGGCTGAGGATCGAGGCGAACATCGTCACGGTGGTGCCCGAATGCCCCGCGTACGGCTGGTACTTGGCGCAGTCGCCGGTCAGCGTCTGGGCCGCTCCACCGCCGTCACCCGAACCGCTGGAGCTGTTCGAGCAGGCCGCGGTCAGGGCCAGCGCCGCCAGCAGGGCAGGCGCGGCCACCAGCCTGCGGCGGGAACGCGCGGACGGCGTGGTCTGATTGAGGGTCAATGCGGTCCTCCTCGCCAGGGCGTGCTGCCTGGGGTGGGCTGAACGACATTGCGCTGTACCGGAGATGGGCGTACGGAGATCGCTGGACGAGCGGACGGCCGAACTGATTCGACGACGTTAACGCAGCCGTTCCCCGCCGCCAAGGTCCATGGTCGACCTTCCCGTAGCGGTGCCCCGACCGTGACCTCCGAAACGCCGACCGCGACCGCCGCACAGCACGGCCCCGCCCGGAAACCGGACGGGCCCCGCGCCCGACGAACCGTCGGAACGACGAACCGTAAAACCGTCGGGACGTCGGGACGTCGGGACGACGAACCGTCGGGACGTCGGGACGTCGGGACGTCGGGACGACGAACCGTCGGGACGTCGGGACGTCGGGACGTCGGGACGACGAACCGTCGCAACGTCGGAACGAGTGTCACCAGAGCCGGACGGGCAGCTCCAGCAGACTGTTCACCACCAGCGACGGGCTCGGCCGCAGCTCGCCGTCCGGCACCGTCAACGACAGCCCGGGGAAGCGCTCGAACAGCGCCGGCAGCGCGATCCCCGCCTCCAGCCGGGCCAGCGGCGACCCCGGGCAGACGTGCGGGCCGTGCCCGAAGGACAGGTGCCGGGTCGGGTCCCGGGTGACGTCGAACAGCTCGGCCGTCACCCCGTGCTGCAGCGGGTCCCGGCCGATCGCGTTGTACGAGACCAGCACCGGGTCGCCCGCCGGGATCACCAACTCGCCGACCTCGATGGACTCGGCGGCGAAGCGGAACAGGAAGTTGCTGGTCGGCGGCGTCCAGCGGAGCGACTCCTCGACCACCGCGTCCCAGGACACCTCGCCCGCCCGCACCAGCTCCAGCTGGTCCGGGTGCGCCAGCAGGGCCCGCACCGCGTTGCCGATCAGGTTGACCGTGGTCTCGTGGCCGGCCGCGATGATCACCCGCAGGGTGGCCGCCGCCTCCGCGTCGGTGAGCGCCCCGCCCTCGGTGTCCGCCGCCAGCAGCACGCTCGCCAGGTCGTCGCCCGGCGCCGAACGGCGCTGCGCCACCAGGCCGTTGACGAAGGCGTTCAGCCCGGCGACGGTCGCCTGGATGCCCTCCGGGTCGGGCTTGATGCCGAAGAACCGCTCGTACAGGTCGCGCAGCAGCCCGTGGTCCGACTCCGGGACGCCCAGCAGCGAGCAGATCACCGTCATCGGCAGCGGGAAGGCGAAGGCCGACTTGAGGTCGATCACCGGCTCCCCGGCCGCCAGGGCGTCCAGCAGCGCGTGGGTGATCTCCTCGACCCGCGGGCGCATCAGCTCGACCCGGCGCGGGGTGAAGGCCTGGGCGACCAGCGCCCGCAGCCGGCGGTGCTCGGCGCCGTCCGTGGTCACCATGCTCGGGCCGGGCACCGCCAGGCCGATCAGCGGCCAGGTCTTCGGCACCTCGCCGCGCTGGTAGGCGGCCCAGTGCCGGGCGTCCTTCACCAGCCGGGCGTCGGTGAGCAGGTCACGCGCGGCCGCGTGCCGGCTCACCGCCCAGGCGGCCACCCCGCCGGGCAGCACGACCGGCACCGCCGGACCGGCGGCCCGCAGCAGGGCGCCCTCGGCGGCGTTGTCGCGGGCCAGCGGGTCGAGGGCGATCGGGGCCGGGGCAGCGGTCATCGGCGGCAGCACTCCTTGACGTGGCGAAACTTCGAACGGTTGTGCACGTCCAGTGGATCTTGGCTGGCCCGGCGAAGATCCGCAAGACGCGTTTCAGTGACCGGGGGTGAACGACACCGGCAGCGCCACCAGCCCGCGCACCCAGGCCGAGGGCCGCCACACCAGCGCGTGCTCGGCCACCGCCAGCCGCAGGTCCGGCAGCCGGTCCAACAGCACCTCGATCGCCGTGGTGGCGATCACCTCGGCCGCCTCCTGCGCCGGGAACGGGCAGCCGTGCTCGCCGTACGAGTAGCTCATGTGCGCCCGGTTCCCCTCGGCCGGGCGACCGTCGGGCTGACGCACCGACGGGTCCGCGTTGGCCCCGGCGAAACCGAGCAGCAGCATGTCCCCCTCGGCGATCCGCTGGCCGCCGAGCTGGGTGTCCCGCACCGCCCAGCGGCCGGCGAAGATCTGGGTCGGGGTGTCCTCCCAGAGCGCTTCGTTGAGCGCCTGGCTGATGCTGCGCCGGCCACCGGCCAGCGAGGCCGCGAAGCGCTCGTCGGTGAGCATCAGCCGCAGCGCGTTGGAGATCCAGTACGAACTGGGCTGGTGACCGGCGATCAGCAGCACCCGCAGGTCGCGCATCACCTCGTCGTGGGTCAGCCCGGCCGGGTGCTCCAGCATCCGCGAGGCCACGTCGGCCCCCGGGTACTCGGCCTTCTCCTCCACCAGCGCGAGCATCAGCTCCAGCAGCCGCTGGGCGCCGGCCGGGGCGTCCGCGCCGCCGTCCAGCATGGCCAGCAGCGCCGCGATCAGCTGCGGCGCCTGCTCCTCGTCCAGACCGAGCACCCGGCACAGCACCAGCAGCGGCATCCGGTGCGCGTACTCGGCGACCAGGTCGGCCTCTCCGCGCCCGGCGAACTCGTCGATCAGCCCGTCGGCGATCTCCTCGGCGTGCTTGCGCAGCTCGTACGGGTCGATCCCGGCCAGCGCGTCGGTGACCGCCCGGGAGCGGCGGATGTGCTCCTCGCCCTCGGCGTACAGGATCGACGGCACCGGAGCCATCATCGGCTTCAGCGGCCAGTCGGCGGGCAGGGTCTCCCACGCGTGCCAACGGCTGGAGTCCCGGCCGAACAGCTGCGGCTGGCCGGTGACCTGCTGCAGCTCCCGGTAGCCGATGACCAGCCAGGCGGGCACCCCGCCGGCCAGCTCGACCGGGGCGACCGGGCCGTGCGCGGCACGCAGTTCGCGGTAGAGCTGGGCCGGGTCGGTCTGGAAGCGCGGCCCGTACAGCGGCGTGGCGCCGGCGTGCGCCGGGCAGCCCGGGGGCGGGGTGACGGCGGGCTCGGTCACGGGGTGCTCTCCTCGTAGATCGCGTCGGGTGCTCCGGCGGGGGCGGTCACGGCGGAGGCGGTCGGCTCGGCGGCAGCGGCCCCGGCCCCGGCCCCGGCCCCGGCAGGGACGGTCGCGGCATCGGCCCCGGCGGGGGCTTCGGACTCCGCCAGCGCGGCCGGGTCGGCCCCGGCCAGCGCGGCCAGGTGGTGGACCAGCGCGATCAGCACCCGCTTGCCGGAGTCGCGGTCGCGGGCGTCGCAGTCCACCAGCGGTACCTCCGGCGGCAGGTCCAGGGCCTCACGGACCTGCTCCAGGGTGTGGCCGGGCTCGCCGAAGTTGTTGCGGGCGACGACGAACGGCGTGCCGTGGTGCTCCAGCCGGTCGATCGCGTACCAGGAGTCCTCCAACCGCCGGGTGTCCACCAGCACCACCGCGCCCAGGGCGCCGCTGAACAGCCGGTCCCAGAGGAACCAGAAGCGCTCCTGGCCGGGCGCCCCGAACAGGTAGAGCACCTGCCGCTCGGACAGGGTGATCCGGCCGAAGTCGAAGGCGACCGTGGTGGAGCGCTTGCCCCAGCTGCCGGCCGGGTCGATGCCCTCCCCCGCCCGGGTCATCACCTCCTCGGTGTTCAGCGGGCGGATCTCGCTGACCGAGCCGACCAGGGTGGTCTTGCCCACCCCGAACCCGCCGACCACGACGATCTTCAGCGCGTTGTCGGCGGTCGCCCGCAGCGGGGTGCGTGCCGCGGACCGGCCGTCCTGGAGGTCAGAGCCGTTGGAGGCCATGCAGCACCTGCTTCAGCGTGTCGAGATCGGGCAACCGGGCCTTGTTCGGCGCGAACCTGGGGTGGCGGGCGGTGATCGCCCCGGACTCCAGCAGGTCCCCGAGCAGGATCTTCACCACCGAGATCGGCAGCGACAGCTCCGCCGCCACCTCCACGACGGCGGTCGGCGCCTCGCACATCCCGAGGATCCGGACGTGCTCCGACTGCATCCCCGGCGCCGGCTGCCGCTCCGCGACGATCAGGGTGACCAGGTCGAAGGCGTTCTCCGGGGCACGGCTGCGGCCCCCGGTGATGGTGTAGAGGCGGTCCGGGTCGTCGTCCCGGCCCGGCAGCACCGGCCCGGCGTTCATATCCCGGCGCTCTCTTGCCCGGCGGCCCCGTCGGCTTCCGCTTCCGCGTCCCGGGCGGGTGCGCTGAGGTGGATGCCGATCTGCTCGATCAGGCCGTGCATGTTGTGGCCGACCACGCCCACGTCCGCGTCGTCGTCGGTGACCACCGCGAGGTGCGCGCCCTCGCCGGCCGCCACGATGCACAGGATGCCGCCGTGGAACTCGGTCATCGACTGGCGCACGCCGCCGCTGCCGTCACCGAACTCGATCGAGGCGCCGTGCGCCAGGCTCTGCAGTCCGGAGGCGATCGCGGACAGCTGGTCCGCCTGGTCGGCACTCAGCCCGGCGGTGTGGCAGAGCTTCAGACCGTCGGCGGAGAGCACCAGGGCGTGCCGGGTGCCGGGGGTCGCCGCCAGCAGGTTTTCCAACAGCCAGTCGAGGTCGCGGTCGGTGGCGCTGCTCATCAGGAGTCCTTCTCGGTGACGGGGGAAGCGTCGGGCGTGGTCTCGGTCGCCGCGGCCGGCGTCGGCCCGGGGGCGGGCAGCGCCGGCTGGGCGGCCCGGCGGAAG
>NZ_MECK01000137.1 GCF_014596465.1 Streptomyces sp. CBMA123 | reverse complement strand
CGGGCTCGCGGCGGCCGGGGCGCGGCCGGGCACGGCGCCCGCGAAGCCGCGGTCCGAACCGTCCGGGCCGTCCGAACCGCCTCCGCCGCCGCATCCGGTCAGTCCTGCCAGGAGCAGGGCGGCGAGCCCGGTCGTCGCGGCGGCCGTCGGGCGTGTGGTCCTCGGCATGGCATCCCCCCGGGGTGCGGGTCACGGGCAGCTCCGTACGGGGCGACCCGTCCCCCGGGCGCCTCAGACTGCAACGTACGGGCGGCGCCGATGACTCCCGGCCCGGGCGGCCCGCTCGGCCGTACCGGCTACTCCGCGTCGCGCTCGTGCTCGGCCAGGAACTGCTCGAAGCGCCGCCCCAGCTCGTCCGCCGAGGGCAGGTCGACCGGCTCGGCCAGCAGGCTCTCCCGGCCCTCGGCGCCCGCCACCGCGTCGTACTGGCCCTCCATGCCGCGGATCGCCGAGCGCAACTCGCCGTCCCCCTGGGCCAACTGCTCCTCGATGTCGGCGTACACCTCGCCCACCCGCTCGCGCAGCTTGGTGCCGGGCAGCACCAGGCCGGTGGCCGACTGCACCGCCTCCAGGATCAGCACGGCGGCCGCCGGGTAGGCCGAACGGGCCACGTAGTGCGGGACGTGCGCGGCGAAGCCCAGCACGTCGTGCCCGGACTCGGCCAGCCGGTACTCCAGCAGCGCCTGGGCGCTGCCCGGGACCTGCGCCTGCTCGAACCACTGCGGGTAGCCCGGCGCGAGGTCCAGCCGGTTGCCGTGCGGCGTCAGGCCGACCGGGCGGGTGTGCGGCACGCCCATCGGGATGCCGTGGAAGTCCAGGCTGAGCCGGACCTCGAAGCGCTCCACCAGCGCGCGGACGGCGCGCGCGAAACGCTCCCACTCCACGTCCGGCTCCGGGCCGGTGAGCAGCAGGAACGGGGCGCCGGCGGCGTCCCGGACCAGCTGCAGCAGGATCTCCGGCGGGTCGTAGGACGACCAGTGGTCGTGGTCGAAGACCATCGCGGGGCGGCGGGCCCGGTAGTCGACCAGGCGGTCGTGGTCGAAACGGGCCACCACCTGGGGCGAGCCCGTCTCCAGCAGGTGGGCCACCACCTGGCCACCGGCCTCGCCGGCGTCCATGAAGCCCTCGAAGTGCTGGAGCAGCACCAGGCCGGCGCCGGTGTCACGCAGCTCCGCGTTGGCCGCGGCCACCGCGGCCACGCCCCGCTCATCCAGCTCGTACAGCGCCTGGAAGTCTCGCACCGCGCACCCAACCCCGTTCTCTGCTCGTCCCGACCCGACCGGCCTCTCGTCCTGTCCAGCGTGCCGGGCCGCGCCGGAATTCCCGTTCCGGCCGACCACCCGGCGGAGGACCCGGCCCGCGACACGGCCGGAGGCCGTCCCGAACCGCTCCGGACCATGATCGCACCCGACCGGAAAACCCCTGGTCACGGGGGTTCAACAGCCCCGCCCGGGGCGCGCGGTGGCGGCCCGCGCCGCCATTGGCGCGCCGCGAAGTGACGCACCGCGTTCTGGCGGGTATCGTCCTCTCGCTGCCTCGCATCGTCGCGTCGTCGTCACGTCGTCCGTAACGCCGTCGACCACGACCCGGATCGCTGCTCGGGCAGACACCCACGACGCATCTTGCCTTCACCTGGCCGCCTGCTTCCCTTCGCGCACTCGTTTCCTCTTCGGCCATTTCGCGGACGCACACTGTCCCTTCGCTCTCCCCGCCGGACCGGTCCGAGGACCCGTGTCCGTTCCGGCACCCCGCGCCGCCCGTTCCGGGCCGCCGCCCCCGCCCCGCCCGACCGGAATCCTCCGGCGCGCACGGGTACCCGGAGGCGGAACCGGACCGGGGCGAACCAGTCCCCCGCAGCCCGCGCCGCACCCCGGCGCGGACTACGCCCTACGACCGATGAAGGACAGAGGGTTCCGTGCCAGCATCTGTCATCCTCACCGGCCGCACCGTGCGGCTGGAGCCCCTCGCCGCACACCATGCCGAGGCCATCGCCGCGGCCGGCGCCGAGGACCGTACGACCTACGCCTTCACCCCCGTCCCGCACGGTCTGGAAGCGGCCCGCGACTACATCGCGCGCGCCCTCGCCGACCAGGCCGCGGGCCGGTCGGTGCCGTTCGCGACGGTGAACGTCGCCGACGGCCGGGTGGTCGGCTCCACCCGGTTCCTGGAACTCGACTACTGGCAGGGCCCGCTGGTGTGGCCGCCGGTGCCCGGCGTGCCGTTCGGCGATCCGGCGACGGCCGTCCCGGACGCCGCCGAGATCGGCAACACCTGGCTCTCCCCGCGCGCCCAGGGCACCGGCATCAACACCGAGGCCAAGCTGCTGATGCTCCGGCACGCCTTCGAGATCTGGGGCGTGCAGCGGATCTCGCTGCGCGCGGACGCCCGCAACCTGCGCTCCCGGGCCGCGATCGAGCGGCTCGGCGCGACCTCCGAGGGCGTCCGCCGGGCGCACTCGCGCGGGCTGGACGGAGTGGTGCGCTCGACCGCGTTCTACTCGATCCTGGACTCCGAGTGGCCGGCCGTCCGGGACATCATCGAGCTGCGGATCGCCGCCGCCACCTCGCCGAGCGCCCCGGATCCGGCGATCAACCAGGAGTGCCTTAGACAGGGCGGCAGCGGCGCCGGGCAGCTGATGATCACCGCCTGAGGGGTCACCTCGGGCCGTAACCCCCGACGGCCACCCCGAGAACGGGCTCCAGCCACTGCGGATCGGGCCTCGGGCGCTCGCGGTGGGTCTCCGCGAGCCCGGACACCGGCCGCCAGCCGCCCCTCACCCGGGCGACCCGGATGCTCCAGACCTCGCAGCCGGTCCAGCTGCGATGCAGGTGCAGCACGCCCTCGGAGGTGTAGGACACCCACCTGTCCTCCATCTCGCGGGGGCGCAGTCCGGAGCGGATCAGCTGCCACTGCCCGTCGGTCCAGAACAGGTCCGGTACCGGGCAGGCGCGGGGCCGCAGCATCGGCTTGAGCCGGTCCGCCGCCCACTCGGGATCGGGCGGCACGCTGCCCGGCTCGGGGAACGCCCAGCCGGGCAGCGGTTCGCGGGTGGCCATCCAGGTGGCGGGGATGCCCTCGGTGCCGGTGTGCGCGGCCACCACCGCGCCGGTGATCGCGGCCACGGTGTCCATGTCGCCGCCGGCCGCGATCGCCTCCCACACGGCGGCCCGGTAGTCGGTGAGGTTCCGGGCGGCGCACCACAGGGCGTACGGGACGGTGTCGGCGGCCGAGGTCCGGCTGCCGTTGCCGAGCAGCCGGGCGACGGCCCGCGCATCCGGTTCGGCGAGCAGCCGGACGGCGTCGGCGAGGGCCTCGCGCACCACTCCGTTCGGGGTGTACTCGACCACCGCTCCCAGGAAGGCCGCCGGCGCCATCGGTTCGGTCCGGGCCCGGACCGCGTACGCGGCGGCCACCGCGACCGCGATCGCGCCGTCCACCGCCTGCGGGTGGGTGTGGGTGATCACCGCCGTGCGGGCGGCCAGCCGGACGGCCTCGTCCAGGTCCCGCGCGTACGCCGCCCCCAGCGGAGCGACCCGCATCGCGGCGCCGTTGCCGTACGAGCCCTGGCCGTCGAAGAGTTCGGCGGCCAGCGCCCTGGCGTCGCCGCCCTCGCGGACCAGTCGGAGCAGCCGGTTGGCGGCCGGGCCGTAGCCGCGGTCGAAGTCGTGCCGGAGGGCGAAGGCGTGGGTGAGGTCGAAGGTGTCGATCGTGCCGCGTTCGCGCTGGGCGGTGTACACCGAGCAGGCCATCTCGGTGTCGTCGGTCCACGGCCAGGGGCCGGACGGTTCGGTGCGGGAGGCGTGGTGGGCCCGGGCGGTTTCCGGGACGAAGAACTGGGCGCCGAGGGCGTCACCGACGGAGAGGCCGTTGAGCGCGTCGAGCGCGGGGCCGTTGGGTTCGGTCATCATGTGCCACCCAGCACACCGGCTCGGCCGCCGCTTCGTCAACACCGTTGCGCGAAAGCCCCTGACGAGGGATGTTTCGCATACCTCCGATCCGGGCGGGCAGCACCCGGGCATGACCCGCGCGCATCCGCTCGACCCCGTCACCCTGCTAGGCGCCGACCAGCAGCACATCGCCACCCGGGCGCAGCTGCGCCGGCTCGGGGTGCCCTCCGGCACGATCGCCCACCGGCTGCGGCCGGGCGGGCCCTGGCAACAGGTGCTGCCGCGGGTGATCTGCCTGCAGAGCGGACGATTGACGGTCCATCAGAGACTGCGGGCGGCGCTGGCGTACGCGAGCCCGAAGGGCCGGCAGCCACAGCCCGGGGAGGTGCTGCTGACCGGGCTCGCGGTACTGGCCGACGCCGGGCTGCCGAGCGCCGGGCACCCCGCCGACCTGGCCGGGGTCGATGTGCTGATCCCCCATCAACGCCGCATTCGGGAGCGGGAGTTCGTCCGGATCCACCGGGCTTCGGGGGAGATGCCGGGCGGTTTCGAGCGGGACGACGGCCTGTGGAGCGCCACCGTGGCGCGGGCGCTGGCGGACGTGGCGCCGAGGGAGGCCGGTCAGCGCCGGTTCCGGGCGCTGTGCGCCGAGGCCGTACAGCGGCGGCACTGCGAACTCGGCGAACTGCTCGACCAGTTGCTCGCCAGGCCGGGGGCGCTGACGCTACCGCAGGTGGCCCGGGTGGTGGAGGACCTGACCGCCGGGGTGCGGTCCGTGGTGGAGGGCGAGGCCCGCGAGGTGCTCGCACACGCGGGCCTGCCGGAGCCGCTCTGGAACCCGGTGCTGTTCCTGGGCGGCCGCTTCCTCGCGGTACCGGACGCCTACTGGCCGCACGCCTGCGTGGCCCTGGAGATCGACTCGCGCGCCTACCACCTGAGCCCGGCCGACCACGAACGCGGCCTGGCCCGCGCCAACCGGCTCACCTCCGCCGGCCTGCCGGTGGTCCGCACCACACCCGTCCAACTGCGCCGCGACCCCGCCCCCGTCCTGCACCAGCTCACCGCCCTGGTCACCACCGGCCCGCACGGCCCCCACGGCCGGATCAGCTGGCGGCGGGCGCGGTGAACCCGTCGGCGGTCAGGAGTGCCGGGCGCCGGCGGCCTCGGCGGCGGCGACCAGGCGCTGGAGTTCGGCGAGGTGGGCGGCGAGGGCGGCGCGGCCCTCGCGGGTGGCGGCGAGCCAGGTGCGCGGGCGCTTGCCGACGTAGCCCTTCGTCACCGTCAGGTAGCCGGCCTCCTCCAGGGCGGTGGCGGCCTTGCTGAGGACGGAGTCGGAGACCTCGCAGTGGTCCCGGACGGCGGCGAACTCGGCCTCGCGGCAGGCGCCGAGGAAGGCGAGCACGGTGAGCCGGGTGGCGTGCTGGAGCAGCGGATCGAGGGTGGGGGGCATCAGCCGGTCTCCTGCATGCGCCGGACCCGGTGGTTGAGTCGGCTGGTGCCCGCCCAGAAGGTCAGGCCGGCCGCGAGCCCGGCGGCCCCGCCGATCCAGCGCGGACCGCCGCCGGACTGCCAGGCGATCAGCATCCCGGCCGCCGAGGCGGCGCAGACCGCGAGGACCGCCAGCGCGACCGGGCCGCCGACACCGGCCGGCATGCCCCGGCGGACGATGCCGTCGCTGCGCATGGCGATCCGGCCGAGGACACCGGTCAGGGCGGCGAACCCGCCCGCGAGCCCGCCGATCATGGCGAACTGCCGGGCCTCGATGACCTGACCGATCCCCAGGCCGTAAGCGGCGAAGGCGAAGGCGAAGGCCGGCCCGTACCAGCCGGGCATCTCGCCCGGCCGCCGCGCGGCCGCGGCGGCCCGGCCGGCCAGGCGCAGCGCCTCGGCGGCGGACGGCGGGGTCGGAACGGAGTCGCTCATGGTTTCCCCCTCGGAAAGTGACGGTGGCTCCACTGTGCCACTGTCTTTCCATATTGGAAAGTACTTTCCGTGAGCTGGCCGCGCGATGCGCGGCTCAGCAGCGCGGGTCGATCTCCTGGAAGGTCGCGTAGTGGTCCGGGGACCAGTACTGCTCGCCGGAGCCGCCGGTGACCACCCGTCGGGTGCCGCGGTCGTTGGAGCCCGGGGTGACCACGGTGAACTCGTGGTAGTAGCCGTTGCCCTTCTTCGGCAGCCGGCTCTCGCGGTTCTCGAACACGATGCCGTCCCGGTTGTACGGGTAGGGGCCGCCCTTGTCGATCAGACCGAGGGTGTCCTGGGCCTGGCTGGGGAGCTTGGTGCGGCAGACGTCGGCCAGCGCCGGGTCGGCGGGCACCCAGCCGCCGGACGGCGGGGACGACTTGGGGGCCGAGGGCTTGGGGGCCTGGGTGCCCGCGGTGGCGGTGGCGCTCGCGGCGGCCTTGGGGTGGCTGCCGCCGCCCTTGCCGGCGAGCAGGTACCCCACTCCGGCGAGCACGGCCAGGATCAGGACGGCCACGACGACGAGCGGGCTCTTGCTTCTGGTCATGCCGTCCAGCTTGGCAGCCGGCGGCGTCCGGCTCGGCCAGTCACACACATGACGGACACCACACGCGCGTACGGCCGGGCGGGAACGGACGCCGTTGTCCGTTCCCGCCCGGCCGTGTCACGTACGCCGGTTCTCCTGCGCCGAGCTCCGGTGTACGCCCTCCCGACGGGAGGGTGAGCGGTCAGTCGTACCCGCGCGTGAGTAGGGGATGCCTACCCTCTCAGCGCGAGTCGCTGCCCGCCGTCTCGATGGCGGCGCGGCCTGCCTCCAGGCGCGCCACCGGGATCCGGAAGGGGGAGCAGGAGACGTAGTCCAGCCCCACCTCGTGGAAGAAGTGGACCGACTCCGGGTCGCCGCCGTGCTCGCCGCAGACGCCGAGCTTGAGGTCGGGGCGGGTGGCCCGGCCGGCCTCGACGGCGTGCTTGACGAGCGAGCCGACGCCGTCGCGGTCGATGGTCTCGAACGGGGAGACCCCGAAGATGCCCTTCTCCAGGTAGGCGGTGAAGAACGAGGCCTCCACGTCGTCCCGGGAGAAGCCCCAGACCGTCTGGGTCAGGTCGTTGGTGCCGAAGGAGAAGAACTCGGCGGCCTCGGCGATCTGACCGGCGGTCACGGCGGCGCGCGGCAGCTCGATCATGGTGCCGAGCTTGATGTCCAGCGTGACACCGGTGGACTGGGCGACCTCGGCGAGCACCCGCTCGCACTCGTCGCGGACCAGCTCCAGCTCCTGGACGGTACCGACCAGCGGGATCATCACCTCGGGGCGCGGGTCCCCGCCGGCCAGCCTGCGCTCGGCGGCGGCCTCGGCGATCGCCCGGACCTGCATGCCGAACAGGCCGGGGATGACCAGGCCGAGGCGTACGCCGCGCAGGCCGAGCATCGGGTTCTGCTCGTGCAGCTTGTGCACCGCCTGGAGCAGGCGCAGGTCGTTCTCGTTCGGGTCCTTGCGGGCCTCGGCGAGGGCGACGCGCACCGACAGCTCGGTGATGTCGGGCAGGAACTCGTGCAGCGGCGGGTCGAGCAGGCGGACGGTGACGGGCAGTCCGTCCATCGCCTGGAAGAGCTCCAGGAAGTCGCCCTTCTGCAGCGGCAGCAGGGTGGAGAGGGCGAGCTCGCGGTCCTTGTCGTTGTCCGCGAGGATCAGGTGCTCGACCTCCTTGCGGCGCTCCTCACCGAGGAACATGTGCTCGGTGCGGCACAGACCGATGCCCTGGGCGCCGTAGCGGCGGGCGCGCGAGCCGTCCTCGGCGTTGTCGGCGTTGGCGCGCACGGCGAGCCGGCGGCGGCCGTCGGCGTGCGACATCAGCCGGTGGACGGCCTGGACCAGCCCGCCCTGGACGTCGGCGCCGGCGTGCAGGGTGCCCTCGAAGTACTCGACCACGGGGGACGGCAGGACGGGCACCTCGCCGAGGTAGACCTTGCCGGAGGCACCGTCGATGGAGACCAGGTCGCCCTCGTGGAGCACCAGGCCGTCGGCGGTGGTGAACTTGCGGGCCTTGGTGTCGACCTCCAGCTCCTCGGCGCCGCAGACACAGGTCTTGCCCATGCCGCGGGCGACGACGGCGGCGTGCGAGGTCTTGCCGCCGCGCGAGGTGAGGATGCCCTCGGCGGCGATCATGCCGTCCAGGTCGTCCGGGTTGGTCTCGCGGCGGACCAGGATGACCTTCTCGCCGGAGCGGGACCACTTGACGGCGGTGTAGGAGTCGAAGACGACCTTGCCGATCGCGGCGCCGGGCGAGGCGGCCAGGCCCCAGGCGATCTGCTTGGACTCGGCGGTCGGGGCGAAGCGCGGGAACATCAGCTGCGCCAGCTGGCCGCCGGTGACGCGCATCAGGGCCTCGTCCAGGTCGATCAGGCCCTGGTCGACCAGCTGGACGGCGATCCGGAAGGCGGCCGCGGCGGTGCGCTTGCCGACCCGGGTCTGCAGCATCCAGAGCTTGCCGCGCTCGATGGTGAACTCGATGTCGCAGAGGTCGCGGTAGTGGTTCTCGAGCTTCTGCATGATCGCCATCAGCTCGTCGTACGACTTCTTGTCGAGCTTCTCCAGCTCGGACAGCTGCAGCGTGTTGCGGATGCCGGCGACGACGTCCTCGCCCTGGGCGTTGGACAGGTAGTCGCCGTAGACGCCCTGGGCGCCGGTGGAGGGGTCGCGGGTGAAGGCGACGCCGGTGCCGGAGTCCTCGCCGAGGTTGCCGAAGACCATGGTGCAGACGTTGACCGCGGTGCCCAGGTCGTTCGGGATGCGCTCCTGGCGGCGGTACAGCCGGGCGCGGTCGCCGTTCCAGGAGTGGAAGACGGCGTGGACGGCGAGGTCCATCTGCTCGCGCGGGTCCTGCGGGAAGGCCCGGCCGGTCTCGCGCTCGACGATGCCCTTGAACACCTCGACGAGGTCCCGGAGGTCGGAGGCGTCCAGGTCCAGGTCGTTGGCGGTGCCCTTGGCGTGCTTGGCCTCGTCCAGGGCCTCCTCGAACAGCTCGCCGTCGACGCCCAGCACGGTCTTGCCGAACATCTGGACCAGGCGGCGGTAGGAGTCCCAGGCGAAGCGCTCGTTGCCGGACTGGGCGACGAGGCCGACCACCGAGGCGTCGGAGAGGCCGATGTTCAGGACGGTGTCCATCATGCCGGGCATGGAGAACTTGGCGCCGGAACGGACGGAGACCAGGAGCGGGTTGTCGGCCTGGCCGAGCTTTTTGCCCATCTCCTGCTCGAGCGCGTCCAGGTGGGCGCTGATCTCCTCGTGCAGCGAGGAGGGCTCGCTACCGGTCTCCAGGAAGACCTTGCAGGCCTCGGTGGTGATGGTGAACCCCGGAGGGACGGGAAGGCCCAGGTTGGTCATCTCGGCCAGGTTCGCGCCCTTGCCGCCGAGAAGGTCCTTGAGGTCCTTGTTTCCTTCGGTGAAGGAGTAAACAAACTTCTGCTGGGACGGCACGGGTCGGTCTCCTCGTACGCGGTTGCCCTGACGCCGGAGAACATACCCATTTCGAAGGCACTTCTCTGCCCTGAATAGGCCACACGAGGCCGGTACCGAGGGGTAACCCGCTAGATCGAATGCGCATAAAGGCGTTCACCTCTGTTGGCGAAATCGTCCCCCTGACGCGAGCTTGCATTCAACTCTTGAACACAGCGAAACCGGAAGATCGCTCGATTCGGACGCTGGGTAGCGGCCGTGCGTCGGTCGCGTTGCCCCGGCTTGATTTCCTGCACCCGGATCGGCCGATCGGCGTCGAACCGGCTTCGGGAAGCGATCCACGGTCGACCTGTCCATTTCGTCCACTGACCGGGCGTCAGTCGCCACCGCGTGTGGCAAGCGTCACCAGCCCGTCTCGCGGCTCGAACGTAGGACGCCTGCGCCAATCGTCGCACTCCGTCCAGGAACGCGCTCGTTCCGTGATGTTCGGACGCCGAAAAGGAGCCCTCCTATCCAGAATGGACAAGAGGGCTGGGACCGGGCGGCCAGCGGGCCGGAGGGGCCGACTTCGACGGATCGGCTAGATCATCCGCCGGAGGTGTCCGATTCGGCGTCCTCGCCCGGTCGGGCGCAGTCATACGGATCGTCCAACCAGCCCTCCGGCAGGACCACCCGGCCGTTGCCGCTGGTGCGCCCGCGCGGGCCGTCCGCGCCGATCGGCCAGGTCTGGGTCTGCTCCACCTGGGCGAGGGTTTCGGCCAGCCCGGCCAGCGAGGAGGAGTTCGCGAGCCTCACCCGCAGCTCGGAGCCGACCGAGAAGCCCTTGGTGTACCAGGCGACGTGCTTGCGGAAGTCGACCACGCCGCGCGCCTCGTCCCCCAGCCACTCTCCGAGCAGCTGGGCGTGGCGCACCATCGCCCGGGCCACGTAGCCGAAGTCCGGGCGGGCGTAGTCGACCTCGCCCTCGAAGATCGAGACCAGGTCCCGGAACAGCCACGGCCGGCCCAGGCAGCCGCGGCCCACCACGACGCCGTCGCAGCCGGTCTCGCGCATCATCCGCAGCGCGTCGTCGGCCGACCAGATGTCCCCGTTGCCCAGCACCGGCACGTGCGCCGGGACGGACTCGCGCAGCCGGGCGATCGCCGACCAGTCGGCCGTCCCGCCGTAGTGCTGGGCGGCGGTTCGCCCGTGCAGGGCGATCGCGGCCACGCCCTCCTCGGCGCCGATCCGGCCGGCGTCCAGGAAGGTGAGGTGGTCGTCGTCGATGCCCTTGCGCATCTTCATGGTCACCGGCAGGTCCCCGGCGTTGGCCACGGCCTCGCGCAGGATCTCCCGCAGCAGGTTGCGCTTGTACGGCAGCGCCGAGCCGCCGCCCTTGCGGGTCACCTTGGGGACGGGGCAGCCGAAGTTGAGGTCGATGTGGTCGGCCAGGCCCTCGTCCGCGATCATCCGGGCCGCCTTGCCGACGGTCACCGGGTCCACCCCGTACAGCTGGATCGAGCGCGGCTTCTCGCTCGGGTCGAACTTGATCAGCTGCATGGTCTTGGCGTTGCGCTCGACCAGCGCCCGGGTGGTGATCATCTCCGAGACGTACAGGCCCTTGCCGCCGCTCTGCTCGCGGCACAGGGTGCGGAACGGGGCGTTGGTGATCCCGGCCATCGGCGCCAGCACGACGGGCGGCCAGACCCGGATCGGGCCGATGTCCAGCGCCGCGAACTCGGTCTCGGACGCGGTGGGTGCGGGCGTGGCTGTCATGCGCGGCTGACCTCGGATAGGGGGACGGGACTCTCCATTGTCCCCCACCCGGATCACCCGCCCGGCCTACCGCCCGTCGGAGCGGTAGCCGATGTCCAACGAACCGGAGCCGACGTCCGCTTCCAGGGTGCTGGAGCTGGCCGCGTCGCCCAGGGCCGGGTCGATGCTGCTGCTGCCCGAGCCCGTCCCCCCGTTGATCCGGTAGCGGCTCCCCTTCGGCATCGACATCGTCACCGAGCCGGACCCGGTGCTCACCCTGACGTCCTGCGGCGCCGACCGGAAGGTCAGGTCCACCGCCCCGGAGGTGCTGGCCACGTCCGCCCGGGCCGAGGAGAGGTCCGTCCCCTGCGTCATCCCGGACGTGGTGCGCGCGCGGACCGGGCCGGACAGCCGGCGCAGGGTGATCGCGCCGGAGGTGCCGTCCAGCTGGACCTCACCGCTGAGGTCCGTCACCTCGACCGAGCCCGAGGTCACCGAACCGGACACCGCGGTGCCGGGCGGCACCTCCAGCTCGATCGAGGCACCGCAGTTGTAGAAGGGCAGCGAGCGCCGGCACGCCACGCCGACGGTCATCGTGTCGCCGACCACGTCGGCGCTCACCCGCGGCTCGGAGACCGTCCAGTCGAGGCTCTTGCGCACCACGACCCGGTCCGCCACCCCCGGCTTGATGCGCACCGACGCGCTGCTCGTGGCGAGCTGCAGCCGGTGGACGGAGGCGACGTAGGTCTGCTGCTCGCTGCGCGACTGCCGGGCCGCCAGGGCCAGGGTCTGCGCCGCTCCCATGACCACCACGAACACCACGGTGAGGACCCCGGTGAGCCGCCACGCCCTGGTGGCCCGCGCACTCACGTGATCTCCAGGAAGCGCAGCACCGCCATCACCCGGCGGTGGCTGTCGTCGGCCGGCGGGAGGTCCAGCTTGGTGAAGATCGAGTTGATGTGCTTGGCCACCGCGCTGTCGCTGACCACCAGCGAGGCCGCGATCGCCGCGTTGGACCGGCCCTCCGCCATCAGCGAGAGCACGTCCCGCTCGCGCGGGGTCAGCTTCTCCAGCGGATCCCGGTGACGGCGCACCAGCAGCTGGGCCACCACCTCCGGGTCCAGCGCGGTGCCGCCCTCGGCCACCCGCTGCAGCGCGTCCACGAAGTCGTCCACATTGGCCACCCGCTGCTTCAGCAGGTAGCCGACCCCGCTGGTGTTGGTCGACAGCAGGTCCGCGGCGTAGCGCTCCTCCACGAACTGGGAGAGCAGCAGCACCGCGGTGTCCGGCCACTGCTGCCGGATCACCATCGCGGCCTTCACCCCCTCGTCGTGGAAGCCCGGGGGCATCCGGACGTCGGCGACGACCACCCCCGGGCGGTGCTCCTCGACGGCGGCCAGCAGCTCGACGGCGTCCCCGACGGCCGCCGCCACCTCGAAGCCCACCGCCTCCAGGACCTTGACCAGGCCGACCCTCAGCAGGACCGAGTCCTCGGCGATCACAGCACGCACGGCAACTCCACGGTGATGGTGGTGGGCCCCCCGAGGGGGCTGAGAACGGACAGCGTGCCGTCGACCGAGGCCGCGCGCTTGCGCAGACCGGTGAGCCCGGTGCCGCGCGAAGGGTCCGCGCCGCCCACGCCGTCGTCGCTGATGACCAGGCGCAGCAGGCCGCCGGCCGTCCGCACCGAGACGTCGACCTGCTGGGCCCGGGCGTGCTTGGCCACGTTGGTGAGCGCCTCGGAGACGGTGAAGTAGGCGACCGCCTCGACGGTCGGGGCGATCCGGTCGGACAGGTCGACGTCCAGGCGCACCGGCAGCGGGGCCCGGGCCGCGATGCCGGACAGCGCCGCGTCCAGACCGCGGTCCTCCAGGACCGCCGGATGCAGCCCGCGGACCAGGTCGCGCAGCTCGTCGATGGCCGCCTGGGCCTCCTCGTGCGCGGCGACGATCACCTGCATGGCGTCGGGCGGGCAGTCCTTGAGGGTGCGCCGGGCCAGACCCAGGTTCATCGCCAGGGAGGTGAGCCGCTGCTGGGCGCCGTCGTGCAGGTCCCGCTCGATCCGACGGCGCTCGGCGTCCACCGCGTCCACCAGGCCGGCCCGGGACTCGGCGATCTCCTCGACCCGCTGCTCCAGCTGCTCCGCCCGGTTCGGACCGAGCAGCAGCCGCGCCGCCCGCACCTCCAGCCAGGCGGTCAGCGTCGTCAGCCAGGGCGTCACCGCCAGCACCAGCACGCCGATCACCGTCAGCAGCACGTCCAGGCCGGCCAGCTCGGTGCGCAGCCCCACCTCGCGCGGCAGCAGCCAGACCCAGGCGTACAGGGTGGTCAGCACCAGGGCGACGCCCCAGAGGTAGACGGCGGCCAGCGCGCCGACCGCCAGGACCGGGCCGACCAGCAGGTGGTAGGCGATCTGACGCCAGGCCAGACCGAACCGCAGCCGGCCCAGCCGCAGGGTCGCGGACCCGCCGGGAGGCGGCACCTCCACCCCGCACAGGGCGCGCAGCCGTCCGCGCTGGACGCCGGTGAGCCAGCGCGTGCAGAGCAGCAGGACCGCGAGGACCGGGAAGAGCAGGGTGGAATCGGTCACGGCCAGCCAGACCGGCGCGGCCAGGGGAATTCCGGCGGCTATGAAGCGGGTGTCCCGCCAGGCCCCGGCCGACCACGGTGGCCGCCGGAGGCTCCTGACGAGCGCTCGGCGCAACGTGGTGGAGGACATGCCGGACAGCGTAGGGCCCGGTGATCAACGACCACCATGAAGGGGGGTGCCCACTGGGGGTGTAGCTAGATACACCCCCGATTCGGTGTGCGGCACCACCGACAACAGCCCCCGGCGACGGAAGGCTAGGGGTCATGACGAGCACCGCATCGCACTCCGCCACCCCGCCGCACGGGCGGCCCGTCCCCGGGGACCACGGGGGTGCTCCCGGGGACGCGCTCCACCCGGCGCCGGGGCCGGAGGGGACGCTGCCCGCCGGGGCCGGGCCCTGGTCGGTCCGCAG
>NZ_MECK01000136.1 GCF_014596465.1 Streptomyces sp. CBMA123 | reverse complement strand
CCCCCGCCCCCCCCCCCCACACCCCACCCCCGGCCGTCCCCCCTTCCCCTACACGCCGCCCTCCCGCCCCCCCCCCCCGGACTGCCCCCCCCGCGCCCCACGCGCTCCGATCGACCGCCCACCACGGCAGCGGCCCACCCGCTGACCGTCCCCGACCCGGACATCGCGCTGCTGACCCGGGTCCGAGACCTTTTGGAGGCCCGACTTTGAGCCACTCTCCGCCCGCGACCCCGCCGTCCCGGCCATGAGGCGGGCGCTCAAGCAGCGTGTCGGAAGGAGACAACTGATCGCCTTGGAGACCGAGCTGCTCGCCGAACTCCGCGCCGTCAAACGTCGTGTCCCGCACCTCGCGGGCGGCCTGGTGGCCAGCGTGGACGGCCTGCTGGTCGCGCACGACACCCACGGGACCGAACCCTCCGGGCTGGCCGCGATGACGGCGGCCTCGCTCTCGCTGGCCCAGCGGCTGGCGGACACCACCGGCCAGGGCGAGTTCCGCGAGTCGCTGGTGCGTGGCGAGCACGGCTACGTCGCCACCTACGCGGCCGGCGGCAGCTGCGTGCTGACCCTGCTGGCGCTTCCGGACGTCAACGTCGGCCGGCTCCACCTGGAGGCCCGCCGCTGCGCCCGGCGCATCGCCGAGCTGCTCAACGACGCCCTGGTGCCGAAGGACCCGCGCGACGCGGGCTGACCCGCCCCGGCCGAAGACCCTTCGGACTCGCCGCCCACCTGACCCAACAGTCCACCCCCTGACCTACCAGCCCACCGACCAACAGGAGTTGACCAGAATGACCGACGCATCCGCCGCACTCAAGCAGGCCATGACCACCATCGAAGGCGCCATCGGCGCGGCCCTGGTGGACTACAACAGCGGCATGGCGCTCGCCACCCTCGACGGCCCTGGCGGCCCGGACCTCAACGTGGCCGCGGCCGGGAACACCGACGTGGTGCGCGCCAAGATGCGCACCATGGACATGCTCGGCCTGCAGGACGGCATCGAGGACATCCTGATCACGCTGAGCAGCCAGTACCACCTGATCCGGCCGCTCTCCGGCCGCACCGGCAAGGGCCTGTTCCTCTACCTGGCGCTGGACAAGGGCCGCGCCAACCTGGCGATGGCCCGCCACCAGCTCACCCGGATCGAGGCCGACCTGGAGGTCTGACCGGGTACGGGGCCCGGTCCGACGACGGGACCGGGCCGCGGAGGAGGCCCCGGCGGCGGCTCACGCCCCGCCGGGCTCCGTCCACCGGACCTCGCCGCCCGCGAGCCCCGCGCACACCGCGCCGGCGGCGGTCAGCACGCTCCACGGTGCGAGCAGCGCGTGCGGCGGGACGGACAGCGCACCGCCCTCAGCGAAACCCAGCTCCAGGCCGCCGGCCAGGGTGATCCGGGCGGCGTCGACGGTTCGGCCGACCAGCGCCAGCAGGGGCGGGGTCGGCCGGAAGGTGAGCGCCGGAAAGAAGTGCTCGACCTCCTCCGGCGCGGCGAAGGACGGCGCCGCGAAGCGGAACTCGTGCGCCACCCGTACCGTCACCGGCCCGTCGAGCCGTAGGTCGAGCCGGACTCCGCCGCTGACCGCCTCGACCCGCCGACCGGTCAGCACCTCAGTGATCGCGTTCTGCATGCCCCCAGTGTTCACCCGCCGGAGGGTTCCCAACCCCCGGAGCGGCGGCCCGCCCGCGCACCAGCTCGACCGGCCCGCCCGACCGCGCCCGGGCCGCCAACGCGGCGGCGACCCGGCTCCAGGACGGCCCGGACAGCAGCGCCCGCGCCTCGTCCGAACCGCACAGCCGCCACTCCACCAGCTCCTGCTCCTGCAGCGTGATCGAGGAGAGCTGTTCCGCCGTCACCGGGCCGCCGTCGTACACGTACACCAGGACGGCGGTGTCCCGGCCGGTCGCCGGGTCGGCCCCCGGGTCGGCTGCCACCCCGGGCTGCCAGTCCAGCGCCAGCAGCGGCCCCGGCTCGACCTCCCAGCCCAGTTCCTCGCGGATCTCCCGGCGCGCCGCCATCCGGGGCGTCTCCCGGTCCGCTTCGACCCCGCCGCCCGGCAGCGTCCAGTACGGCACCCGCCCGCGCGGCCCGTCCCACGGACGCAGCCGCACCAGCAGCACCCGGCCGTCACCGTCGGTGAACAGCGCCCGCGCCTTCGCCCGGATCCGTGGCCGGGTGGCGTAGTAGGTGTCCCGGTCCATCGGTGGCTCCGCCGCCGCCACCCCCGCCGACCCTGGAGCCAGGTCCGACCCCGACGCCAGCTCCGACCCTGTTCCTGTTCCTGTTCCCGTTCCCGTTCCCGTTCCCGACTCCGAGCCCGCGGCCAGCCCGGGCGCCGCGGCCAGCCCGGTGTACTCGGGTGCCGGCCCGTCGGCGGGCAGCGACCGCAGGGTGTGCCCGGCCGGCCGGCTGTCCTCCAGTTCCAGCGGCCCGGCCGTCCGCGGTGCCCGCAGACAGGCCGTCACCCGCCGGGACAGCCGTGGCGGCAGGGCGTGCCCCGCCTCCTCCGCGGTCAGCCACACCCAACCGCCGACCTCTGCGGCGTCCGGCCGGATCGCCGCCACCTGTTCCACCGTCAGCGGCTCGGCCCAGTACAGGTACGCCACGATCGGCGGACGGGTCCGAGACATCGCCCAGTCGACGCAGGCCAGCGACCCCAGCCGGGGCGTGAACCCCAGCTCCTCGGCGATCTCCCGCTCCGCCGTCTCCCGCGGCGAGAGGTCGGCCGGCTCCCACCCGCCGCCGGGGATCGCCACCGGGTGCTTCCGGTCGTACGGCAGTCGCACCACCAGCACCCGCCCCTGCCCGTCCGGGAACAGCACCCCGGCCGCGGCCAGGATCCCCCGTCCCGTCATGCCCGACGCTTCCACCCCGGCTCCCTCCGCCACATCGTTCCCCGGGGACGACACCCCCGTCGGAGCTCATGGTTCCCGCCGAACTCCTGCGCGGATCGCTCGCGATGCACTCGCCTCGGCCTCACGCCTCGTCCCCGCGCCCTCGAACCGACCGGACCGACCGGACCCGCCCGCGTCCTCACCCCAGCGAGGCCAGCGCCTGGGCCGCCGCCCGGGCCATCTGTTCGTCGTGCCGCCCGCTCGACCCGCGCAGCCGGGCGGCGCCCTCCACCGCCGCCAGGGCGAGCAGGCCCGGCAGCAGGTCGGTGCTGCGGGCGGCGACCCAGCGGGTGCCCCGGGTGGCCATCCACCAGAGGTCGGCGGTCCGGCCAGGCGGGGGTTCGGCGGGTTCGACGGCGGGTGGCGGGCCGAGCGGGTGCCCGGCCGTGCCGAGCAGTTCGTGGAACCGGCGGGCGATCAGGTGGTGTCCCTCGGCGCTGGGGTGGAGGCGGTCCACGCTCAGCAGTCGCCGCTGGTCGCACCAGGGCAGTCGGGCGATGTGCAGGTGTACGGCCCGGTGCCGCGCGGTGAGGGCGTGCACCACGGTGTTGACCGCGCGCATCCGTCGGGCCAGCGGGCGGGCGAGCGGTGCCGGGAGGCGGAGCAGGGTGCCGGGGTCGGGCAGGCAGGCGGTGAGCAACACGGCGCCGTGGCCGGACAGTTCGCCCAGGGTGGCGTCCAGCTCCAGGGTGGTGCGCCGGATGTCGAAGCCGCCCCGCAGGGTGTCGTTCCCGCCGACCAGTACGGCTGCCAGCTGGGGGCGCCGGGACAGCGCCACCGGTAGTTGACGAGTCGTCAGATCTGCCGTCTGGGCGCCGCTGTAGGCCAGGTTGGTGAACTCGACGGTCCGCCCCTCGGGGGCCAGCGACTCGGCGAGGACGGCGGCCCAGCCGCGCCACCGCTCGCCGACCTGGTCCCCGATCCCCTCGGTCAGCGAGTCCCCGAGCGCGACGAAGCGCAGCAGCTCGCCCGCGGTCGGCCGGTCCTCCGCCGCCCGGTCAGGCCCGGCGTCCAGCACGCTCATCCCGACCCCTCTGCCGTGCACCGGAGTTCCGCTCCTCCCCGCCAAGACGCCCGTCCTCGCCGAACCCCCGCGCCGCGCCGGACTCCCGCACCCCGCCCGCCGCGCCGGACTCCCGCACCCCGTGCGCCGCCAGGAAGGCCGCCACCGCCGCCGGCCAGCCGTACCGTTCGGCCTGCGCCCGGGCGGCCGCCCGCCGTACCGACTCCGGTCGCCCCAGCAACTCCCTGACAGCGGCGGCGAATCCGGCCCCGGAGTCGACGGCGGCCACCCCGGCGAGCCCGACCAGTCCGGGCAGCGCGGAGGAGCGGCTGACCGCGACCGGCGTGCCGCAGGCCAGCGCCTCCAGCGCGGCCAGCCCGAAGGTCTCCACCGGCCCGGGGGCCAGCACCACGTCGGCACTGCCCAGCAGTCCGGCCAGTTCCGCGCGCCCGTTCAGGTGGCCGAGGAAGCGCACCGGCAGTCGCAGCCGCGCGGCCCGGGCGGCCAGCCGCTCCCGCAGCGGACCGGTCCCGGCCACCGTCAGGACGGCGGGCAGCCCCCGCGCCCGCAGCCGGGCCAGTGCCTCGATCGCCCGTTCGGGCCGCTTCTCGGCCGAGAGCCGGGAGCAGAGCACCAGCAGGACGTCACCGGGCGCCGCGTACCGGGCCCGCCGCACGGCCCGTACGTCCGTCGGCAGTGGGCGCATCGCCGTCAGGTCCACCCCGAGCGGTGCCCGGACCAGGTTGGGCACGCCGATCCGGCGGAACTCGGCCGCCGCCCAGTCGGTGGTGCAGAGCACCGAGTCGTAGGCGCGGGCGGTCGCCGCGTTGAGCCGGTCGGCGGCCGCGACGGCCAGCGGGCCGGGCACGCCCCAGGTGCCCAGCAGCCCGGTGGCGCTCTCGTGCGAGACCATCACCGAGCGGACGCCGTGCCGGCGGGCCCAACCGCCGGTCCAGCGCAGGGTCGTACGGTCGGAGACCTCCAGCCGGTCGGGGCTGAGCCGGGTCAGTTCGGCGGCCACCGCCCGTCGGTCGGTGAGCAGCCGGTAGCCGCCGCTGGCCGGCAGGACGGGGCCGGGGAGGGTGATGACCAGGCCCTGCTCGGTGTCCTCCTCGGAGCGCCGCTCACCGGGCACGATCAGCACCGGCCGGTGCCCGGCCGCCCGGTACCCGGCGCCCAGATGGCGCAGCGCGGTGCGCAGACCGCCGGAGACCGGGGTGACGAAGTTGGCGAGCCGCACGATCGTCAGCGGCCCGTCGTGGGGCAGGGGCGTCATGCCGGCAGCTCCTCCGGCAGGACCGGCATGGCGGAAGCTGCCTGGGCGACGCCCGGCGCCACCGCCGACCCCGTCACCGCCGACCCCGTCACCGTCGACCCCGCCACCGTCGACACCGCTGTCACCGCCGACCCCCGGTGCTCCGCCAGCACCTCGGCGTAGTGCCGCAGCAGCAGGTCCCCGACCGCCTCCCAGGTCCGGGCGGTCACCTCGGCCCGCCCGGCCTGCCCGTACGCGGCCCGCCGGGCCGGGTCGGCGGCCAGCTCGGCGACCGCCCGGGCGACCGCCGCGCCGTCCCGGGGCGGTACCAGCAGCCCGGTGCGGTGGTGGGCGACCAGGTCGAGCGGGCCGCCGGCGGCCGGGCCGATCACGGGGACGCCGCTGGCCATCGCCTCCTGGATGGTCTGGCAGAAGGTCTCCAGCGGGCCGGTGTGGACGAACACGTCCAGGGTCGCGAAACATCGCGCCAGTTCCTCGCCGGTGCGGCGCCCGAGGAACACCGCACCGGGCATCGAGGCCTTGAGTCCGGGCGCCGACGGGCCGTCCCCGACCACCACCACCCGCACCCCGGGCAGGGCGGAGGCGGCGGCCAGCAGGTCGACCCGCTTCTCCGGCGCCAGCCGCCCGACGTACCCGACCAGGACCTCCCCGCCGGGGGCGAGCGCCCGGTGCAGGGCCTCGTCCCGGTGCCGGGGGTGGAAGCGCACCGAGTCCACCCCGCGCGGCCACAGCTGGACCCGGGGTACCCCGTGCGCGGTCAGGTCCTGCGCGGCGGGGGTGGACGGCGCCAGGGTGCGGGCGGCGGCCCGGTGCACCGCTCGGATCCGGCGCCAGGCCGCGGCTTCCCCGACCCCCCGCCCGGCCCGGTAGGCGTGGGCGTACCCGGCGAGATCGGTCTGGTAGACGGCCACCGCGGGCACCCCGAGCCGGGTCGCGACCTGCATCCCGCGCGCGCCCAGGACGAACGGGCTGGCCAGGTGGACGATGTCGGGCCGGTGCCCGGTGAGCGCGGCCGCCAGCTGCCGGCTGGGCAGTGCGATCCGCACCTGGGGGTACCCGGGCAGCGGCATCGACGGGATGTGCACCACGGGGATCCGCTCCGCCTCGGCCCCGGTGCCGAAGGTCTGCGGCGGACACTGGGCGCCTCGCGCCGGCGCGGGGGTGACGACGAGGGGCCGGTGGCCCCGGCGGAGCAGGTGCTCGGCCGTCCGCAGCACGCTGTGGGCGACTCCGTTGACCTCTGGAGGAAAGGATTCGGTGACGATGGCGACGCGCATGCCTGAGTTGTGTCCGCGCCCGGCGTGCACCCGGCCAAAGGGATCTGTCGTACAAGCGAACGCGGGTCGGCGATTTGCACCGCCGACCCGCGTGTTCCGTCCGGTGTCGCCTCAGGCCGAGCCGGCCGTCTCCTTGAGCTCCGCGTACGGCGCGAGCTTGCGGATCGACTCGATGCTCCTCAGGCAGTCGTCCTTGCTCTCGTGCGGGTCGCCGGTGACCACGACGGACCCGTTGCTCGCCTTGAGCCGGAACCGGTGCATCCCGCTCTCGTCCGTGTACAGCTCGAACTTGCCAGCCATGCCAGTAACAGCCTTTCGCTCGATGGCCCCCTGGCACCGCAACCTAGGCCCCGCCCCGCCGACCCGCCCGCCGACCGGGGCGTTCGGGTCAGCGGGCGGGGCGGTGGGAGGTCGGCGGGCCGGCCGGGGGCCAACGGGACGTCAGCCGGCGTCGCCCTCGGCGGGCCGGACCCGCCGACGCCCGGCCATCCAGACGTAGACCAGGATCCCGGCGAACAGGAACAGCACGCCCTGGTAGACGGCGGCGTAGCCGGCGCCGGCCAGGAGCCAGAGCGAGAAGGCGAAGGCGCCGAGGCCGAGCACGGCGTCGCGCACCAGGTGGGGGCCGTTGACCTTCTCGGTGGCGCCGCGTACCAGCCAGTACAGCTGGGCGGCGGTGGAGAGCAGGTAGGGCACCACCGCGGTGAAGGTGGTGACCAGCACCAGCATGTCGAACGCGCCCTTGGCGCCGCTGGCGAAGTTGGCGATGGTCAGCACCGAGGCGAGGGCGACGCTGGCGATCACGCCGAAGGTCGGCACGCCGCGCTTCTCCTTGCCGAAGGCGGCCGGGAACAGCCCGTCCTTGGCGGCCGCGTACGGGGCCTGGGCGGCGAGCAGGGTCCAGCCGTTGAGTGCGCCGGTCATCGAGATCAGCGCGGCGACGGCGATCACCGTGCCGCCCCAGGTGCCGCCGAACATGCCGTTCATGGCGTCGGAGAACGGCGCGCTGGAGCTGACCAGCTGCTGGTGCGCGACGGTGCCGAACACCGCGAGGGTGCCCAGCAGGTAGACCACGGCGGCGCCGCTGGTGCCGAGCACGCTGGCCCGGCCGACGTTGCGCTCCGGGTCGCGGACCTGCCCGGCGCTCATCGCGGCCGACTCCACGCCCAGGTAGCTGAACAGCAGGATCGCCGCGGCGGCCGTCATGCCGCCCATCCAGCCCTGGCCGCTGGCGTCGAACGGCCCGATGTTCTTCGGGTCGAAGAAGAACAGCCCGCCCACCGAGACCAGCAGCAGCGGGATGAACTTCAGTACGGTGGAGACGAGTTGGACGGCGCCGACGAACCGGGTGCCGGCCAGGTTGGCCAGCGCGGGCAGCCACTGGAAGGCCAGCGCGGCGGTGATCTCCAGCGGGACGCTGTGGTGGAGCGGCACCAGTACGTCCAGGTAGCCGACGGCGGCCACCGCGAGCGCGGCGTTGCTGACCCAGGTGGTGATCCAGTAGGACCAGGCCGACAGGAAGCCGGCGAAGTCCCCGAAGGCCTCCCGGGCGTAGACGTACGGCCCGCCGGTGCGCGGGTTGCGCCGGGCCAGCTGCCCGAAGACCAGCGCCAGCGCGATCGCGCCCACGGTGAGGACGACGAAGGCGAGCAGGCTGACCGTCCCGAACGGCGCCACCGCGGCCGGGATCATGAAGATGCCGCCGCCGATGATGTTGCCCATCACCAGGGCGGTGGCGGTCGGCAGCCCGAAGCGGCGGCCGTTCTTCGGGGGAGCGGGGGTGACCTGCCCCGGGCCGGCCGGACCAGGGTCGGCCGGATCAGGGTCGGCCGGGCTGCTCGGTCGGGTCGCCTGCCGGGGTGCGGCGGGGCTGGTCTGCATGAGGGTGGTGCGCCTTTCGTGGTCCTGCTCGCGCTCGGTGGAGCGACCGTTCATGCTCGGACCGGGCGGCATCTTGCACCAAATCGATGGGATTTGTTCATTCCGCTCGGCGGATCACCGCAAGACTTACGGCCGTACGCTCTTCGGACGGGCACTCGTCCGGCGCGCCCCGCGAGGCCGTTCGACCCGGAATGCAGGCGTACGACCGCGTTCGTCCGGCAGGGGGAGATGTGTCACCCGAATGTCCCAGCGCGGTTGCGGCGCGCGCCCGCCGGTGCGGGTTCGTGTGCCAACCTTGGCCCGGCGCCTCCCGGTGGGGCGTCTCCCGGCCCGTCGAATCGGCTCGAACTGGCCGTTCGGGGAGGTGGGTTGAGGACCAGAGACAAGCCAAAGGGACATCAGATGTCGCTTCGTGGGAACATCCGCAAGTTCGCCGTGATCACCGTGGTGACGGGTGCCGCCGCCCTCGCGGCGCCGGCGCCGGCGATGGCGGCGTGGCACGCGTCGGACTCCTCGTCCAGCGCGAGCCTGGAGTCGGGTTCGGCCGGTGTCGGCCTGTTCGGCCCGCACGCCCAGTGGTTGAACGTCCACTCGGACATGGAGGACGCCTGTATCGGCGACTGCTGATCCGGCTGATCCGCACGTGAGCCCGGGGACCGCCGCAGCGGTTCCCGGGCTCACGCCTGTCCGCCGCCCCCGGGGCCGCCCGGCTCCGCCGCCACCACGTCCGGCCGCCGGGAGAGCCGCCCCGGCCACCACATGTGCCGGTCCAGGTCCATGGTCGGCGCGGTGACCAGCACCGAACGCACCACCAGGGTGTCCAGCAGCACGCCCAGCGCCACCGCGAAGCCGATCTCGGCCAGGCCCACCAGCGGCAGTGTCCCCAGCACGGCGAAGGTGCCGGCCAGGATCAGCCCGGCCGAGGTGATCACCCCGCCGGTCGCGGACAGCCCGACCAGCGCGCCCTGCCGGGTGCCGTGCCGGGTGGACTCCTCCCGTATCCGGGTCATCAGGAAGATGTTGTAGTCGATCCCCAGCGCGACCAGGAAGACGAAGACGAACAGCGGGAACGCGTTGTCCTCGCCCTGGAAGTGGACGACGTGCGCGCAGAACAGCGCACTGATCCCGAGCGTCGCCACGTACGACAGCACCACCGTCGCGATCAGCACCAGTGGCGCGGTGACGGCCCGCAGCAGCACGGCGAGGATCACCAGCACCACCCCGAGCACCAGCAGCGGGATGATCGCCCGGTTGTCGTTCCCGGCGGCCCGCCCGGCGTCCAGGATCACGGCGGTGTTCCCGCCGACCTTGGCGTCCGCGCCCGGTACGGCGTGCACGGCGGCGCGCACCCGGTCCACGGTCGCCTTGGCGGCCGGGCTGTCCGCCCCGGCGGCGTGACTCGTTCCAGCCTCCCACCGCCCCGCCCGACCGGCAGCTCCGGCAGCTCCGGCAGTCCGGCTGCCTCGGCGGACCTCAGACCGGGACGGCCGCCCGCTCGCGCAGCTCCCGCAGCACCGCGATGTCCATCGCGTGCCCGGTGCCGTCCCCGCCGTGCTTGCGGTCCGGGGTCTCCACCAGCAGCGGCACCCCGGCCGTCTCCGGGTGCTCGAACAGCTCGCGGAACGGCTCCGCGCCGATCATCCCGGCACCGATGTTGGCGTGCCGGTCCTTGCGGGCGCCGACCACGTCCTCCGAGTCGTTGGCGTGGATCAGCCGCAGCCGGCCCGGGCCGGCCGCCGAGGACAGGGCGTCCAGCGCGGCCGTCACCCCGCCGGGCGCGGCCAGGTCGTGCCCGGCGGCGAAGGCGTGGCAGGTGTCCAGGCAGACGCCCACCTTGGGGTGCCCGTCCAGGGCCTCCACGTACTCGGCCAGCTGCTCCAGCCGCGAGCAGAGCGAGCTGCCCTGGCCGGCGGTCGGCTCCAGCAGCAGCCAGGGAGCGTCGTCGCCGAGCGCGTCCAGTTCGTCCAGCAGCGGCCGGACGTCGGCGCGCACCTGCGCCATCGCCTCGGCCCGGCGCGAGCCGCCGCCGGGCGCCGTCCCGACCGCCGAGCCGGTGTGCAGCACGACGCCGAGCGCGCCGATCGCGTGCCCGCGGTGCAGCGAGTGCCGGAGCGAGTCGGCCGAGCGCTCCCGGGTGGCCGGGTTGTCCGAGCCGAAGTTGATCAGGTACGGCGCGTGCACCCAGGCCGGGACGCCCTGCTCGGCGCAGGCCGTACGGAACTCCTCGTCCTGGGCCGGGTTGCCCGCGGGAGTGGCCCAGCCGCGCGGGTTGGCCACGAACACCTGCACCGTCTCGGCGCCGACCTTGCGCGCGTACGCCAGTCCCGTCCCGGCCAGGCCGCGGCCGGCCACCGGGACGTGGGCGCCGATCGGGTTACGGCGGGCGGCGGCGGTCGGTTCGGGCGCGGTGCTCATGGCCCCGAGCATGCCACGGTCCCGGCGGGCGACGGCGCGCGGGCCCGGGCTCGCGCCGGGTACGCACGCCACGCCGGGCCGTCCCACCAGTGGCCGACGCCCCGTCAGTCCGGCAGCCCAGCCCTGGTGGCGGCCCCCGGGAGGCGACCGTACCGTCGACTCGGCCGTACTCACCGAACGTCACCACCCGCACACGGCGGGTCGGAGCGCCTCCCCGAGCACCACGCCCCACCGCCGCACCGTCCCACCCCTGCACCCCCGCACCCCCGCACCCCCGCGCCGCCGTACCCCCGCACCGTCCCACCGCCTCACCGAGCGCGCCGAAAGACAGGTCACCACTCATGCCCACGCGTCGGGTCCACCACCTCGCCGCGGCCACCGCCGCCGCCACCGCAATGACCACCGCCCTGACCACCGTCCTCGCCACCCTGGCCGCCGCACCCGCGGCACACGCCGCCGGTGGCACCGTGCACCTCGTCCAGCCGGGAGAATCGATCCAGCAGGCCGTCGATGCCGCCCGGCCCGGCGACACCGTCCAGCTCCTCGCCGGCACCTACCGCGGCAGCGTCCGCATCGCCACCCCCGACCTCACCCTGCGCGGCTCCGGACCGGCCAGCGTGATCACCCCCGGGGACGGCACCGAGAACGCCTGCGCCACCGCCGGGCACGGCGTCTGCGTGGTCGGCACCGAGGCGGCCCCGCTGCCCGGCGTCACCGTCGAGGCCCTGGCCGTCACCGGCTTCCGCAAGAACGGCATCGACGCCAGCGGCACCACCGGCCTGACCGTCCGCGCCACCTACGTCCACGACAACGCCCAGCAGGGCATCAGCCAGGAGATCTCCACCAAGGCCGCCATCCTCGGCAACCGCTCGGTGGACAACGGCCAGTCCGGCGTCTTCCTCGCCAACTACGCCTACCGCGAGGGCGGCGCGCCCGACACGGGGGGCACCGTCGTCGAGGGCAACGAGCTCACCGGCAACCGGGTCGGCGTCACCGTGCGCCGACTGCGCGTGCTGACCGTCCAGGGCAACCGGATCAGCGGCAACTGCAGCGGCGTCTTCGTGGTCGGCGACGAGGGCGTGCCCCGCGCCGGGGACCTCGACGTCCGGCACAACCGGGTGGTCGCCAACAACAAGTTCTGCCCGGCCAACCCGCGCCTCGGCGCCATCCAGGGTGCCGGCATCGTCCTCACCGGCACCGAGGACACCCGGGTCACCGACAACGAGGTCCACGACAACGTCGGCGCCTCGGACTTCTCCGGCGGCATCGTCCTCGTCAAGAGCGCCGTCGGCATCCCCAACACCCGGGCGACCGTCGCCGACAACCACCTGAGCGGCAACGGCCCGGCCGACCTCGCCGACCGCGACACCGGCTCCGACAACTCCTTCGCCCGCAACACCTGCTCGCTCTCCGAGCCGTCCGGCCGTTGCTGACGCCCCCGATCGAGAAGGACCAGCCCATGACCACCGCACCCGTCAACCCCACCGCCCAGCCGGCGATGCGCCTGCGCGAGCTCGTCTTCGGCGCCGCCTGTGCCGCCGCCGTCCGTGCCGCCGCCCGGCTCGGTGTCGCCGACGTCCTCGGCGACACCCCGACCGGAGTCACCGAACTCGCCGCACAGCTCGACACCGAACCCCGCCAACTGCGCCGGCTGCTGCGCGCCCTCACCTGCTACGGGCTCTTCGCCGAGACCGGCGACGACCACTTCGAGCACACCGAGATGTCCCGGCTGCTGCGCGAGGACGCCCCCAACTCCCTGCGCCACATCGCCCTCTGGTGCACCGAGCCGTGGACCTGGGAGGCCTGGCCGAAGCTGGACGAGGCGGTCCGCTCCGGGCGCAACGTCTTCCCCGACCTGTTCGGCAAGGAGTTCTTCGACTACCTGCACAGCGACGCCGGTGACTCGGCGAAGGTCTTCGACAAGGCGATGACCACCTCCAGCCGGCAGTCCGCCAAGGACTTCGCCGCCTACCTGGACCTCACCGGCATCGACTCGGTCGCGGACATCGGCGGCGGCCAGGGCCACGTGCTGGCCAGCCTGCTGGAGAAGCACCCGGCCCTCCACGGCACCCTGCTCGACCTGCCCAAGGTCGTCGCCGGCGCCGACCCCCGGCTGCAGGACGGCGGCGCCTTCTCCGCCCGCGCCCGCCTGGTGCCGGGCGACTGCCGGGTGGAGATCCCGGTGCGCGCCGACCTCTACATCATCAAGAACATCCTGGAGTGGGACGACGACAGCACCCGCCGCACCCTCGCCAACGTGGTCGCCGTGGCCCGCCCCGGCGCCCGCGTCGTCGTGGTCGAGAACCTCGTCGACAACAGCCCCTCGATGCGCTTCACCACCGCCATGGACCTGATGCTGATGCTCAACGTCGGCGGCGCCAAGCACTCCGAGGGCAGCATGGTCCACCTGATGCAGGAGGCCGGCCTCGACGTCGTCGCCGTCCGCCCGGTCAACCCCTACCTCCACGCCTTCGAAGCCACCGTCCGCGGCTGACCCGCGGGCCGGTACGCGACGGCCGCTGCTCCCCGACCCACCGGGGAGCAGCGGCCGTCGTGTGCGTCAGGCCTTGTGCGAGGACTCCAGGTGGGCGAAGACCACCACGTTGTCCAGGTAGTCCCGCTGCTTCTTGTCGTAGGTGCCGCCGCAGGTGATCAGCCGGAGCTGGGCGTCCGGGGTCTTGCCGTACACCTTCTGGTCCGGGAAGGCGTTCTTGGCGAAGGTCTCCACCGCGTCGACGGTGAAGACCGCGACGGTGCCGTCGGCGCGGCTCACCTCGACCTTGTTGCCGGGCAGCAGCAGGCTCAGCAGCAGGAAGACCGCCGGTCCCTTGGTGGTGTCCACGTGCCCGGCGACGACGGCGCTGCCGCGCTCGCCCGGGGTGACGCCGTCGCGGTACCAGCCGACCAGGTTCTTGTCGTCCGGCGGCGGCGCGTTGAGCTGTCCGGCCGGGTTGAGGGTGAGCTCGGTGAACGGCGCGTCCACCGCGATCTGCGGGATCCGCAGCCGGGTCGGCTTGGCCCGCTTGAGCACCGGTGAGCCCGGCGCCGCGGGCGAGGCGTTCGCGGTGGCGGCGGCCGCCACCGCTCCCGGGACGGCGGGGGCGACGGCCGCCGGGGGAGCGGCCTGGCCGGCCGCCGTGTTCTTGCTCGGCCCGGTGTCCACCGAGTTGTAGATCAGCAGCAGGCCGACCGCTGCCGCGCCCATGCCGCCGCGCAGCAGCCGGGGCATTCCGGACCGGGGACCGCCCGTCATTCCTGTCCTCCGCTCGAAGTCCTTCGTCAGGGGTGCCGCAACGGCTCGCCGCCCCCGTGCGCCCCACCCCGGCCGGGGGAGGCGCCCAGAGGCGGCATCAGGCGTCAGGCATCAGCCGGGGCAGGGGTCAGG
>NZ_MECK01000135.1 GCF_014596465.1 Streptomyces sp. CBMA123 | reverse complement strand
CCGTACTCGTCCAGCTCCGACAGGAGGCCGTCCACACCCTCCCGGTCGGTGGTGTGGTCGTCCGCGAAACGACGGTCACCCGTCGCGTCCGGCACGTACTTCACACAGACGACGATCCTCAAGCTCATGAGCGGTTTCTCCTGTCACGGGTGCACGGATGCACTGGATCCATGGCCTCAGGTCAGGCCGAGGGTACTGAGTGCCAAGTCCGGCCCGGCAGCCGTCCTCGCGCCGCAAGCGCCACCTGGACCGGCATGCCGTGTCGGATCTCTTCGACTGGCGTCAGAGGCTCCATCGAGAGAATACGGCACTCAGTACCCCTCGTAAAGGCACTCAGTACCCTACCCGGTGTCCAGCGATCCCACGCCCCGGCGGCAAGCGGACACAAGGTTTCCGCAAGCCCGCGCCAGGTCTCGTCAATGAATCCGCCAGCCGGCCCGGGGAGCATCGGCGGCGGGGCCCGTCGACGGCCCCGACCTGCGATCAAGGAGGGGGAACGGAATGACCTTGGTGCACGGGGAACAGGACATCACGACCACCTACGGGACGCACGACAGCCACCGCACGAACGGGACGCCCCACGGCGCGGCCTGGCCGCTGGAGACGCTGCGGGACCGCAAGAAGGTCCTGGTCGTCGCCCAGACCATGGTGTACGCCCAGCGGCTGCACGACTTCTACTCGCTGCTCGCCTCGGACCTGCGGATCCACGTGCAGTTCACGGTGGCGCCGCACATGTTCAACCGGGGCACGGCCGAGGCGCTGCTCGCCCTCGGCGCCACCGTACTGCCCTGGGAGCAGGCCGTCCGGCGCGAGTTCGACCTCGTCCTGGCGGCCGGCTCGCAGGGGATGGAGCAGTTGCACGGGCCGGTCGTCCGGCTCCCGCACGGGGCGGGCAACATCAAGCTGCCCCGGGGCGGCGGACCGGACGGCGAGCGGCCGGCCCGCAAGCTCGGCCCGGACTACCTGTGCTGGGAGGGCCGGCTCGTCCCGGTCTCGTTCGCGCTGGCCCACCAGGAGGAACTGGCCGAACTCGGGCGCAACTGCCCGGAGGCCCTGCCGATCGCCGAGGTGGTCGGCGACCCCTGCTACGACCGGATCGCCGCCGCACTGCCGCACCGGGAGCACTACCGGACGGCCCTGGGGCTGCGACCGGAGGAGAAGCTCGTCCTGGTCTCCTCCACCTGGGGGGCCGGCTCGCTGTTCACCCGGCTCGACACCGTCCTGCCCCGGCTCACCACCGAACTGCCCCGGCCGGGCTACCGCACCGCGCTGCTGGCCCATCCGAACATCGCCGCGGCGCACAGCCCCTGGCAGGTGCGCTCCTGGGCGATGGCCACCGCGCGCGGGGCCGTCTCGGTCGTGCCGCCGGAGACGGACTGGCGGCCGCTGCTGGTCGCCGCGGACTACATCATCGGCGACCACGGCTCGGTCACCCTGTACGGCGCGATGACCGGCGCCCCCGTGCTGCTCGCCGAGTACCCGCACCACCACGTCAACCCGCGCTCGCCGTCCGCCCAGCTCGCCCGGACGGCGCCCGCGCTCGCCCCCGGACACCCGCTCACCGGGCAACTCGCCTACGCCGCCGAGCAGTACCGCCCGGAGGACTACACGGCCATCGCCGACCGGATCAGCTCCGAACCCGGCCGCTTCGACCGCAACGCCCGTCGGCTGCTGTACCGGGTGCTCGGGCTCGGCCAGCCCGCGCACGGCCCGGAGCCGGCGCCGCTGCCGCTGCCCGCTCCGCTGGACGCCCCGCTCCTGCCGGACTTCCGGCGGGCGGGGTGACCAGCGGACCGCACACCGTGCGGCTGGCGCCGGTGGCCGGCTCCCCGGCGGTGGTGTTCGAGGCGGTGGTGGTGTCCCCGGCCGGCGTCCGCCACGGACTGCTGGTCGCGGACCGGCCGCGCCCCGACCTCGGCGACCGGCCCGGGCCCGGCTTCGTGGACGAGCACCTCGCGGCCGACCTCACCGAGCCGGCGGGCTTCCGCCGACGGCGGTACGCCGATGTGCTGCACCTCGGGCCGTTCCCCGGGGCGGACCTCCACGCGCGGCTCGCCGGGGTGCTGACCGCGCACCCCGGATGTGCGCTGGCCACGGCCGAGGACCGGACGGGAGCCGTACTGCTGCTCGCCCGGACCGGGGCCCGGCTCGTCCTGCGGGCCTGCGCGCCGCCCGGCGGACCGGTCCCGCCGCCGGCGCTCGGCTCGCTGGCGCACGCCTGGCTCGCCGCCGGGCGACGGCTGACCGAACTCACCCGGGTCGACCTCACCGGCTACCGCACCCCCGAGCCGGGACGGCCCCGGCTCAGGACCGCGGCTCGCCGGGGCGGGGGGTGACAGCAGGATCAACGGCAGGATCACTGGCGGGATCACCGGCGGGATCGACGGCGTACGCGGCGAGGCGGCCGGCCAGTCTGGCCGCCTCGGCCGCGGCGCCGAGCTGCGTGTACCGGGCCCGGGACTGCTCGAACCGGGCCCGTGCCGCCTCGGGACGGCCGCGCGACTCCTCGACCTGACCGGCGAGTTCCAGCGTCCGCGCCTCCCAGTGCGCCGACCGCCGGGCCCGGAAGCCCGCGAGGGCCTGCTCGAAGCAGTCGTGGGCCGGCTTGTCCCGGCCCAGCGTGCCGTACGCCAGACCAAGGAAGGCCATCGCACGGGCCTCCTCGTAGCCGTCCCCGACCGAGGACAGCTCACGGCGGGCCCGCTCGATGGGCTCCACCGCCTCGGCCGCCCGGTCCGCCAGCAACAGCACCTCGCCGTACGCCAGCCGGGCCAGCGCCGCACCGCGTACGTAGTGCTCGGCCTCGCGGAGCCGGATCACCTCGTGCAGGCACTCGGCGGCGGCGTCCAGTCGACCGGCCAGCCGATGGGCCTGGCCGAGCCCGTTCAGCGCCTGCGCCTGGCCCAGCCGGTGGTCCATGGAGCGGGCGAGGTCGAGGGCCTCGCCGTACCAACGCGCCGACTCCTCCCCTTCTCCCGCGTTCCGCAGGCCCGCCCCGCCGGAGGTGAGCATCCGCAGCTCGCCGTTCCGGTCCTGCGCCGCCCGGGCCGCCCGCAGACCGATCCGGTGGGCCGCCACCCACAGCCCAGCGGGGCGCAGCCGCAGGAACAACGGCCACATGGCGTCGGCGAGTTGCCAGGCGGCGGCGGGGCGGTCCAGCTCCTCGCACCAGCGCAGGACGTCGGCCAGCCGGTCGCGCTCCCCGTCCAGCCATTCCAGGGCCCGGACGTCGTCCGCGAACTCCCGGGCCGGGAGGAGCGGGTGGGTCAGGTAGTCGCGGGCGAGGGTGCGGTGGCTCGGCGAGACGACGGCCTCGGCGGCCGTGGCGGTGGCGAGGTACCAGTCGACGATCCGGTCGAGGGCGGCCCTGGTCGGGCCCGCGTCACGGACCTCCGCCCCGCGCGCCCCGGCGTGCAGCCGGACCAGGTCGTGGAAACGGAACCGCTCCGGGCCCTTCTCCTCCAGCAGGTGCACATCGATCAGACCGTCCAGCAGCCGGTCGGCCCCGGCCAGGTCGGTGTCCGCGAGGACGGCGGCGTTCTCCAGGGTGAACTCGGCGAACGGCAGCAGGCCCAGCAGGCCGTACAGCCGGGCGGCCGCCGGCTCCAGCACACCGTAGGAGGCGTCCAGCAGGCCCCGCACCGTCTCCCCTTCCACGTTCAGCGCCGCCAGCCGGTCGGTACCGCGCCCGAGCATCTCGGCGGTCGCCGCGAGCGGCTGGGCCGGGCGCGCCGCGATCCGCGCCGCGGCCAGGCAGATCGCCAACGGCAGCCCGGCACAGGCGTCCACCACCTCGGCCGCGGCGACGCTCTCGTCGGCCACCCGGCGCTCGCCCACCCGCTCGACGAGGATCTCGGCCGACGCCTCCGGCGCGAGCGGTGCCAGCGCGCGGAACACCGCGCCGTCTATCCCCAGCCCGGTGAGCCGGCGCCGACTCGTCACCACGACCACCGTGCCGTCCGAACCCGGCAGCAGCGGGCGGACCTGGGCCGCCGTCGAGGCGTTGTCCAGCAGTACGGCGATCCGCCGCTCGGCCGCCAGCGAACGCCACAGCGCGGCGCCCTCCGCCAGACCACGGGGCACCGGCGAGATCCCGAACGCCCGCAGGAACGCGCCCAGTGCCTCGGCCGGATCGGCCGGCCCACCCGGCGCGTACCCGCGCAGATCGGCGTACAACTGACCGTCCGGGAAGCGCCCGGCCTGGCCGCGCAACCACTGGGCGGCCAAAGCCGTCTTCCCCACTCCCGCCGGGCCGGTCACCACGAAGGTTCCGTCCGGCGCGCCGCCGCCCGGGCTCAACGACCGGTCCAGCGCCGCCAGATCGGCCTCCCTGCCGATCAACCGCCTTGGACTGGGCGGAAGTTGGCGCGGCTTGGGCAGCGGCTGGGCATGCAGGTGCACCCCGCCGTTGATCGTCCCCGCCTGCACCACCGAGCCACCGACCCCTCCGCCGCCGGTCAGCGAGTTGCGCACGACTCCGAAGGGCGGGTTGGCATCCGTCACCGGCCACCACCGACCACGGCCGATCCTGTCACTGGCTCCCCCCGCCTTCGACGAATTAACCGCGTGCAATTAGCAGATGACATGTCGTCAAGTCGAGAACATTCCCAAAGGTCCATCTCCCGAACCCCATCGTGGTATAGCCGATCACCCCGTACGCGTGCCATGCTCACCCGCGACACGGCAAGCTGGTAGCCAACCGGCGGGGGGCGTCACATGAAGTTCCATCTCCTGGGATCAGTTGAACTGTCGGTGAACGGAGAGCCATTGGCGCTCCACTCCGACAAACGGCGCCAACTACTGGCCTCGCTGGCCCTGGAGGCAGGAAGGCCGCTCTCCCACACCTCGCTCGCATACCGACTGTGGGACGAGGAACCACCGCCCAGCGCCCTGACCAGCCTGTACAGCCACGTTTCCCACCTCCGGGCACTCCTGAGACGGGCCGCCCGCGCCACCGGAACGGAGAACTCCAGGGAAGCGCCGACGATCGACACCCGATCGCACACGTACACCCTCCGGGCCGACCCCCAACTCATCGACTGGCACCGATATCTGGAGCTCTCCCAGCAAGCCCGACTACTCGCCGCCAACGGACAGGACCACCAGGCCAGAACCGTCCTCAGCCGCGCCGAGGAACTCTGGGGCGGCGAACCCCTGGCCGGCCTGCCCGGCACCTGGGCCCGGAACACCCGTGCCACCATGGCCGACCAGCGCTTCGCCACTACCCTCCAGCGGATCGAGATCGACCTGCGGATCGGCCGCCACCACGAACTGATCCCCGAACTCACCGCCCTGCGCGAGAACCGCCCCACCGACGAACGCCTCGCCGGCCACCTGATGACCGCACTCCACGCGGCCGGCCGCCAGGCCGACGCGCTGGCCGTCTACCCCGCCGTCGTCCGGCTCCTGCGCGCCCACCTCGCCACCGAACCCGGCGAGGCGCTCACCCGGCTGCACCGGCTCATGCTCAACGGCGAACCGCTGCCGGGCACTCTGGCCCAGGTGTCCGCCGCCCCGCCGGCCGCTGCGGCCGCCGCCCCCGTGGAACCGCCCGGGCGGCACCGGCTGATCGGACGGCGCGAGGACCTCCGGCGCGTCCTGCCCGGAGCCGGTACCGGCCGGGGCGGGGTCGTCACCGTCTCCGCGATCCTCGGCATGCCCGGAGTCGGCAAGACCACGCTCGCCCTGCACGCCGCCGACCTGATGCGCGAACAGTTCCCCGACGGGTACGTCCACCTCAATCTGCGCGCCCACATCGGCAACCAGCCGCCGCTCACCCCCGAGGCCGCCGGCTCCCTGCTGCTGAGACGCCTGGGCGTGCCCGCCACCACCATCCCGCTCGACGCCGACGAGGTCTTCGCCCTCTGCACCGAGACCCTCTCCACCCGCCGGGCCGTCCTCGTGCTCGACGACGCCGCCAACGCCGCCCAGATCCGCCCGCTGCTGCCGCCCGCACCCGCCGCCCTGATCATCGTCACCAGCCGCCAGCGGCTCGCCGAGCTCCCGTGCTCCCGGCCGGTGTTCCTGGACGTCCTGCCGGTCGACGACGCCGTCGCCCTCTTCACCAACGTGGTCGGCCCGGACCGCTCGACGGACCGGGACCGGGTGGTCGAGATCGTCAACCGCTGCGGCCTGCTCCCGCTCGCCATCGAACTCGCCGCCAGCCGCCTCAAGGCCCGCCCCTCCTGGACCCTCGACCACCTCGCCCGCCGCCTCGCCCGCAAGGCCCGCCTCGCCGAGATCCGCAGCGGCACGGCCAGCATCGCGCGCGCCTTCGAGGTCTCCTACCAGTACCTTCCGGCCGGCCAGAGATCCGCATTCCGGCTGCTCGGGCTGTACCCGGGACCGGATTTCGGAGTGCACGCGGCGGCGGCGCTGTTCGGGCGGACGATTGATGAGACCGATGAGGTTCTCGAGGCCCTCCTGAACTGTCACCTGATCGTCGAAATCTCGCCCGAAAGATACCAACTACACGATCTTCTGAGAGAGTTCGCGGTGGCGCTGGGAGTGGAGGAGGAACAGCGGGACTCGGCGGTCGACCGGCTGCTCCGCTTCGCGCTGCACGCGGCCGACCAGGCGGATCTCCTGCTCTACCCACGCAGATCCAGAACCCGGCTGCCGGTGGACCGTCAATTCGATGACATGGGCGATTTGTTGGGAGATATCGAGATCACCTCTCCCGCCTCGGCACGGACGTGGCTGGAGTCGGAACACGCCGCCCTGATCGCCCTGACCGCCCAGGCCCACCGCACCGGATACGCCGAGACCGGGGCCTGGCTCGCCCACGTCCTGGCCGGCTACCTGGACGCCGAGGCGTACTGGAGCGAGGCGCAGGAGATGCACCGGGCAGCCGCGGCACACTGGCGATCGGGGACGAACGATCGGCAGGAGGCCAGGGCGCTGATCGACCTGGGGGCGACGCTGGCGAACGCCTCCCGCCACGACTCCGCGGCGGAGGCCCTCGAACGCGGACTGGCCCTCGCGCGCGCGGAGGACGACCCCGACGCGGCGGCGAACGCGCTCAGCCTGCTGGGGCGGGTGCGGTGGAACCAGAGCCGCCTCCGGGAGTCGCTGGCGATCCAGGAGGAAGCACTGGCCATTCGACAGGAGATCGACGACCAGTGGAACGTGGCGCGCTGCCTGGCGAACATCGGCATCGTCCACCGCTCGATGGGGAATTACGAACTCGCCGTGGCCGCCTATAGCAGAGCTCTGCCGATTTCCCGGGAATTCAATGACAGGGTTTTCGAACTGCGGATCCTGAACAACATCGGAGACCTCCAGCTCATCTCCGGAAACACGTCGGACGCGCGCCGGACATTCGAGCAGATCCTGCACATCGGGCGCGGCCGGATATCCCAGTTCGACCTGTCCGTCGTGCACGTGAACCTGGCCGCGACCCTGAGAATTCCGGCGGAACTCGACCGCGCGCTCGCGCTGTACCGATCGGCACTGGAGACCTTCCGATCGGTCGGCAGCGCCCGCTACGAGGCGGACGCCATCAACGGCCTGGGCTCGGCATACCTGGCCGCCGGCCGACACGAGGAGGCGCGCGACCAGTACGTTGCGGCCCTCGGCCTGGCGCGATCCATCGGGACGGCCCGGGAGGAAGCGACCGCGCTGCGGGGGGCCGGCCAGTGCGAGGCCGCGCTCGGAAACGCGGACAACGCCATCGAACTTTTGCTCGCGGCCGTCAATCTCGCCGAGTCGATCGGTATCGCCGATGAGGCGACCCGGGCTCGTACGGCACTTGCCGAGCTTCGCACTCATCAAGCCTGACAATCGCATTTTGCGGAAAACTTTCGAACCGCTAAGATCCCCAGGCGTCGGCAGATCTGCCGACGCCTGCCTCGGGTTTGCGAGTTACTCAGGAGTAGCGCATGTCGATGGGCCCCGTACCCACCTTCTGGGATATCCCCATCTGGTGTTGAGAACGTAGGGCGTCGGCCGCCTCTCCCGTGTACACGCAGAAATTCAACGACTCCTGACGATAGAGCCGTACCGAGTCCGCGTCGCGGGAGAGGCCGCCCACCTGTTCAGGCGGGCGGCGGGGAATCCAGGAGACCGGCGGTCGGGACGAAGAACAGCGAGCCGGTGACGGCGGTGGAGAAGTCGAGCAGCCGGTCGGTGGTGCCGGGCGGGCGCCCGAGGAACATGTTGCGCAGCATCTCCTCGGTCACCCCGGGGTCGCGGGCGTAGCCGATGAAGTAGGTGCCGAACTCGCCGCCGTGCTCGAAGGAGCCGAAGGCCATGTTGTAGCGGACGATCTTCCGCTCCTCGCCGTCCGGGTCGGTGATCACGGTGAGTGCCACGTGCGAGTCGGCGGGTTTGGTGTCGTCGTCCAGCTCGATGTCGGTGAGCTTGGTGCGGCCGACCGCCCCCTCCTGCTGCTCGACGCTCAGCGTGTTCCACTTGTCCAGGTCGTGCAGGTACTTCTGGACGATGACGTAGCTGCCGCCGGCGAAGTCCGGGTCCTCCTCCCCCACCACGGCGGCGGTCTCGGCCGCCCGGCCCTCGGGGTTCTCGGTGCCGTCGGCGAAGCCGAGGAGGTCCCGGTCGTCGAAGTAGCGGAAGCCCTGGACGGAGTCGACCACGGTGGCGGCCCCGGCGAGGCGGGAGGTGAGTCGGCCGGCGAGCTCGAAGCAGAGGTCCATCCGCTCGGCCCGTAGGTGGAGCAGCAGGTCGCCGGGGGTGGACGGGGCGCGGTGGCGGGGGCCGGCCACTTCCTGGAAGGGGTGGAGGGCGGCGGGCCGCGGGCCGTCGAAGAGGCGGTCCCAGAGTTCGGAGCCGATACCGGTGACGCAGGTGAGGCCGCCCTCGCGCGCCCGGAAGCCGACGGCCCGGCGCAGTCCGGCGAGGTCGGGCAGGAGCGCGCGGACGGTGTCCTCGCCGCCGGGTTCGACGGTGAGGACGAGGAAGATCGCCGCGCCGGTCAGCGGGGAGAGCACGGCCTGGGGTTCGGAGGGCGGGCTCACGGTCGCCGTCCTCGAAGGGGCGTGCACGGAGTGTGGCGGACCAGCATCAACCTGATCATGCCAATGATTACATCGCATAGCGGACACATCGGCGCGGTCGAGACACGGCCGAACGGCCTACGCCGTCCGAGTCCATCCGGCGGGGCGGGTGCGCCCGGTCGCGCACCCGCCCCCGCGGCTTTCAGACCCGCAGCGCCGCCAGCTGCTCGGCGAACGGGACCACCTGCTCCGGCACCGCCGCCCCCGCCACCGGGGCGCGCCCGGCCAGCAGGGTCGCCAGCTCGCCCCCCGCGCGGTCGATCCGGCCCGGCAGACCGTCGGTGAGGGCGTCCCCCGCCGTGCCCCAGTCGTCGGTGGCCGCGTACACGGCGGTCGGCAGCACCACCGCGCGCAGGTAGCTGAACAGCGGCCGTACGGCGTGCTCCAGGGCGAGCGAGTGCCGGGGCGTGCCGCCGGTGGCGGCGATCAGCACCGGCTTGCCGGTGAGCGCGTCGTGGTCGACCAGGTCGAAGAAGGACTTGAACAGGCCGCTGTAGGAGGCGGTGAAGATCGGTGTCACCGCGATCACCGCGTCCGCCCCCGTCACCGTCCCGAGCGCCTCGCGCAGCCCGGCGGCCGGGAAGCCGGTGACGAAGTTGTTGGCGATGTCCACCGCGAGGTCGCGCAGTTCGATCACCGTGACCTCGGCCTCCCGCCCCTCCCGGGCGAGCCGGCGCACGGTCGACTCGGCGAGCCGGTCGGCCAGCAGGCGCGTCGAGGACGGCTTGCTCAGGCCTGCGCTCACCACGGCCAGCTTGAACGCGGTCACTGGGAGACCTCCTCCTTCTCACGGGCGTCACCGGCGTCACGGGCGTCACCGGCGTCGCGGGCGTCACGGGCCGCGACCAGCGCGGCGTGGGTCGGCCCGTCCGGCACCTCGGCCGGCCGGCCCTTGGCGAACTCCGCGCGCAGCACCGGCACGACCTCCTCGCCGAGCAGGTCCAGCTGCTCCAGCACCGTCTTCAGCGGCAGGCCGGCGTGGTCCATCAGGAACAGCTGGCGCTGGTAGTCGCCGAAGGTCTCGCGGAAGGTCAGGGTCTTCTCGACGACCTCCTGCGGGCTGCCGACGGTCAGCGGGGTCTGCTCGGTGAACTCCTCCAGCGAGGGCCCGTGCCCGTACACCGGCGCGTTGTCGAAGTACGGACGGAACTCGCGCACCGCGTCCTGGGAGTTCCTGCGCATGAACAGCTGCCCGCCGAGGCCGACGACCGCCTGCTCGGGGGTGCCGTGGCCGTAGTGGGCGTAGCGCTCGCGGTACAGGTCGATCAGCTTCCGGAAGTGCTCCTTGGGCCAGAAGATGTTGTTCGCGAAGAAGCCGTCGCCGTAGTAGGCGGCCTGCTCGGCGATCTCCGGGCTGCGGATCGAGCCGTGCCAGACGAACGGCGGGACGTCGTCCAGCGGGCGCGGGGTGGAGGTGAAGGACTGCAGCGGCGTGCGGAAGCGGCCCTGCCAGTCGACCACGTCCTCGCGCCACAGCTGGTGCAGCAGCGCGTAGTTCTCGACCGCGAGCGGGATGCCCTGGCGGATGTCCTTGCCGAACCAGGGGTAGACCGGGCCGGTGTTGCCGCGGCCCATCATGAGGTCCACCCGGCCGTCGGCGAGGTGCTGGAGCATCGCGAAGTCCTCGGCGATCTTCACCGGGTCGTTGGTGGTGATCAGCGTGGTCGAGGTGGAGAGGATGATCCGGTCCGTCTGCGCGGCGATGTAGCCGAGCATGGTCGTGGGCGAGGACGGGACGAACGGCGGGTTGTGGTGCTCGCCGGTCGCGAAGACGTCCAGGCCGACCTCCTCGGCCTTGCGCGCGATGGCCACCATCGCCTTGATCCGCTCGTGCTCGGTCGGGGTGCGGCCGGTGGTCGGGTCGGGGGTGACATCGCCGACGCTGAAGATTCCGAACTGCATGCTGCTCACCACACTCCAGGAGGTCCCAGGTAGTCCAACTTTCAACCATCCTAGCACCCGGGTGCGGATCCTTATTCCCGCCGACAATGGAAGGCGTGGAAGGCGGGGCCCGACCACGGAAGCGGCCCCCCGGAAAGGCGGCCGACGATGGCGCCGTACATCGCGGTGAGCGCGCTGAGCCACGAGGGCCTGGTGCGGGAGCACAACGAGGACAGCCTCACGGTCGGTCCGTGGACACTCTGCGCGACCGTGACCACCAACCCGCAGACCCTGCTCTTCCCCCTCGGCCCGCCCTGCGTGGTCGCGGTCGCCGACGGCCTCGGCGGCCACCCCGGCGGCGAGGTGGCCAGCGCCCTGGTCGCCCGCCGGCTCGCCGCCACCGGGGCCGCGCTGGACGGCGAGGAGGCCGTCCGGGAGGAACTGCAGGAGTGCAACCGGGCGGTCTACGCGGCTACCGCCGGGGAGCCGGAACTCGCCGCGATGGGCACCACCATCGCCGGACTGGTGCTGCTGCCCGAGCAGGCGGTGGTCTTCAACGTCGGCGACAGCCGGGTCTACCGGGTCACCGCGGACGGACTGCGCCGGGTGAGCGTGGACGACAGCCCGCCGCTCCCGCCCGGCCGACGCACCACCTCGCTGGTCACCCAGACCCTGGGCGGCTCGCTCGGGCTCACCTTCGTCGAACCCCACGTGCGGACCGCGCCGCTCGCCCCCGGCGACCGCTACCTGGTGTGCAGCGACGGCCTGACCGACCCGGTGCCCGAGGAGGAACTGGCCGGACTGCTCGCCCAGCCGGACGAGCCCTCCGACCGGGCCGACGGGAAGGCCGCCTTCGAGCTGTGGAAGGCGGCCGTCGAGGCGGGCGGGCCGGACAACATCACCCTGGCCCTGGTGCGGATCGGCGCGTAGCCGGGCACGGCTCGCGCGGAAAAGCCCGAAAGCCATGCTGACGGATCGTCACCACGGCTTTCGGGGAGGCGAGTTTGGAGGCCCTGGCTACTTGCGCAGCAGCAGGATCACCCCGGCCGTCGCCAGGCCCACCAGCACGGCGGCCACGCCGTACGCCAGCCGGTGCGCCTTCAGCACCGGCAGGAAGCGGTCCACCGCGTAGCGGCCGGGGCCGGTGAGCGCGAGGGCGGCGGCGCCCGCGGTCAGCAGCAGCTCGTACTCGTTGCCCTTCGGGGCGAAGAAGCCGCCGCCCCAGGTGACGGCGATCGCGTTGACCATCGTGCCGACGATCGCGGCGCCCGCCAGCGGGGTCAACAGGCCGACGGCGAGGCCGAGTCCGCCCAGGATCTCGGTCAGGCCGGCGACCACGGCCATGGCGTTGCCCGCCGGATAGCCGCTCATGGTGAAGAAGTGACCGGTGCCGTCGATCCCGCCGCCCCCGAACCAGCCGAACAGCTTCTGACTGCCGTGCGCGGCCATGGTCAGGCCGAGCACCAGGCGCAGGAGCAGGAGTCCGGCGTCGTAGGCGTGCGGGGAGGTGGTCGCGGGCCCGGAACCGTCGCGGGCGGGGCGGACGGTGGGACTGGTGGCGGCGGTCGTGCTCGGGCTGCTGCTCGGCATGCGCGTCTCCATCGATCGGGGTCGGTCGTAGGGGTGTGGTTGGTGGTGCGGCCGGGCCGGGTGTGGTGTCCCGTGCCTGTTGTTCAAATTTGAACCGGCCACTCCACGACCGTACCTTGGAGTTCGAATTTGAACAACTGACGGACCGTGAGCGACTCGCGTGCCCCGCCGGGCCCGGGGCAGGGTGGAGACATGGCTCACCACAGGCAACACCAGCGGACCACCCGGCCCGGCACGCCCTACCCCGAGGCGCTCGCCGCCTTCGACGAGCGGGTCCGGCTGGTCCCGCCCGACCGGTGGGACGCCCCCACCCCGTGCGCCGACTGGTCGGTCCGCGACCTGGTCAACCACCTCACCGGCGAACAGCTCTGGGTGCCCGAGCTGCTGATGGGCGCCACCATCGCCGAGGTCGGCGGCCGCTTCGACGGCGACGTGCTCGGCGAGGACCCGGTCGCCGCCTGGACCTCCGCCGCCGAAGCCGCCCGGCAGGCCTGGGAGGTGCCCGGCGCCACCGAGCTCACCGTCCACCTCTCCTTCGCGGACACCTCCGGGCAGTACTACCTGGACCAGCTCACCACCGACCTGGTCGTCCACACCTGGGACCTCGCCCAGGGCATCGGGGCCCGCACCCGGCTCCCCGCCGACCTGGTGGACTTCGCCCTCGGCGAGTTCGGCGGCTACGGCGACCTCTCCGGCAGCGGACTCTTCGACCCGCCACTGCCGGTCCCCGCGGACGCGACCCCCCAGACCCGGCTGCTGGCCCTCACCGGGCGTCGCGACGAGGGCTGAACAGGGGTTCCGCACGGCGGCGCCGGATACTGGACAGTACGGGGGCCAGTCCTGATCCCGGACGAGAGGCGGGCGCGCCATGAACCGCAGGCCGGACATCCTCGGGGAGTTCACCGCCGACCACAAGGCCGTCACCGAGCTGCTCGACCGGGCCCAGGCGGCCCCGGCCGGCTCGGCCGAGCGCGGCGAGCTGGTGACCAAGCTGACCGACCTGCTGTTCACCCACTGCGCCGGCGAGGAGGAGCACCTCTTCCCGCTCGTCCAGCACGACGTGCCCGAGGGCGGCGCGCTGGTGTTCCGCAGCATCCACGACCACCTGGCGATCGGGCAGTACCTCGCCGACCTGCAAGGACTCGTCCCGGCCGACCCGGCCTTCGACACCCTGCTCAGCGGCCTCGCCGACACCCTCCGACGGCACCTGACCAGCGAGGAGCAGGTGCTCTTCCCCGCCGCCCGCAAGGCCCTGCCCGCGGCGGACCGCACGGCCCTGGGCGACCGGCTGCGGGCGGAACGGACGGAACTCGAGCGCCCGGAATGACTCCGCCCGGCTCAGGACTCCGGGCCGACCTCCCCGCTCAGGACTCCGGGCCGACCTCCCCGCTCAGGACTCCGGGCCGACCTCCCCGCTCAGGACTCCGGGCCGACCTCCCCGCTCAGGACTCCGGGCCGATCACCGCGAACCGGGCGCCGTCACGGTCCCGCAGCCGGGCCACCCGGCCGTACGGGGAGTCGAAGGCCGGGCCGACCACCGAACCGCCCAGCTCCACGGCCCGGGCCAGCGCCCGGTCGGTGTCCGGGACGGCGAAGGAGACCTCCCAGTGCGGTGGCATGCCCGCCGGGCCGCCGGACTGCTCCTTGGCCAGCGCGGCGACGCTGTGACCCTCGGTGCGCAGCACCACCCGGTCGTGCTCCCAGCGGACCTCGAAGCGCTCCGGATCCCGGCCGTCCCAGCGGAACACCTCGCCGTAGAACAGCGCCGCCGCGAACGGGTCCGGGGTGCGCAGCTCGATCCAGACCGGCGCGCCCGGCAGGTCCAGCTTCCGGGCGCGGCCCAGCGGGCCCTCCCAGATGCCGAACACCGCCCCCGCCGGATCCGCCGCGAAGGCCACCCGCCCGGCGTCGAAGGCCAGCGGGCCGACCGCCAGGGTCGCACCGCGCTCCCGCACCGCGTCGGCGACGGCGTCGGCGCTCTCCGTCCCGAAGTAGCTGGTCCAGGCCTGCGGCACCGCCCCGAGGCCCGCCACCCCCAGCCCGGCCACCGCCTCACCGCCGACCACCGCGTGCACGTACGGCCCGAAGCGCTCCGGCGCCGGCTCGAACTCCCAACCGAGCAGCGGGCCGTAGAACTCCTTGGCACCCTCCAGATCCCCGGCCATCAGGCTCACCCAGCACGGAACGGCCGCCACGCAGCGCACCCGGGCGGTCGTCTCCTCGCTGCCCATCGCGGACCTCCTCGCCCACCCCGGCCGCCGGGCCCCTCCCGACTCCCGCGACCCACCGGCCGCCCGGGACGCCCACAGCCTAGGGCGACGGAGGAACCCGCCCCGGGAAGACATGGCCGGGCTCAGCGCACCCAGTTCTTCAGCGGCTCGGTGTCCAGGACAATGCCGACCGGCTCGGGGAGGTGGACCGTCTTGCCGAAGGGGAGGACTTGGATGCTCTCGTACCGGACGCCGTCGGGCTGGCTGTGGACGACGACCTCGGCGGAGTCCCGGTCGATCAGCAGGTAGACGGGGATGCCGGTCTCGGCGTAGGCGCGGGGCTTCTCGATCCGGTCGCGACGTTCGGTGTCGGAGTCATATGAGGTCACCTCGACGACCATCAGGACCCCACCGGCATTCGCCCACTCACCCTGGCTGCCGAAAGTGCCACTGGGTGCAAGCGTGCCATCTGGGCGCGCATGGCCTCCACGGTAGGTCTGGACTTTCAGCCCTTGGTCGTAGAGCCACAACTCAGGACGCGACTGGATGCAGATCCGCATCAGCCACTCGATGATCAGGCCGTGGTCGCCGTCCGGCACGGGCTTGACCCCCAGCTTCCCGTTGATGAACTCCGGCCGGACGCCTTCGGCGGTCCGCGCCAGAGCGTGAGCGAGTTCCTCGAACTGCTCGGGCAGCATCTGCGGGCGGTCGGAGATCGCGGTCACGGGCTTTGCTCCTTCGCCTTGGCACCCACCCGCTCAACGAGCACGACGGCGGGTGGTCACGGGGGCACCAGGCCTTCGACGATAGCCGACCCGACCGACACCGCCCATGATGTGATGCAGGTCACAGTCGGGGAGGAAATTACGGGGACAGATTCCCCGTTTCCGAGTACGTTGGCAAAAGCGGGGAGAACTTCCCCGGTATCCTGGAGGAGCAGTCGTCATGACCACCGTCGCCGCCGAGTCGGCCCGTTCGCTGGGGAGTGTGCGTACGCCGAAGTTGCGTGCGGACGCGAGCCGGAACCGGGAGCGGATCGTACTGGCGGCCCGGGACGCGTTCGTCGAGCACGGTGCCGAGGTGCCGCTGGACGAGATCGCGAAGCGGGCGGGGGTCGGCAATGCCACGCTGTACCGGAACTTCCCGGACCGCGCGGCGCTGATCCAGGAGGTGGCGCTGCTCGTCAAGAACCGCATCCTGGCCCTCGCCGAAACGGCGACGGCCGAGGCGGACGCGGGCGAGGGCGGCGGTCCGTTCGAGGCTCTGGAGCGGTTCGTGCACGCGACCGTGGCGGAGAAGGTCGGCGGGCTCTGCGCCGTCTTCACCAGCACCGTCGACCGGGACGACCCGGAGTTGGCCGAGACGCGGGAGCGCCTGCGGTCCGCCGTGAGCGGACTGATGGAGCGCGCCCGGGCCACCGGCGAACTGCGGTCCGACGTCGACCACGGGGACCTGTTCGTCGCGATCAGCCAGCTGTCCCGGCCGCTGCCGGGCACCTCCTGCGGGCTGCTCGACGAGTTCGTCCACCGCCACCTCCAGCTGTTCCTGGACGGCCTGCGCACGCCGGCCCGTTCGTCGTTGCCCGGCCGGGCCGCGACCTTCGAGGACTTCCGCCCCCGGGACTGACCGACCACCTGGACCCGACACCACTGATCCGACCCACCAGCACCCCGCCTCCGCGCGGCTGACCGGCGCCGTTCCCGGACGCCTCCGCGCGCCCTCGCACCCGTACGGCAACCTGCCGGTCCCGTACGGCAGTCGACCGTTCTCGCACACCTCGCACCGTGAAATGGGTACCCCCATGTCTCAATCCGACGCCGCCCCGCAGGCGACGCTGCCCGATCCCCGGCGCTGGAAGGCGCTGATCTTCATCGGCCTCGCCCAGCTGATGGTCGTCCTCGACGCCACCATCGTGAACATCGCCCTGCCGTCGGCCCAGACGGACCTGGGCATATCCGACGGCAACCGCCAGTGGGTGATCACCGCCTACGCGCTGGCCTTCGGCGGGCTGCTGCTGTTCGGTGGCCGGATCGCGGACCTGTGGGGCCGCAAGCGGGCCTTCATCGTCGGCCTGACCGGCTTCGCCCTCGCCTCCGCGCTCGGCGGCGCCGCGGTCAACACCGCGATGCTGCTCGGTGCCCGCGCCCTGCAGGGCGTGTTCGGCGCCCTGCTCGCGCCGGCCGCGCTGTCGCTGCTCGCGGTGACCTTCACCGAGGCCAAGGAGCGGGCCAAGGCCTTCGGCATCTACGGTGCGATCGCCGGTGGCGGTGGCGCCATCGGTCTGATCCTCGGTGGCTTCCTGACCGAGTACATGAACTGGCGCTGGACCTTCTTCGTCAACATCCCGTTCGCCATCGCCGCCGCCATCGGCGCCGTCCTGGTGATCCGCGAGCCCGTCGGGGGCCGCAACCGCAACAAGCTGGACATCCCCGGCGTGCTGCTGGTGACCACCGGCCTGGTCTCGCTGGTGTACGGCTTCACCCGCGCCGAGTCCAGCGGCTGGACGGCCGGCAGCACCCTGGCGCTGTTCGCCGCGGCCGTCGTCCTGCTGGCCGCCTTCGTCCTGGTGGAGCTCAAGGTCAAGGCCCCGCTGCTGCCGCTGCGCGTGGTGCTGAACCGCAACCGCGGCGGGGTGTACCTGTCGCTGGGCATGGCCGTGATCGGCATGTTCGGTCTGTTCCTGTTCCTGACCTACTACCTGCAGGTCGTGCGCGGTTACAGCCCGGTGCTGACCGGTGTGGCATTCCTGCCGATGGTGGCGGGCATGATCACCGGCTCCACCCAGATCGGTGCCCGGCTGATGACCCGGGTCCCGGCGCGCTACCTGATGGCGCCCGGCTTCCTGACCGCCTCGATCGGCATGTTCCTGCTGACCCACATCGGCCTGGACACCTCGTACCCGGCGCTGATCCTGCCCGGCCTGGTCCTGATGGGCCTCGGCATGGGCACCGCGTTCATGCCGGCCATGAGCCTGGCCACCCACGGCGTCCAGCCGCGGGACGCGGGCGTGGCCTCGGCCATGGTCAACACCTCGCAGCAGGTCGGCGGCGCCATCGGCACCGCGCTGCTGAACACCATCGCGGCCAGCGCCACCACCAGCTGGCTGACCTCGCACGCCGCCGCCGTGGCCACCGCCGCCACGCCGGAGGCCGCCAAGGCCCTGCAGTTCCAGGGCATGGTGCACGGCTTCTCGACCGCGATCTGGGTGTCCTTCGGGATCCTGGTGACGGCCTCCGCAGTCGCCTTCACCTTCATCAACGCCGGCCGTCCGGGCGCGGCGGGTGCGGGCTCGGACGCGGGCGCGGCGAAGGCCGACGAGGTGCCGGTGCTGGTGCACTGACCGCACGGCCCCCACGGGGTGCCGCCCGTTTCCGGGATCACGAGGGTGCGTACGCGGCCCGTCCGGTGTCTTCCACGACACCGGGCGGGCCGCTCGCGTTGTGCCGCGGCTCGCACCACGGCAGTTCGCACCGCGGCGGCTCGCACCGCGGTGACCGCCACCCCTCCGATAGAAGTGGGGAGCACTCCCCGGTATGGTGATCCCAGCGTGAATCGGGGAACTATCCCCGTTTCCTTCGGACCCGAGGTGCGTGCACATGACGCGGAATCAGAACCCAGGGCGGGGGCGGCGGGCCGCCGACTGGGCGGACGGCCGGCTGGGGATCCAGACCCTGGCCAGGGCCAACCTGCGGAAGATCTTTCCGGACCACTGGTCCTTCATGCTGGGCGAGATCTGCCTCTACACCTTCGTGATCATCATCCTGACCGGCATCTGGCTGACCCTGTTCTTCAAGCCCGGCATGGGCGAGGTGGTCTACGCCGGCTCGTACGTCCCGCTCAAGGGCGTCCGGATGTCCGAGGCCTACGCCTCCACCGTGGACATCGGCTTCGAGGTCCGCGGCGGGCTGCTGATCCGGCAGATCCACCACTGGGCGGCGATCGTCTTCGTCGCGGCCATGTTCGTGCACATGATGCGGGTGTTCTTCACCGGCGCGTTCCGCAAGCCGCGCGAGGTCAACTGGGTCTTCGGCTTCCTGCTGCTGTTCCTCGGCATGCTGGACGGCTTCTTCGGCTACTCGCTCCCCGACGACCTGCTCTCCGGCACCGGCATCCGGTTCATCGAGGGCGTGGTGCTGGCGGTGCCGCTGGTCGGCACGTACGTCCAGATGTTCCTGTTCGGCGGGGAGTTCCCCGGGCACGACATCATCCCGAGGTTCTTCACCATCCACGTGCTGCTGGTGCCCGGCATCATGCTCGGCCTGCTGGTGGCCCACCTGATCCTGGTCTTCCACCACAAGCACACCCAGTGGGCCGGGCCCGGCCGCACCGAGAGGAACGTGGTCGGGATGCCGCTGATGCCGGTCTACCTGGCCAAGGCCGGCGGGTTCTTCTTCCTGGTGTTCGGGACCATCGCGCTGATGGCCGCGGTCGCCACCGTCAACCCGATCTGGGCGTACGGCCCGTACCGCCCGGACCAGGTCTCCACCGACGCCCAGCCGGACTGGTACATGGGCTTCGCCGAGGGCCTGATCCGGGTGATGCCCGGCTGGGAGATCGGCCTGTGGGGGCACACCCTCAACCTCGGGGTGCTGATCCCGTTCACGCTGTTCCCGGTGATCCTCGGCGCGATCGCGGTCCATCCCTTCATCGAGGCCTGGGTGACCCAGGACGGGCGGGAGCGCCACCTGCTCGACCGGCCGCGCGACGCCCCCGTGCGCACCGCCCTCGGGGCGGCCTGGATCAGCGTCTACCTGGTGATGCTCGCGGGCGGCGGCAACGACCTCATCGCCACCCATCTGCACCTGTCGCTCAACGCGATCACCTACGCGGTGCGGATCGGCTTCTTCGTCGTCCCGGTGGCCGTCTTCGTCGTCACCAAGCGCTGGTGCCTGGGCCTGCAGCGACGGGACCGCGACAAGGTGCTGCACGGGCGGGAGACCGGCGTCATCAGGCGGCTTCCACACGGCGAGTTCACCGAGGTGCACGCCGGGCTCGCGCCCGCCGAACTGCACCGGCTCACCGCCCACAAGCAGCCCCGCCCCCTCGAACTGCCGCCCGCGGTGGATGAGAATGGAGTGGCCCGGCCGGCGGGCGCGCTCACCCGCACCCGCGTACGGCTGTCCCACGGATTCCACGGCGAGCACGCCCGGATCGACCGGCCCACCGCCGAGGAGTACCGCGAGATCACCGAGGGCCACGGTCACCACTGACCCGCCCCCCGCCAGAGGGAGGAGATCATGCCCGACCGAACCGAGCAGCTCGCCGACAGCAGGTACCTCCTGCTGACCACCTTCGCCGACGACGGCAGCCGGCTGGACTCCCAGCTCTGGGTGGTGCCGGACGGCCCGGCGCTCGGCGTCTGGACCCCCGCCCACTCCGGCGAGGCCGAACGGATCCGCCGCCACCCCCGGGTGCTGATCGGCCCCTGCGACGCCCACGGGCGCCCGACCGGCCGCCGGCTCCCGGCCCGGGCACGGCTCTGCGACCCCGACGCGACGGCCCGCTACCGCACCTCGCTGATCAACAAGTACGGCCTGACCGCGTTGATCGTGCTGGCCCGCAGCCGGTTCCGGGTCGGACTGGCCGGGACGGTCGGGATCCGGATCACCCCGAACGAGCTGGAGCAGCGGCTGGTCGGGCCGGAGTGGCGGCCGCCGGGCACGTACTGCGTCAACTGACGTGCGCCGTGCGCCCGGGACCGTACGGCGGCCACCCGGGGCCGTACGGCGGGGAGCCGGGGCCGTACGGCGGAGAGCCGGGGCCGTACGGCGGGGACTGACGGATCAGTCCCCGTCGTCGGGCGCCCGGGCCAGGTCCCCGGGCTCGCAGGCCTCCCGGCCCGTCCCCACGTGCACGACCTTCACCGCCCGTTCGGGGCCGCCGGGGACGACCTGCTGCTCGTGCCCGCAGCGCGGGCAGATCAGCGGGATGCGCGGGCGGCTCGGATCCCGTCCGGCGTGGTCGCCGTCCGGACGCGGGGCGGTCACGAGAGCGGGTGGGTCGGGACCGGGCTGACGTCCTGGATCTCGGCGTGGGCCTTGGAGAGCAGCTGCGAGGCGAGGTCGTTGAGTGCGCGGGCGCCCGCGATCTCCTCGCCGACCCGCAGCTGTTCCGGGTCCGAGGGGTGGCGGCTGCTGTAGCCGTGGGCGCGCAGTTCACTCCCGTCACCGAGCCGGAGCAGGGCGGCCGCGGTCGTCCGCGGGCCGTCCTCGCGGAACTCCATGTCGATGTGCCAACCGACCAGAGTCTGCATGGCGGATCACCTCCATCGGTTACTCCTCCAGGGTGCGCCGCACCCAGCGTGAACACCAGGCCAGCCGGACCGGGGGAGAGTTGAACGCGTTCAAGTCGACGACGTAGAGTGGCGGACGTCAGGCAATTGAACGCGTTCAAGAGGAGGTGTGCCCGCCATGGGCAAGGGCACGACGGAACTGGTGAACCTCCTGGTCCTGCTCGGCATGGGCGCCGTCCTGCCGCTCGGCCTGGCACTCCTCGACGAACCCGGGCTCGCCCGGATCCGCCGGCTCTGGCCGCTCGCGGCCGTCCCCGGGGCGCTCTCGCTCTGGCTGCCGCGCGGCGCCCTCGCCACCGGCACCGCCGCCGTCTACGCCCTCGGCACGCTGGCCGTCGCCCTGCACGCACCACGACGACTGGCCCGGACCCGCTCCCTCGCCCCCGCCGAGATCGCCGTGCTCACCGCACTCGCCGCGCCCTCGGTGGCCGGGGTCGCGCTGGTCGCCGAACGCTCCGGCTACCCGCTGTTCGGCTTCGAACCGCACATCCTCGCGCTGACCGTCCCGCACTTCCACTACGCAGGATTCACCGCCGCGCTGATCGCCGGACTGGTCTGCCGCGCCGACCACGGCTCCCGGCCGGCCCGCTGCGCGGCGCTCAGCGTCCCCGCGGGCACCCTGCTGGTGCTCGCCGGGTACTTCCTCGGCAACTGGTGGCAGTTCGCCGGAGCCGTCGTCCTCAGCACCGGAATGTGGCTGGTCGGCCTGGTCAGCTGGCGCGAACTGCGCCCCCGCACGACCGACCGGACCACCGCCCGGCTGCTCGCCCTCTCCTCCGCCGTCCTGGCCCTCACCATGCTGCTCGCCCTGTGGTGGGCACTCGGCCGGGCCGCCGGACTCCCCCACCCCACCCTGGGCTGGATGGCCGCCACCCACGGCCTCGGCAACGCGCTCGGCTTCGCCCTCTGCGCGCTCCTCGCCTGGCGCCGGACCACCACCGCGAAGGACGTCCGATGAACGACTACAGCTACCCCGAACAGGGCGCCAGTCGCACCGGCGAACTACCCGCCGGGTACCGCCACCTGCGCCACCGGGCCCTCATCGGCCACGGACCCGCCGCCCTCGACGTCGCCGGGGCCGCCCTGCTCGGCTGGCGGATGCACCGCCTGGCCGGCGTCCGGATCGACGCGGAGGCCGAGGAGGCGGCCCCGGGCGTCGCCGTACACTGCGCGATCGGCGTCGGCCCGCTGCGGGCGGCCGCGCCCAACCGGGTGCTCGCCGCCGTCAACGGCCCGGACCGGTACGGCTTCACGTACGGGACCAGGCACGGGCACCTCAGCCGGGGCGAGGAGACCTTCCTGGTCGAACTAGCGCCCGACGGAGCGGTCTGGTTCAGCGTCACCGCGTTCAGCCGGCCGGTCGCCTGGTGGGCCCGGCTGGCCGGTCCGCTGTTCCCGCTCCTCCAGCACGCCTTCGCCCGGCGCTGCGGGCGGGTGCTGGCCTCGATCGCGGCGGACGCGGGGTAAATCCGCTGGTCGGCCAGGTGGGCCTGCGGCATCATCGCCGGGTGATAGCGATGCAGCCGGTCCTGGAGATCCGCACCCCCGACGACTTCACCCGGTGGCCCACGGGCACTCCCGGGCCGTGCGGATTCCTCGTGCTGGACGGGACGTTGACGCCGGAGGAAGTCGGCACGGCGGTCTGGCTGCTCGCCGACACCAATGACGTCGACCCGGACGAGGGCGAGGAACGCGGCCCGCGCCCGGACGACCCGCTGGGCGCCTTCCTGCACGGACTGCTCACCCTGGAGCACCTCTTCGCCCCCGGCGGCTTCCGGGTCACCGACTCCACCACCGGCGCCGTCTTCGAACCGGGCTGCTGCAACGGCCTGGAGGACTGGCGCGAGTGGCTGGACGTGCTCGACGGCTCGGTCGACACCTGGTTCGGACACGACCCCAGCGCACAGGCCACCCGCGTCGGCTCCGTGGCGCGGCTGACACCCGACCCCGACGCCGCCGACGGCCCGGTGATCGAACTCCCGGTGGACGAGCTGCGCCGGCTGCTCGCCGGGGCCGAACGGGATCTGCGGGACTTCGTCCGGCTGGCCGGGGGCTGGGCCGAGCGGCAACTGCCCGGGCACGCGGCCGCCGTCACCGCCGCGCTGACCCGGGCGCTGGCGCTGGAGCCCGCGCCGTGACCAGCTTCCTCACCCATCGGGCCCGCGTGCACGACACCACCCTCCCGGCGTACCGCCGCCACAGCGCGCTGCGGACCTGCGTGACCGAGTTCGCCCCGTACGGCTTCCGCGCCACCTACCACCACCTGACCCTGAGCGCCCGGATGCCCCGGCTGCTGGAGGCCGACCCGGAGTCGCTGGTGCGGGCGGTGGAGGAACTGCACGAGGCGCGGCAGCTGTGGCTGGCGCGGGCGGAGGAGTACGCGGCGCGGCGGCGGGCGGAGAAACGGGCCGGGCGGCGGTCGGTGGCGGAGCCGGCGTGGTGGAACCGGTCCTGGCAGCCCGACCATGTCTGGCTCCACGATCCCTTCCTGCACCCGACGTTGAGCCTGCCCGACTACGTCCGGCGGCAGAACGCGCTGATGGACGGGGCCGAGCTGCCGGGCTGCCCGGCCTGCGGGGAGGAGGGGCCCGTGGTGTGGGTGTCGACCGTCATCGACCGGGCCGGGCTGTGCCGCTCCTGCGCGCGGGTGCTGGTGCCCTGCCCGTGCGTGCGGAGGCACAGGTTCGAACCGGAGCCGCGGGTCGGCTGGAGCCGCACCTGGCGGCGCGAGCACATGACCGGCGACGGCGGGCCCAACCCGCACTGGCCGGCCCACCTGGGCACGGCCCGCATCGAGCGGCTGACGGTGCACGACGGGCCGTACCCGCGGTTGTGAGCCGAGCCGCGCCGCGTCAGGCCTGGTGCGCGGGGACGGACACCAGCAGGGCGTCGGTGTTCTGCACCCGCACCTCGAAGTGGTCGATGTCGCCCGGCTGGAGGGCCGCGCCGCCGGCGGTGTGCAGCGTGTCCCGGTCGTCCGGCCCGCCGTAGCCGTCCGCCGGGACGCTCCAGGTGGTGACCGTCTGGTGGTCGCCGCCGTGTGAGACGGCGACCAGACGGCAGGTCAACGGGCCCTGGACGCCGGAGAGTCGCAGGCTGACCTGGCTGCCCCAGGTCCTGCCGTCGACGCCGACGGTGGCCTTGGCGCCGGTGGCCGGGTCGGTGGCGCTGAACTGTGCGGCGACGGCGACCACGGCGGGCGTGGTGTCCGCGGTGAGCACCGCGGCCGTGACGGCCGGGCCCGCCGCGACCATCGCGGTCGCGGCCAGGGCCAGCACCAGCCGCCGGATCCGGCCGCGCCGCCGGCCGGCCGTGACCTCGGCGACCAGCCGGTCCAGGAGGTGCCCGTCCGGGGTCGGCGCGGGTTCGGCCGGATCCAGCCCGGCAGCCGTCGCGGACGCCGCGTACTCGGCCAACAGCGGTTCGACGAAGCCGAGTTGTGCCATCTGCTCGGTGCACTGCGGGCAGTCCGCGAGGTGCCGTTCGAAGACGGCGCGCTCGGCGGGTTCCAGCACGCCGAGGACGTACGCCCCGACGTCCAGGTGCCCGGGGCCCACCGGCGGGCCGGTGGGCGGGCCGGGGTCGGGGGCGGGCCGGTCGGTCACGATGTCACTCCCCGTTCCTCCAGCGCGAGCCTGAGCGAGCGCAGTGCGTAGAACACCCGCGACCGGACGGTCCCGGCCGGGATGCCGAGTTCGACGGCCGCCTCCTTGGCGGTGCGGCCCTTGAGGTAGGTCTCGACGATGACCTCCCGGTGGGCGGGCGAGAGGTCGGCGAGCGCGTCGGCGACGGTCATCATCCGCAGCGCCCGGTCGATCTCGTCCTCGGCGGGCAGCTGCTCCAGGACCGCCGCGTCCACCTCGCGCGGGCGGGCGCCGGCGCTGCGGTGGTCGTCGATGACGATCCGGCGGGCGACGGTGACCAGCCAGGGCCGCAGCGAGCCGGCCCGCGGGTCGAGCCGGTGGATGTTGCGCCAGGCCCGGACCAGCGTCTCCTGGACGACGTCCTCGGCACGCTGCCGGTCCCCCGCGACCAGGTGGAGCACGAAGCCGAAGAGCGGACCGGCGTGCTCGCGGTACAGGGCCCGCATCAGCTCCTCGTCCGCGACCCCCGTCCCGTGCGCGGCCTGGCCGCCGGCGGGGTGCTCCTCGGTCACCACTTCATGGTTGCGCACCCGGGCCTCCCGGTCGAGGGCGGTGGTCGGCGGCGGTCAGCGGCCGGCGACGGTCGGTGTCAGTAGCCCGGCGCCGGCGTGCTGGGCCGGGGCGTGGGGTTGGCGGGCGCCGGCGTACTGGGCGTCGAGCTGGTGCCCGGCATCGCCTTGCCGCCGGTCGGGGTCACCGCGAACCAGCTGCCGGCCACGCCCTCGCCCTTGGTGTCACCGGGCTTGGCGTCCGGCGAGTAGCGGTAGACCGGCCAGCCGTTGACGGTGACCTGCTTGGTGCCGTCGTCCCGGGTGAAGCTGCCGACCAGCTTGCTGTCGATGCCCTTGACGGTGACGTCGCCGTCGGCGTGCTCGGGCGGCCAGAGAGTGGCGCAGTTACCGTTGCAGTAGGAGTCCGAGGGGTTGCTCTGGTCCTGGTCGAAGCGGTAGAGCGTGAAGCCCGCGCCGTCGGTGACGATGGCGCCGAGCCGGGGATCGTGGGCGGTCTGCAGGGTGACGGCGGCCGGGGCGCCGGAACCGCTCGGCGGACTGGGCGGGCTCGACGTCCCGGCCCCGGAGGACCCGGAGCCGGAGGACCCGGAGCCCGAGGACCCGCAGCCGGCGACCAGGGCCGCCGCGGCCAGGCCGGAGGCGGCGAGCACGACGGCCCGGCGGGTGCGGGGTGCGGTGCTGCGCATGGCGAGCCTCCCGCGTCGGTGATACGGACGGACTGGACACCCCTCTGTACGGACGGTGGCGGCCGGCTGCTCAATCCGGGCCGGGCTCGGAATACCCCGGCGGGCATCACCGTTGTGGCGGGCACGTGGTCTGTACCGCCACCACCTTCGGAAGGGAAGGATCCGCGAGATGAGCAACATGGTCGAGCTGACCAAGGAGAACTTCGACGACATCGTCCCGGGCCCGGAGGGCAAGGACTTCGTCTTCATCGACTTCTGGGCCGGATGGTGCGGGCCGTGCCGCCAGTTCGCCCCGGTGTACGAGAAGGCCGCGGAGCGCCATCCGGACCTGGTCTTCGCCAAGGTCGACACCGAGGCCCAGCAGGAGCTGGCCGCCGCGTTCGGCATCCAGTCGATCCCGACGCTGGCGATCATCCGCGAGGGCGTGCTCGTCTTCTCGCAGGCCGGCGCGCTGCCGGAGCCGGTGTTCGAGGACCTGATCGGGCAGGCCCGCGAGCTGGACATGACCGAGGTCAAGCGCAAGGTGGCGGAGGAGCAGGCGGCCGAGGGCCAGGCCTGAGCGTCCCGCTCCGGGGCCCGGGGAGTCGCACCTCCCCGGGCCTCCGTCATGAGGTCTCCGTCATGGGGTCTCCGGCGCGAGGCCTCCGTCGTGGGACATCCGCCGTGGGACATCCGTCGTGGGACATCCGCCGTGGGACATCCGCCGTGGGATCCCCGCTCCGGGGCCGCCGTCAGGCCGGTTCCGCGCCCCAGTCGGCCAGCCGGGCCGCGAGCGCCCGCACCTGCGCCCGCAGTTCGGCGGGCTCGCGGACGGTGAACGGCCACCCCAGGCCGGCCAGCAGCACCGCGACGCCGTCCAGGTTCTGCGCCCGGGCGCGCAACAGCACCCGGTCCTCGGCGAGTTCGGTGAGCGTGCCGACGACGGGCGGCAGCCGGCGGCGGGCCTCGTCGAGGGAGACCCCCAGCTCCACCTCCACCCGGTGCCGCCAGGGCGCCCCGGCCAGCGACTCCACCACCCGCTGCACCGGGTCGAAGTCCTCGGGCGGCTCGAAGCCGTCCGCGCCCGGCGTGACCCGCTCGATCCGGTCCAGCCGGAAGGTGCGCAGCTCGCCGCTGCGGTGGTCGAGCCCGGTGGTGTACCAGCGGCAGGAGTGGAAGACCAGGCCGTACGGGTCGAACTCGCGCTCGCTGGGCCGGTCTTCGCGGTCCCGGTAGGCCAGCTTCACCCGGTGTCGGCGACGCGCCGCCCCGGCCAGGGTGAACAGCGCGGCGGAGGCCGGGCTGGGGCCGGCCGCGGGCGCGGCGGACAGCCCGAGGGTCTGCTCGACGGCCTCGATCCGCTCGCGCAGCGGCGGGGGGAGCACCCGCTGGATCTTGGCGAGCGCGGTCTCGGCGGCCCGCTCCCCCACCGACAGGCCCGAACTGCGCCCGGCCAGCAGGCCGAGCACCACCGAGGCGGCCTCGTCGGGGTTGAGCATCAGCGGCGGCAGCCGGAAGCCGGGCAGCAGGCGGTAGCCGCCGTAGCGGCCACGCTCGGCCCGTACCGGGATGCCCAGTTCGGCGAGGCGGGCGGTGTAGCGGCGGATGGTGCGCTCGTCCACGTCGAGCCGGGCGGCCAGCTCGGCGCCGGTCAGGCCGGGGCGGTCCTGGAGCAGCTCCAGGAGGGCGAGCACACGGCTGACCGGGTGTTCCACCGGGGCGCTCCTTCCGGGTCGGGTCATCCGGGCGGGTTCCGTCCGGATTCGATCCTAGGGTCGGTCCCGACGCAATCCCCATCGTGGAAGGAGCGGTGCACCATGAGCACGTTCGTACTGGTTCCCGGATTCTGGCTCGGCGCCTGGGCCTGGGACGAGGTGGCCGCGCCGCTGCGCGCGGCCGGGCACGGAGTCCACCCGGTGAGCCTGCCGGGCCTTGCCGAACGGGCGGGCGAGCAGGGTGAGTTCGGACTGGAGGAGCACATCGCCGACCTGGCGGAGCTGCTGGTCCGCGAGGACCTGTGGGACGTCGTGCTGGTCGCCCACAGCGGCGCCTGCGCCCCGGTGGGCGGGGTCGCGGACCGGATGCCGGAGCGGATCCGGCGGGTGGTCTACCTGGACAGCGGCCCGATGACCGACGGCACCTCGGTGTACGACAGGTGGCAGCCCGACTTCCGGGCGGAGGCCGACGCCACCGTGGTCGACGGACGCCTCCCGATGCCCTCCTGGACGTACCTGGCCGAGCACGGCTCCAGCACCGAGGGCCTGGACCCGGCCGCGCTGGTGCGGATCCGCGCCCGACTCACCCCGCAACCGGCCGGCACCTACCGGGACGCGCTGCGGCTCACCGGCGCCGGGGCGGCGCTGCCGCAGGCGCTGGTCTCCTGCTCCTTCCCGCTGGAACAGGTGCGGGCGCTGATCGCGGCCGGCCACCCGTGGTTCGCCGGACTCGACGGGCCCGGCTGGGAGTTGCGCGAACTGCCCACCGGGCACTGGCCGATGTTCTCCCGGCCGGCCGACACAGCGGCGCTGCTGGCGCAGCTCGCGGCAATCTGACCCGGTCCGCGTGTTCGCCCGCGCGGGGGCCCCGCCACGTCGCAGGATGGGGCCCATGCCGGCGGCCGTCGAAACCGCCCCAGCACGGACAGAGCACGCGGGACCGCGAGACCACGGAGGACGGGACATGACCAGCAGCACCGCCGAGGAGTACGACGTCATCGTCCTGGGCGCCGGCCCGACAGGCGAGAACGTGGCCGACCGGACCGTCGCCGCGGGCCTGCGCACGGTGATCGTGGAGGCCGAACTGGTGGGCGGCGAGTGCTCGTACTGGGCCTGCATGCCGAGCAAGGCGCTGCTGCGCCCGGTCGCCGCGCTGGACGACGCCCGCGCGGTGGGCGGCGCCCGGGAGGCGGTCGGCGACGGACGGCTGGACCCGGCGGCGGTGCTGGCCCGGCGGGACTCCTTCACCTCGCACTGGAAGGACGACGGCCAGGTGCAGTGGCTGCGGGACACCGGCATCGAGCTGGTCCGCGGCCACGGCCGGCTGGCCGGTGAGCGGACCGTCACCGTGGAGGCGGAGGACGGCACCGAGCGGGTGCTCACCGCCCGGCACGCCGTCGCCGTGTGCACCGGCAGCCGGCCGGTGCTGCCGGCCGAAGTGGCCGGGCTGGCGGAGGCGCACCCGTGGACCAACCGGGAGGCGACCGGCTCGCCGACCGTCCCCGGGCGGCTGGTCGTGGTCGGCGGCGGGGTGGTCGGGGTGGAGATGGCCACCGCCTGGCGGGCGCTCGGCTCCGAGGTGGTGCTGCTGGTGCGCGGCGACGCGCTGCTGCCGCGGATGGAGCCCTTCGCGGGCGAGCTGGTCGCCGACGGGCTGCGGGAGGCCGGGGTGGACCTGCGCTTCGGCACGGAGGTGACCGCGCTGGAGCGGACCGGGGCCGATCGACCGGTGGTGCTGACGCTCTCCGGCGGCGAGCGGCTGACCGCCGACGAGGTGCTGTACGCGACCGGACGGGCCCCGCGCACCGCCGACATCGGGCTGGAGCAGGTCGGGCTGCGGCCGGGCGGCTGGCTGGACGTGGACGACAGCTGCACCGTGCTGGGTGTGGACGGCGAGTGGCTGTACGCCGCCGGGGACGTCAACCACCGGGCACTGCTCACCCACCAGGGCAAGTACCAGGCCCGGATCACCGGGGCGGCGATCGCCGCCCGCGCCCAGGGGCGCGCGCTGGACACCTCGCGCTGGGGCGCGCACTCCGCGTCCGCCGACCTGGCCGGCGCGCCCCAGGTGGTGTTCACGCACCCGGAGGTCGCGGCCGTCGGCCTGACCCTCGCCGAGGCCGAACGGCTCGGACTGCGGGTCAAGGCCGTCGACCACGAGATCGGCGACGTCGCCGGGGCCTCGCTCTACGCCGACGGCTACCGCGGCCGGGCCCGGGTCGTCTTCGACCTGGACCGGGAGGTGATCGTCGGCGCCTGCCTGGTCGGCCCGGCCGTCGCCGAACTGCTGCACTCGGCCACCGTCGCGGTCGTCGGCGAGGTGCCGATCGACCGGCTCTGGCACGCCGTCCCCGCCTACCCGACGATCAGCGAGGTCTGGCTGCGCCTGCTGGAGGGCTGCCGGGGGTGAGCCGCCCCCTCCCCGGGGCGCGGCGCGGCGGGATGTGACCACCGGCGAACGGCGGGACACTGGCGAGGGGCGCGTCCGCCGCGCCCCGGGGGGCCGTCCCGGGGGGGCCGCGCTCGTGATCAGGTGGTGTGAGGCATGACCGAGGTGCTGTTGGCCGTCGGAACCGAGAAGGGCCTCTTTCTCGGCCGCAGCCGCGACCGGCTGGACTGGAAGTTCAGCGGGCCGCACTTCCCGATGAACGCGATCTACTCCGTCTCCATCGACCGCCGTGAGGAGCGGACCAGACTGCTGGTCGGCGCCGACAGCAGCCACTGGGGCCCTTCGGTGTGGCGCTCCGACGACCTCGGCGCCAGCTGGTTCGAACCACCACAGCCGGCGATCCGCTTCCCCGCGTCCACCGGCGCCTCGCTCACCCGGGTCTGGCAGCTCCAGCCCGCCGGGCCGGAAGCCCCCGGGGTGGTGTACGCGGGCACCGAACCCGCCGCGCTGTTCCGCTCCACCGACGGCGGCGAGACCTTCGCGCTGGTCGAGGCGCTCTGGAACCACCCCCAGCGGTCCGAGTGGGGCGCCGGCTACGGCGGCCAGGGCCTGCACACCATCCTCACCGACCCGCGCGACCCGCAGCGGCTGCTGGTCGCCGTCTCCAGCGGCGGCGTCTACCGCAGCAAGGACGGCGGCGACACCTGGGCGCCCTCCAACACCGGCCTGCGCGCCGAGTTCCTCCCGGAGGAGAGCCAGTACCCCGAGTTCGGCCAGTGCGTCCACAAGATCGCCCCGGACCCGGTCCACCCCGACCGGCTCTACCTGCAGAACCACGGCGGCGTCTACCGCAGCGACGACTGGGGCGAGAACTGGCGCTCCGTGGCGGACGGGCTGCCCGCCGAGTTCGGCTTCGCCGTCGCCGCCCACCCCCGCCGGGGCGACACCGCCTACCTGTTCCCGCTCGGCGGCTCGGACGACCGGATCCCGCCCGGCCGCCGCTGCCGGGTCTTCCGCACCACGGACGGCGGCACCAGCTGGCAGCAGCTGGCCAACGGCCTGCCGGGCGAGGACCACTACGGCATCGTGCTGCGCGACGCCCTGCGCACCGACGACGCCGACCCGGCCGGGATCTACTTCGGCAACCGGACCGGCGACGTGTACGGCAGCCGCGACGAGGGCGAGAACTGGTCGCTGCTGGTCTCCCACCTGCCGGACGTGCTCTGCGTCCGGGCGGCGGTGGTGAGTTGAGCGCCACCGGGCGCTGAACCCCGGCGCGGGACGCACCACCCCACCGCACGAGGACCCGCCGGTCGAAAACCTGTTGCCCGGACGCTCCGGTACTGGTGAGCATGGGCCGTCGGCGAACGATCTCGCGAAATGGGGTGGGCCGTGCCCGAAACGGACTGGGTGGTCAGGCACGACGACGGCGGCGTACCGGTGCTGCGGTACCAGCCGGGCGAGCGGGAGGGGCGGCCCTGGGCCGACCTGCTGGAGGTGCTGGACGACTCGGCGGACGCCGCCGAGTACATCCGCACCGAGCTGCCCGGCTGGGTGGTCTCCGGCAGCCCCGAGCTCGGACAGCGGCTGCTGGCGCTGGGCGCGACGCCGCTGCGCCACGCCCACACCCTCCGGCGGGACCTGCGCGCCGACCCGCCGCCCGCCGAGTGGGCCGGGGCGCCGCTGCGCGAGGGCCTGCGGGCGGTGCCCTGCGACCGCTCGCCCGAGGAGATGCTGGAGTCCTGGCGGGCCGCCTTCCACCCGACCCACGTGGACCACTTCCCCGGTGACGACGCCCGGGCCCTGGCCGAGCGGATCGGCCCGCTGCTGGCCGGGAAGGTCATCGGCCCGGTGCTGCCCTCCAGCCTGCTCGCCGTGGACGCAGAGGACCGGGTGGTCGGCGCCGCCGTGCTGACCGACCGCGACGGCCTGCCCTGGGTCGCCGACGTGTTCCGCCACCCGCGGCGCGGCTACCGCGGCCTCGGCGCCGACCTGCTGCGCCGGGCGGTCGCGGACGCCGCCGGGCGCGGGCTGGCCGACCTGCACCTGGTGGTCTCCGAGGGCAACCCGGCCCGCCGGCTGTACGAGGGGCTGGGGTTCCGGCTGCGGGAGACCTCGCTGACCGTGATCGTGCCGGACGCCGTCTAGGCTCACGGACCCAGAAACCGGGGCTAAACCGGCCTCGGGCGAGGCCGCGCACGTTCAGATCCTCCAGGTACACCGCGGGTCTCCGGCGTGGAGACCACGGCCAGCCGGCCGGCCGACCTGACCGCCGTGGACGCGCTCGCGCAGACCCTGCTGGTGCTGCGCGGGCCGCGCGCGGAGCGGGCCCTGCGGCTCGCCGCAGAGGCCTGCGCGGACCACGCGGACTGAGGCTTCGGGCCGGGCCGCTACGCGGTGGGCCGGTGGGCGCCCTCGACGCGGGCGCCGCGCACCACGACCATGGTCAGGCCCACCGCGACCAGCAGCTCCGCCCAGAAGAACGCCGCGTAGTCCAGCAGTGTGCCGATCGGCGGGCTGCCGGGGGCGGCGTTGCGCATGCCGACCAGGGCGAACAGGGTGGCCGCCATCCAGCTCAGCGCGGGCCAGACGATGCCGCGCCGCTGCCGGACGATCAGCCAGGCCGCCAGCAGCACGGCCAGGGCCAGCGCCCACATCGCGGCCATCATGAACCAGGCCAGGATGAAGGTGCTGCGCGAGCGGCCGATCCGCTCGGTGACGGCGAGGCCGAGGCCCTCGGCCTCCTCCTCGGCCGGGGTGAAGGCGAAGAACGGGTCGGCCTCCTGGATCCCGATCACCACCGGGGCCGGCTTCCCCCCGACGGTGGCCCGGAAGCCGATCCGGGTGCGGTAGCCGTCGAAGGGGTAGTCGGTGACCCGCCCGCCGAACAGGCTGAACGACACCAGGCTGGAGGCGATCGGCTGGCCGGCCGGGTACTTGAGCACGGTCTGTTCCAGCGAGGTGGTCTCCAGCACCACGTCCTTCGCCGGGATCAGCTGGAGTCCGGGCGTCCCGAGCGCTCCGCGCGGCTGGACCAGGACCTTGGCGCCGACCGTCTGGGCGGCCGCGTCCACCCGCTGGAGCACCACGTCGACCTCCAGGAAGTCCGTTCCGGAGGAACTGCCCACCACCTGGGCGTGGCCGCGGCTGGAGCGCTCGTTGAAGTAGAGCAGCAGGCCCGCGGTCACGGACAGCACGATCGCCACCACCACGGCGTACGCCCGCCAGGGCCGGACCTTCGGCCGGGTGGCGCTCGTGGCACGCACCCGGGCGTGGATGCGGACCCGCGGCCGGGTGGACGGGCGCGGCGGCCGGACGGCCCTGCGGTGCGGCGGCGTACTCATCGGCCTGCTCCCGCGGTCGGTGGCGGCACCCGCTGCCGCCCGTCCCGCAAGCGTCGGCACGGCACCACCTGCCCTGCAACCGGGGCGGGCCGGTCGGGGCCGCCCTCGGATGCGGGAAACGCGCTGGTCGGAGCCGCTGTGTAGGCTCATCCGTCATGGCGAGGGTGACACGGGACGATGTGGCGCGGGTGGCGGGGACGTCCACGGCGGTCGTGAGTTATGTGATCAACGACGGGCCGCGTCCGGTGGCGCCGGCGACCCGGGCTCGGGTGCTCGCGGCGGTGGAGGAGCTCGGCTACCGGCCCAACCGGGTCGCCCAGGCGATGGCCCGGCGGCGGACCGACCTGCTCGGGATGGTCGTGCCGGACGCCCGTCAGCCCTTCTTCGCCGGGCTGGCCCACGCCGTGGAGCAGGCCGCCACCGAGCACGGCCGACTGCTGCTGATCGGCAACTCCGACTACGCCGACGAACGTGAGGCGCACTACATCCGGGCCTTCCTCGGGATGCAGGTGGACGGCCTGATCCTGGTCACCCAGGACCCGGCCGCCCCCGGGCTGACCGGCTTCGACTCGGCCGACGGCACCCCCGTCGTGCTGCTGCACCACCGTACGGAGAGCGCCGACGGCGTGGCCGTGGTGGCGGACGACGAGGGCGGCGCCCGCGAGGTGGTCCGTCACCTGCTCGGCCACGGCCACCCCGAGGTGCACTGCTTCGGCGGCACCCTGGCGCTCAGCCCGCTCGACCCGGTCACCGGGCGGACGGCCGGCTGGGCCGAGGCGCTGGCCGGGGCGGGGCTGTCCACCGACGGGCGGCTCACCCCGGCGCCCTTCGACCGGGTCCGGGCGCACGCCGAGGCGCTCCTCCTGCTGGGCCGGCCCGACCGGCCGTCCGCCGTGTTCTGTGCCACGGACGACCAGGCGATCGGCCTGCTGCGGGCCGCCGACGACCTGGGCATCCGGGTGCCGGAGGACCTCGCGGTGGCGGGTTTCGACGACATCGCCGAGGCGGTGATCGCCGGACCGGCGCTGACCACCGTCACCACCGCGCAGGACGAGATGGCCCGGGCCGCGGTGGACCTGGTGCTCGGCGGGGCGGAGCGCCGCGCCGCCGGGGCCCGGACCTTCCCGGCCCGGCTGGTGGTGCGGCGCTCCTGCGGCTGCCCGGCCGAGACCGCGGCCCAACGGCCCTGAGCCGTAGGTCAGTTCAGCTGGAAACTGGCCTCGACCGGGTAGTGGTCGCTGGGCGCGTTGGTGTCCGGCTGCCCGGGCGCCCAGCCGGCCTGCGGGTCGAAGTCGATCGTCACGTTGGACATCGAGGCGGGCACCGGGCGGCCCGGGGCGTTGAGGTAGCCGATGTAGTCGAGGTCGTCCCGGTAGTCGGTCGGGAAGGTCTCCACGCCCGCCATGTACTGGCACCAGGAGGAGACCGGGCAGTCCATGGTGGTGCGGGCCTGGTTCGGGTCGGTGGCCGGGGTGCCGAGCACGCCGTTGACCGCGTTCTGGGCGTTGGCGTAGTCGCCGCGGCCCTGGCCGTGGAAGTACTCGACGTTGAGGTCGCCGCCGATCAGCACCGGGGCACTGCTGCCGGCGATGCCGTCGACCCAGGCGCGGATCTCGGCGAGCTGGCCGAGCCGGGTGGACTGGGTGGTGTCGGTGGAGGTGTCGGCCTCGTCGGCCTGCAGGTGGGTGCCGACCACCCAGGCGGTGCTGCCGTTCTTGTTCACCCGCACCAGCGCCGCGCCCTTGTTGGCGTGGTAGTCCCAGGTGCCGTAGGTGGAGTTGCTGAAGACGTGGGCGTACTGGGCGGTGATCGGGTACTTGGAGAGGATCATCGTGCCGCCGTTGATGACGAACCACGAGCTGGAGCAGTTGCCGCTGACACCCGTCCAGCCGCCGCCGGAGCAGGTCTGGCCGACCACCGGGGTGCGGTAGGGGTAGAGGTCGGCGAGCTTGGTGTTGATGTCGGCGGTCGAGCTGTTGTTGAACTGCTCGTCCAGGACGACCACGTCGGCGTTGTGCCGGCGGACGATCTGCTCGACCACCGGGGTGCGGCGGGCGGCCTGCTCGTTCTGGGTGCTGTCGACGATGGCGGTGCCGAGGTCGACGTTGAACGCGAAGACGGAGAGCGTGGTGGGGCCCGCCGCGGTGGCGGCGGAGGCGCTCGGGGCGATGCCGCCGAGCAGCAGTGCGGCGGCGGCCGCCGTGGTGAGGGCGGTGGCCGTACGACGCGAGAGCATGGGCGTTCTCCTGGGGATCCGTCAATCCGGTGGGGCCCGGACCGGCCGGGGTGACCGGCCGCCGGGGATTGGCGGGGGAACGCTAGCTACTGCTCGGTACTTCGGGAAGAACGCCAGCCGACCAGTTCCGATCGCTCCTGTGGCGGTGAGGTGTCTGTACAGGTCAGGGCGCTTGGCTGACAAGATGTCTGTACACCCTTGCACCGGACCCCTGGGCCCGGGCGACCCTCCGTCAGCCGTCCGACAGTTCGTCCGCGAGCAGATCCATCAGCAGGTTGTCGTGCCAGCTGCCGTCCGAACCGCGCTCGTACTGGCGCATGGTGCCGACCGGGCGGAAGCCCACCTTGGTGTAGCAGCGGATCGCGGCGAGGTTGTCCACGGCCGGGTCGATCACCAGCCGGTGGTAGTGGCGGTCGTGCACCAGGTGCCGGGCCATGGTGCGCACCGCGTCGGTGCCCAGACCCAGGCCGTGCACCGAAGGGTCCAGGAAGAGGTCCATCCCGGCGTGGCGGTACTCGTCGTCGTTCTCCGCGTACCACTGGACGGCGCCGACCACCCGGCCGCCCACGTCGATCGCGAAGGTCTCGGTGTCGGGCGATTCCAAGTCCCGCGCGACCTCGTCGACCAGGTCGTCACCGCCGCGCCAGCGGGCGAACACCTCGGGCGTGCTGCGGATCGCCACCAGCGTCGGGATGTCGTCGGCGGTGGCCGGGCGGAGGGTGACCAGGGTGCCGTGCAGAATCGTCCCCATATGGGGCATGTTGACACGGAAAGCCGCCCCGGTCGAGCGGTTTCGTCACCGCCGGGGCGGGGCGGCCGGGGCGGGCGTTCAGGGCCGCTCGGGAGAGCGGGGCGGGCCGTCCGGCGAGGTTTGGACCATTCGATCACGGACGGAGCAACCCGCGGCCCCCGGTCCGGGAACCGGCGGAAAGATTCTCCGCGACGGGTGTCGATCCGGCGCCGGCCCGATCGACGCAGGGGTGAGCGGCGGGGAGAGGCCCCGCCCGCACGACCGAGGAGCCACCATGCCGCGCTTCATGACGCTGATCCGCATCGACGAGAACGCCCGGGACGACTGGGAGCCCGACCCCGGGTTCGAGCAGCGGATGGGTGCGCTGTTCGAGGAGATCACCCGGGCCGGGGTGATGCTGGGGACCGCCGGGCTGACCCCGACCGCCCAGGGCACCCGGCTGACCTGGAACGACGGGAAGATCGGCTACACCGACGGGCCGTTCACCGAGACCAAGGAGGTCGTCGGCGGCTACGCGATCCTGCAGTGCAAGGACAAGGCGGAGGCGCTGGAGTGGACCCGCCGCTTCCTGCGGACCCACCCGACCCACTGGCCGGTCGAGGCGGAGGTCCGGCAGATCGAGGAGATGCCGCAGCCCCCGCAGTAACGGCCGTGGCGCCCGCACCCGCCCCGGTCGCCTCCCACCCGGTTGCCTCCCGATCCGTCGGCTGCTCTGATGGGTGGCCGTGACGGAGAGGGAGGCGACGGACGTCGTCGAGGCGGTGTTCCGGATCGAGTCCGCGCGGATCATCGCCGTGGCCGCGCGGATCGTCCGGGACGTCGGCCTGGCCGAGGAACTGGCGCAGGACGCGCTGGTGGCCGCGCTGGAGCAGTGGCCGCGCGACGGCGTCCCGGACAACCCGGGCGCCTGGCTGACGGCCACCGCCAAGCGGCGGGCGATCGACCTGGTGCGCCGCCGGGAGGTCTACGCCCGCAAACTCGCCGAGGTGGGGCGGTCGTTGGAGGACGCAGCACCGGAGCCGGAGGAACCGTCCGACCCGGAGTCCATCGACGACGACCTGCTGCGGCTGATCTTCACCGCCTGCCACCCGGTGCTCTCCGCGCGGGCCCGGATCGCGCTCACCCTGCGGCTGCTGGGCGGGCTGACCACCCCGGAGATCGCCCGCGCCTTCCTGGTACCGGAGTCGACGGTGGCGCAGCGGATCGTCCGGGCGAAGCGGACGCTGGCCACCGCGCGGGTGCCGTTCGAGGTGCCGTACGGGGAGGACCGGGCGCAGCGGCTGGCCTCGGTGCTGGAGGTCGTCTACCTGATCTTCAACGAGGGTTACTCGGCCACCGCCGGGGACGACCTGCTCCGCCCGCAGCTGTGCGAGGACGCGCTGCGACTGGCCCGGGTGCTGGCCGCGCTGGTGCCCGACGAGCCGGAGGCCCACGGGCTGGCCGCACTGCTGGAGTTCCAGGCCTCCCGGACGGCCGCCCGCACCGGGCCGGACGGGCGCCCGGTGCTGCTGGCCGAGCAGAACCGGGCGCGCTGGGACGGGCTGCTGATCCGGCGCGGCTTCGAGGCGTTCCAACGGGCGGGCGCCGGGCCGTACTCGGTGCAGGCCGCGATCGCCGCCTGCCACGCCAAGGCGCGGCGGTACGAGGACACCGACTGGGCGACGATCGCCGCGCTGTACGGGCGGCTGCTGGTGCTGACGCCCTCGCCGGTGGTGGCGCTGAACCGCGCGGTGGCCGTCTCGATGGCCCAGGGCCCGGCCGCCGCCCTGGAGTTGGTGGACGAGCTGGCGGCGGAGCCGGCCCTGCGCGGCTACCACCTGCTGCCGAGCGTGCGGGGTGATCTGCTGGCCCGGCTGGGGCGGAGGGCGCAGGCGCGGGCGGAGTTCGAGCGGGCGGCGGAGCTGACCCGCAACGAGCGGGAGCGGGAGCTGCTGCGGGAGCGGGCCGCCGCGTTGGGGGATTCAGAGCCTTAGGGGGTTTCGGGCCTCAGGGGGTTTCGGCCTTAGGGGGTTTCGGCCTTAGGGGGTTTCGTCCTGGCGCAGGCGGGCGCTGACCGCGCCGAGGCTCTCGGCGAGGACGGCGAGCTGTTCGCGGCTGAGTACGTCGATCAGCAGCTCGCGCACCAGGGCGACGTGCCCGGGGGCGGCCTGGCGCAGGGTCTCCCGGCCTTGGTCGGTGAGTTCCGCGATGACGCCGCGCACGTCGCTGGGGCAGGAGCGGCGGCCGACCAGGCCCATCCGCTCCAGCTGGGTGACCTGGTAGGTGAGGCCGCTCTTGGAGGTGACCAGCTTGTCGGCGAGTTCGGTCATCCGCAGCGAGTCGCCGGGGGCGGCGGAGAGGTGGACCAGGATCTCGTACTGCTGGTGCGAGAGGCCGGAGTCGTCCTTGAGCTGGCGTTCCAGCCGCCGGTTGAGCAGGTTGCTCGCGACGACGAAGCCCCGCCAGGCGGCCATCTCGTCCTGGTCGAGCCAGCGGGGTTCGTTCAGTGAGGACATGGGGTGAAGCCTACTCCTGTTGTTCAAATTCGAACGAAGGTGTACCGTCCCGAGATAGAGGTTCAAATTTGAACTACTCCCTCGATCCCTTCAGCTCGATCCCTTGAACTTGGTCCTTGAGGAGGACGCCATGAGCACCGCGGCCCCCGAGCGCATGCCCGCCCTGTACCTGTCGCACGGCGCGCCGCCGCTCGCCGACGACCCGATCTGGCCGGGCCAGCTGGCCGCCTGGTCCGCCGGCCTGCCGCGGCCCAAGGCCGTCCTGATGGTCTCCGCCCACTGGGAGGAGGCCCCGCTGGCCGTCGGCGCCGTCACCACCGTCCCGCTGGTCTACGACTTCTGGGGCTTCCCCGAGCACTACTACACGGTCCGGTACGACGCCCCCGGGGCGCCGGAGCTGGCCGAGCGCGTGCGCAAGCTGCTGCGCGCCCCCGGCACGCCCGTCCAGGACATCCCCGACCGCGGGCTCGACCACGGCGCCTACGTGCCGCTGGTGGAGATGTTCCCGGAGGCCGACGTCCCGGTGCTGCAGATCTCCATGCCCACCCTGGACCCCCAGCGCCTGCTGGAGATCGGCCGCCGGCTCGCCCCACTGCGCGACGAGGGCGTGCTGATCATCGGCAGCGGCTTCTTCACCCACAACCTGCGGGCGCTCAGCAGCGACGGCCGGATCACCTCGGTGATGGCCGAGTTCGACGACTGGGGCAGGCGCGCCCTGGACGCCCACGACCTGGACGCGCTGCTCGACTTCGAGCACAAGGCCCCGGCCGGACGCCTCGCCCACCCGCGCACCGAGCACTTCGCCCCGCTGTTCGTGACCCTCGGCGCCGGCGAGGCCGACCTCGGCAGCCAGCGCAGCGTGATCGACGGGTTCTGGATGGGGCTGGCCAAGCGGTCGATCCAGCTGGGCTGAACGGGGCCCCGGGCCCGGGCCCGGCCCACGGCGGTCACAGGGCGCAGCAGGTGAAGCGCTCGCCGATGTGCTCGGGCTGCTCGATCTCGTCCACCAGGGCGACCGCGTAGTCCGGCACCGAGATCCGGCTGCGCCCCTCGGCGTCGGTGAGCAGCTGTTCCAGGCCCGTCCGGTAGCGGCCGGTCCGCTCCCCCGGGCCGATCTCGGCGGCCGGGCTGAGCACCGTCCAGCGGACGTCGGAGACCGTCCGGTAGTAGTCCAGGGCCGCGCCGTGGGCGTGCATGATCTGCAGGACCGGCTCCGGCAGGCCCGGGGCGTCCCAGACCCGTACGCCCGGCGCGGTCTCCAGGCTGCCCGCGCCGCCGACCGCGACCAGCCGGGGCGCGCCGTCGGCGAGCGTCCGCAGGCCCTCGACCAGCGAGCGGGCGGCGGGTTCGATCAGCGCCAGGTGGCCCGTGCCGTCGCCGCCGCCGACGGCGCTCACCAGGACGTCCCGGCCGGCCGCCACCCGGGCCACGTCCGCCGGATCCAGCACGTCGCCGCGTTCCACGGCCGCGGCCCCGCCCCGGTAGTGGTCCGGCCGGCGGACCACGGCGGTGACCTCGTGCCCGCGGGCCGCCGCCTCCGCGACGACGGCGCTGCCGATGGTGCCGTTGGCGCCGATCACGGCGATGCTGGCCATGGAGTACCTGCCTGGTGCTCGGAGGGGTGGCCTCGTTGGTGTCAGACAGGGTCGATTATCCGGCGGACGCCCGGTGACGGCCCGGCGCCGTCGGCCCCGGGGCTTCAGGCGGCGCCGGGCGTTCAGGCGGCCCGGGGCTCAGACGGCCCGGTGGCTCAGGCGGCGCCGGTGGCGCTGCGCTCGGCCTGGCTGCGCTCGACGCACAGCTCGTTGCCCTCCGGGTCCGCCATGGTGACCCAGCCGGTGCCGTCCGGGCGGCGCTGGTCGGACAGCACGGTGGCGCCCAGGGCGAGCAGGCGCTCGACCTCCTCGTCGCGGCTGCGGTCCTGCGGCTGGAGGTCGAGGTGGATCCGGTTCTTCACCGACTTGCCCTCGGGCACCCGGATGAAGAGCAGATCGGCACCGGCGGAGTTCACCGCCACCTCCTCGTCGCCCGGGTTGTCGTCCTCGGCCACGGTGCCGTCCAGCACCTGTGCCCAGAAGCCCGCGAGCGCGTGCGGGTCGGCGCAGTCGATCGTCACGTGTCGTACCAGAGAAGCCATGCGCTCACTCTGACCCGTGCCGTCCGGCCGCGTCCAGTCGTTTCCGGGAGTGCCGGTGACCGTCCATCGGATACGGCGGGAAGGCCGGGAGGATCTCCGTGAAGGCGTAGCCGCTCTTCTCCGCGACCCGGCAGGAGGCGTCGTTGTCGCCCTCGTGCAGCAGGTCGATCCGGAGCAGGCCGTCCCCGGCGAAGACGTCGAAGGCCCAGACGGTGAGCCCCTCCACGGCGCGCGGGGCCACGCCCCGGCCGCGCGCCGCGGCCACCGTCCAGTAGCCCACCTCGGCCCGCTCCCCGCCCGGGGCGCCGCGCTTGAGCACCACGTTGCCGACCAGTTCGCCGGCTTCCAGGACGGCGAAGGCGAAGCGGGTGCCCGCCCTCCGGCCCTCGTACTGCACGGCCAGCCACTGCGCGGCCTTCTCCGGGTCGTCCGGCCAGGTCCGGGTGAAGCGGCGCAGCGTCTCGTCCCGGTAGGCCTCGATCAGGGCCGGGGCGTCGGCGTCCTCGAAGGGGCGCAGCAGCAGGCCGTCCGCCGTCGGACGGGTGGACGTCGAGCGCATGGTCGTCGGACGGGTGCTCAGGTGGCTCACGGGCGGTCTCCCCCTCTGGTCGTTGCGATCCCTACGGACGACCGGCGGCACCCCGCGGTTGCGACTTGACCCTGACGCTGGCGGCAGGGTCGGAGGGTGTGCGCATGAGCAACGAGAACGAAGCGGGAATCGGCCGGGTCGTGGTGGTCACCGGGGCGGGAACGGGGATCGGACGGGAGACGGCACGGGCCTTCGCCGCCGGTGGCGCCCGGGTGGTGGCGGTCGGGCGCCGGCCCGGGCCGCTGGCGGAGACGGCCTCGGCCCACCCAGGACTCATCGAGCCGCTGGTCGCCGACATCACCGGGCCGGACGCCCCCGAGCGGATCGTCGGAACGGCCGTGGAGCGGCACGGGCGGCTCGACGTCCTGGTCAACAACGCCGGCATCGTGCACGGCGACCAGCACCTGGGCGGCTTCCACCGGGCCGGCATCGAGGCACTGCTGTCCACCAACCTGGTCGCCCCGGTGCTACTCGGGCAGGCCGCGGTGCCGGCGCTGGCCGAGAGCCGGGGCGTGGTGGTCAACGTCAGCACCGCCGTCGGGCAGCGCGGCTGGCCCACCAACTCGGTGTATGCGGCGGGCAAGGCCGCACTGGAGACGATCACCCGCAGCTGGGCGGTGGAACTCGCCCCGCGCGGCATCCGGGTGGTGGCGGTGGCGCCCGGCGCGATCGACACGCCCATCGGCGAGCACTCCGGCTTCAGCCCCGAGCAGTCGGCGGCGATCCTCGAGTGGCAGTTGCGGATCACCCCGCTGGGCCGGATCGGCCGGCCCGCCGAGGTGGCCTGGGCGATCACCCAACTCGCCGCGCCGCAGGCCTCGTTCGTGACCGGCGTAGTCTTGTCGGTGGACGGGGGCGCGCTGGTGGCCTGAGCGGCCTGGCGGCTTGAACGACGGACGAGACGGGCAGCGGTGCGGATCGGGGAACTGGCACGGCGGACGGGCAGCACCGCCCGGGCACTGCGGCACTACGAGCAGGCCGGGCTGATCGCCTCCGAGCGGGCGGCCAACGGCTACCGGGAGTACGCGGACCCGGCGGTCGTGCGGGTGCGCAACATCCGTGCCCTGGTGGCCGCCGGGCTCACCCTGGAGGACATCCAGCCACTGCTCGGCTGCCTGGACGGGGACGTGCTCTCCCGGCGGCCCTCCGAAGGGGTGCTGGAGATCATCCGGGAGCGGCTGGCCGTCCTGGAGCGCCGGATCGCCGCCCAGACCGAGACCCGGGACCGGCTGGCGGCCACCCTGGCGGCGTCCGAGCGGATCCGCTCGGACGGGTGACACCCCCGATCGGGGGTGTGCAGCGCCACTGCCGGAGAGGACAGTGGGCGCATGCAGATTCCACTCTCCGTGATGGACTTCCTCGACCGGGCCGAGCTGGTCTACGGCGACCGGATCGGGATCGTCGACGAGCCGGTGCAGCCGGCCGAATCCTGGGGCGAGCTCGGCTACCGGCGGGTCGCCGAACTCGCCCGCGCCCAGGCGGCCGGGCTGGACCGGCTCGGCGTCGGGCCGGGCGAGCGGGTCGCGATCGTCTCGCACAACTCGGCCCGGCTGCTCACCTCCTTCTTCGGGGTGAGCGGCCACGGCCGGGTACTGGTGCCGGTCAACTTCCGGCTGCGGGCCGAGGAGGTCGCGTACATCGTCGAGCAGAGCGGCGCCTCCGTGCTGCTGGTCGACCCCGAACTCGCCGACGCGCTGCACGGAGTGGTGGCCAAGCACACGTTCGTACTCGGCGCGGACAGCGACGCCCTGCTGTACGACTTCGCCAACCCGCCCCGCCGGTACGCGATCTCCGAGAACGACACCGCCACCATCAACTACACCAGCGGAACCACCGCCCGCCCCAAGGGCGTTCAGCTCACCCACCGCAACCTGTGGCTGAACGCCACGCTGATGGGCCTGCACTACGGCGCCAACGACCGGGACGTGTACCTCCACACCCTGCCGATGTTCCACGCCAACGGCTGGGGCCTGCCGTTCTCGCTCACCGGGCTCGGCGCCCGGCACATCGTGCTGCGCAAGGTCGACGGCGCGGAGATCCTGCGCCGGGTCGAACGGCACGGGGTGACCTTCCTGTCCGGCGCGCCCGCCGTGGTGCAGATGGTGCTGGACGCGGCCGCCGACTGGGACGGCCCGGTGCCCGGCCGGGACCGGGTGCGGATGATCGTGGCCGGCGCGCCGCCGCCGACCTCCGTGGTGCAGCAGGTGGAGGAGCAGCTGGGCTGGGAGTTCATGCAGCTCTACGGTCTGACCGAGACCGCCCCGATCGTCACCGTCAACCGCTCCCGCGCCGAGTGGGACGCCCTGCCGGCCGCCGAACGGGCCGAGAAACTGGTGCAGGCCGGCGCCCCGGCGCTCGGCACCCAGCTGCGGGTGGACGCCACCGGCGAGGTGCTGGTGCGCTCCAACACCGTCCTGGACGGCTACTGGCAGCAGCCGGAGGCGACCGCCGAGGCGCTGCGCGACGAGTGGTTCCACACCGGCGACGGCGGCACCCTCACCGACGGCCAACTGACCATCTCCGACCGGAAGAAGGACGTCATCATCAGCGGCGGGGAGAACGTCTCCTCGATCGAGGTGGAGGACTGCCTGTACAGCCACCCGGCGGTGGCCGAGGTCGCGGTGATCGGGGTGCCGCACGAGAAGTGGGGTGAGACGGTCAAGGCGCTGGTGGTGCTCCGGGAGGGCCAGGAGGCCGTCACCGAAGCCGAGTTGATCGCGCACTGCAAGCAGCGGCTGGCCGGCTACAAGTCGCCCACCTCGGTGGAGCTCCGGGAGGAGCTGCCGCGCACGGCCACCGGGAAGCTACAGAAGTTCCGGCTGCGCGAGCCGTACTGGAGCGGGCGGGAGCGGCAGGTCAACTGACCTCGGGGCTCAACCGACCAGGCCCGACTCCTTGGCGGTGAGGGCGAGTTCGGTCCGGTTGCGGACACCGAGCTTGTGCATCGCGGACTTCAGGTAGCCGGTCACGGTGTTGCGGGTCAGGCCCAGGTGGGCGGCGATCTCCGGGTTGGTCCGGCCGGTCGCCGCCCAGCGCAGCACCTCGTGCTCGCGGCGGGTCAACGGCCTTGCCGGGGGCGCCGGTCGGGGCCGCTCGGCCGAGCCCGGTCGGGGCTGCTCGACCGACCCCGGCCGGGGATCCTCCCGGCTCCAGGCGGCTGCCCCGACGAGCGCCCGGGTGGCCGCCGCCGCCAGCCTGCCGACAGCGGAGATCCGGACGTCCCCGAACGGCACCACCGCGCGCAGCGAGGCGTACACCACGCCGTACACGGTGTCGCCGTCCAGCAGCGGGACGGTGAGCATCGCGTACAGGTCGTCGGCGGCCACGGCCGCGTCGTAGTGGTGCGAAATGGTCGTCGCCGCACGGTAGTCGGGCACCCAGGTGGGCGCGCGCTCGGCCAGCGCCCGGCCGCCGAGGCCCAGGCCGGCCGGGACGGGCACGTCGTGCAGCAGGTCCGCCCGGGTGCCGGCCCAGTGCCGCAGCACCATGCCCTCGCTGCCGGGGCGGCTCCCGGGCAGCGGCTCGGGCACCCCGACCAGACCGACGTCGACGCCGCACTCGTCCACCACCCGGCGGGCGAGGTCGCCGAGCACGGCGCACCGCACCAGTTCGGCGGCGCGGACGGCGAGTTCGGGGTCGTCGGGCCGCACGGCGTCGTCGACGGATCGCGCGGCGGTGGGGGTGTCCGCAGCCCTGGTCATCGCGGAATTGTCACACGTGGTGCGACCGGTGGCGAGAGTCCTGACGTGCGTGTTTCGTGGAGTGGCGGGCGCCGGAAGCCCGCCGGGCGTAGGGTGCGGCCGTGCGCTACCGGCGGGTAGCAACTGCCACGGTTCCTGTTCAACCGCATCGTGTCCAACCGCAGTCGGAGGGGAAGCCGATGACCGACCCGAACGCCCCGGGCGACGTCCCGCCCGCACCCCACGTGTCGCCCGTCCTGCACGGCCTGCTGGCCGACCTGCGGGCCGAGAGCGCCGTCCTGGACGCACTGGTGGCCGAACTGCCGGCCGCGGGATGGGCCTCGGCCACCCCGGCCGAGGGCTGGACGGTCGCGCACCAGATCGCCCACCTGGCCTGGACCGACGACTGGACGGCGCTGGCCGCCCGCGCCCCGGAGGACTTCACCGCCTCGCTCGGCGGCCGCTTCACCGAACTGCTGGCCGCCGGGGCCGACCCGGTCGAGGAGGGCGCCCGGGAGGGCGCCGCCGCCGAACCCGCCGCCCTGCTCGCCCGCTGGCGGGCCGGCCGGGAGGAGGTGCTCGCCGCGCTGGCCGCCGCCCCCGCCGACACCCGGCTGCCCTGGTTCGGCCCGCCGATGAAGCCCGCCTCGATGGCGACCGCCCGGCTGATGGAGACCTGGGCGCACGGCCAGGACGTCGCCGACGCGCTCGGCGTGCCCCGGGAACCCACCGACCGCCTGCGGCACATCGTCCACCTCGGCCTGCGCACCCTCGGCTTCGCCTTCACCGCCCACGGCCTGCCCGCCCCCGAGACCCCGGTCCGGCTCGAACTGACCGCGCCGGACGGCGACTCCTGGACCTTCGGCCCGGCCGACGCGACGGACCTGGTGACCGGCCCGGCACTGGACTTCTGCCTGCTGGTCACCCAGCGCCGCCACCGCGACGACCTGGCCCTGGCCGCCACCGGCCCGGTCGCCACCGCCTGGCTGCCGATCGCCCAGATCTTCGCCGGTCCCCCCGGCAAGGGACGGCAGCCGGCCGCCGGCGGCTGAGCCGCCCTGGGCGGGTCTTTGCATAGACTGCGAGTCGGCCGAACGCACAGACCGGAGGAAGCGCCATGAGCTTCTACGAGCAGCACCGCGAATACGTCGAGGAGGTGCTGCGCACGGCCCCCGAAGGCGTCCGCGTCGAATGGTCCGGCGACACGCTGATCATGCAGGCGGTCCCCTCCAACATCCACCAGTTGAACATCGCACTCGTCCAGCGGCAGTTCGAGCGCCATGTCCCGGACGGCTACGTTTACAGCGGTTACAGCGCGCTGACCACCCCCGACGTGACGAAGGAACGCAACCCCGATCTGACCTACCTTCCGATCGCCGCCCTGACCCGGGGTGGCAACACCACCCCCGCCGAGGAGGCCCTCGTCGTGGTCGAGGTGGTCTCGCCGTCCGACTCGGGGAACGACTGGGTGGACAAGCTCCGCGACTACGCGGTGATGGGCATCCCGCTCTACCTGATCGTCGATCCACGGGAGGGCACGGTCACGCTGTTCTCCGAACCGAACCACGACCGCTACCACGTGCGGCACGACCGGAAGTTCGGCGACAGCATGCGCATCCCCGACCCGTTCGACTTCGACCTGGACCTGAGCGGGCTCGTGCGCTACCCCGAATGAGCGGCACCGGCGGTGAGCGAACTGTCGGACCGTCGGGGAGAATGGCGGGCATGAACGACCTGCTCAGTCGCCTGCCCGCCGTCACCGACCTGCGTGACCGCTGCCGCGCCCTCGCCATGCTCGACGCGATCCTCAGCCCGGAGGACTGGGATTCGCGGTACCACTCCTTCGACTCCCACTGGGACGAGGGCGAGGAACTGGCGTCGATGCGCAACGGCCAGGGTGACGACTGGTGCGTGATCTTCTCCCCCGTCGGCGCCTACGGACGGGCCTTCGACCACGAGGCGCCCAACGCCCCGGAGCTGCTCGCGGCCGTACCCGAGGAGTTCCGCCGCTTCGCCGAGGAGCCCGCCCTCGGGGACGAGGACGGCCCGACGGTCACCCGCTGCTTCTGGCGCGGCCAGGGTGACGACGCCTGGCGGGGCGCGGCGGCCGAGCACGGCGCGGAGCACCTGGTCGAGCTGCTCGCCGACGGCTCGGCCGAGGCCTACCTGGCCTGGGCCCAGGACTACTTCGAGCCGGAGCAGGAGCTGGACCTCGCCGCGATCGGGCACGTCCTGGCGCTGCGCCCGCTCACCCCGGCCGTGATCGCGGCGCTCAACGCGGAGACGGACCTGGACGAACTGGCCGAGGACCTCGCGGAGATCGGCTATCCGGTGGCCTGAGCCGGTGCCGCGCCGGCGGTCACCCTCAGAGGCCGATCCGGAGCGGGGTGAGCCGGGTGGCGATCAGGTTGGTGGCGCCGCGGTCGCGTTCGATGTGGCCGTGCACCAGCAGGCCAGCCCGGTCCAGGGCGGTGCGGCGCTGGGACTCCCAGACCGGGCGGTTGCAGATCACGTTGATCAGTCCGGTCTCGTCCTCCAGGCTGAGGAAGAGCACCCCGCCGGCCGTCGGCGGGCGCTGCCGGTGGGTGACCAGGCCGCCGACCACCACCGCCGTTCCCGGTGGCACGTCCGGGAGTCGGGCGGCGCTGAGGGCGCCGCCGCGGTCCAGGTGGGCGCGCAGGTGCTGGAGCGGGTGGCTGGTGGCGGAGGTGCCGGTGGCCCACAGGTCGGCGATGGTCTCCTCGATCGGGCTCAGGCCGGGCAGCTCCGGCGCCTCGGTGCCGGGCGTGGTGCCGGGGAGCAGGTCGGCCGAGATCCCGGCGAACGCGCCTGCTGCCCACAGCGCCTGACGCCTCGTCAGGCCGAAGCAGTCGAAGGCCCCGGCGGTGGCCAGCGCCTCCAGGGCGGGTGCGGGCAGGCCGGTGCGGCGGGCGAAGTCCTCCAGGTCGGCGTAGGGCTGCCCGGCCGCGATCGCCTCGGCCTGCGGGGTGCCGATGCCGCGCACCGTCTCCAGGCCGAGCCGGATGGCCGGCTGCGGTCGGCCGGCGGTCAGCGGGGGCGCGGGCGTCGGGCCCCGGTAGGGCTCCAGGGTGGGGCGCGGCCCGCTGGCGTTGACGTCCACCCCGCGCACCCGGACGCCGTGCCGCCGTACGTCCGCGACCAGGCTGAGCGGCGAGTAGAAGCCCATCGGCTGGTTGGCCAGCAGGGCGCAGGTGAAGGCCGCCGGGAAGTGGTGCTTGAGCCAGGCGCTGGCGTACACCAGGTAGGCGAAGCTGATCGCGTGGCTCTCCGGGAAGCCGTAGTTGGAGAAGGCCTCGATCTTGCCGTAGACGTCCTCGGCGACCTCGGGCGGGATGCCGCGCTCGGCCATCCCGGTGAGCAGCCTCGTCCGCAGCCGGGCGACCCGTTCGTGGGAGCGTTTGGCGCCCATCGCCTGGCGCAGCCGGTCGGCCTCGGAGGGGGTGAACCCGGCGCAGTCGATGGCGAGTTGCATCATCTGCTCCTGGAACAGCGGCACCCCGAGGGTCTTGCCGAGGGCGTTCTCCATCAGCGGGTGCGGGCAGCCGGGCGGCTCCACCCCGGCGCGGCGGCGCAGGTACGGGTGGACGGAGCCGCCCTGGATCGGGCCGGGGCGGATCAGCGCGACCTCGACCACCAGGTCGTAGAAGTGGTCCGGCTTGAGCCGGGGCAGGGTGGCCATCTGCGCCCGGGACTCGACCTGGAACACGCCCACGGTGTCGGCGCGGCGCAGCATCGCGTAGACGCCCTTGTCGTCGTCCGGGATGCCGGCCAGGTCGTAGCGCAGGCCGTGGTGTTCGGCGATCAGGTCGCAGGCGTCGTGGAGTGCGGCGAGCATGCCGAGGCCGAGCAGGTCGATCTTCACCAGTCCGGCGCCGGCGGTGGACTCCTTGTCCCACTGCAGGACGGAGCGCCCCGGCATCCGGGCCCACTCGGTAGGGCAGATCTCCCCGATCGGCTCCCTGGTGAGCACCATGCCGCCCGAGTGGATGCCCAGGTGGCGGGGCAGGCCGTGGAGTTGGGCGGCGAGCGAGAGCACGTCGGCGGGGATGACGGCGTCCGCGCCGGGGGCGGAGCGGAAGTCGGTCTGCCGGCTGAAGGCGTCCACCTGGCCCTGGGGGTACCCGAGCACCCGGGCGGCGTCGCGGATCGCCAGCCGGGGGCGGTAGGTGATCACATTGGCGACCTGGGCGGCGTGCTCGCGCCCGTAGCGGCGGTAGACGTACTGGATGACCTCCTCGCGGCGGCGGTTCTCGATGTCCAGGTCGATGTCGGGCGGGCCGTCCCGGGCGGTGGAGAGGAAGCGCTCGAACAGCAGCTTGTAGTGGATCGGGTCGACGGCGGTGATCCCGAGGGCGTAGCAGACCGCCGAGTTGGCGGCCGAGCCACGGCCCTGGCACCAGATGTCCTGGCTCCGGCAGAAGTCCACGATGTCGTGCACGATCAGGAAGTAGCCGGCCAGCGCCAGGTCCTCGATCACGTCCAGTTCCTTGGCGAGCTGGCGGCGGGCGGCGGCGTTGCCGGGGCCGAAGCGGGCTGGGCCGCCGGCCGCGACCAGGGCGCGCAGGTGGCCGATCTCGGTCCCGCCCTCGGGGACGGGGTAGCCGGGCAGTTCCGGGTCCAGCCTGGCGAAGTCGAAGGCACAGGCCCGGCCGAGTTCGGCGGTGGCCCGCTGCACGCCGGGGAAGCGGGCCAGCCGGGCGGCCATCTCGCGGCCCGAGCGCAGGTGCGCGGTGCCGGACGCCCGCGTCCAGCCGGCCGCCTCCTGGAGGGTGCGGCGCTCCTGCAGGGCGGCCAGGCTCTGGGCGAGGCGGCCCTGGGCGGGGCCGGCGTGGTGGGCGTTGGTGGAGGCGACGGTGGGGATCCCGAGTCCGGCGGCGAGCGCGGCGAGGGCGTCGTTGCGCCGGTCGTCGCCGGGCAGCCACTGGTCGATCAGCTCGACGTACACGTTCTCGCGGCCGAACGCCTCGGTGAGAGTGAGGAGTCGCCGCTCCGCGTCACCGGTCGCCAGGCCCGCCGGGACCCGGCCGAGGCGGCAGCCGGTGAGCACCGCCCAGTGGCCGTCGTGCGCCCCGGCGAGCGTCGCGAGGTCGTACGCCGGGCGGCCCTTGGCACCGCCGGCCAGTTGGGCGGCGGCGATCGCGGCGGAGAGGCGGCGGTAGCCGGCCGGGTCGCGGGCGAGGACCAGGAGGTGTTCGGTGGAGTCTTCTTGACGGAGTGTCAGTTCGGCACCGAAGGCGGTGGCCACGCCCGTCCCCCGGGCCGCCTCGGCGAGCCGGACAGCGCCGTAGAGGCCGTCGTGGTCGGTGATCGCCAGGGTCTCCACGCCCAGCCGGGCCGCCTCGGCGACCAGGTCCTCCGGGTCGCTGGCGCCGTCCAGGAAGCTGAAGGCGGAGTGGACGTGCAGTTCGGCCCAGGGTTCGCCGTTCTCCGCCTTCGCGACGGGGGGTTCCTCGGCGGTGGGCTGCTCGGCGGTGGGCTGCTCGGCGGTGGGCTTCTCTGCGGTGGGCTGCTCGGCAGATGGCCTCCCGGCGGTCGGCTGCTCGGCAGAGGGCTTCTCGGCAGGGCGGCGCAGCGGGACGACCGTGCGGTCCGGCCCGGCGCCGGTCAGCCGGCGGTGCAGTTCGCTCCAGGGGAGGGTGGGGTGGCTGGTGAAGCCCATCGGGGTTGCCTTCGTCGGTCTCGTACTGGTCCTGCTCCCCCCGGGGCCCGGATCGCCGGTCAGTCGTAGCCGGCTTCCAGGTACCACCCACCCCCCTCCACGGTGAGCAGCAGCGCCCGGCCGCCGTCCACCAGCACCTGGAACCGCGCCCGGCGGCGGGCGAGCGACTGGTCCCACCAGTACTCGACCGCCGGCCAGGGCCCGGTCCAGCCCGCCACCCGCTCCTCGCGCCCCCCGACCACGACCAGCGCCGGCCGGGCCGACACCCCCGCCCGGCCGTCCACCGTGACCGGCCGGCCGGCCTCGTCCAGCACCCGCACCGGTGCCGGCTCGCGCAGCACCACGGACGGCCAGAGGTCCGCCGAGCGCTCCGCCAGCCGCCCCGGCCAGGGCGCGTCCGCCGGGGCCGCCGCCTCGTACGGCTCGCCCCACGGCACCCGGACCTGCTGCTCGCCCGGCCCGCGCCCGCCGGCCGGCTCGATCCGGCGCAGCCCGGCATGCCCCAGCACCGCCTGCACCCGGGCCACCGCCCGCTCCACCCTGTCGTCCGCGACCGCCTGACCCCACAGGGCGAGCTGGCGCCCCTGGTCCGGGGAGAGGCCGTCGGGGGCGAGCCGGAGCAGGGCGAAGCCCTCGCCGCCGTCGGTGAAGGTGCCCGCGCCCTGCCAGGCCTGGAGCTGCCAGCGGACCCGTTCGGCCAGCGCCGTCGCGGACAGCCGACCCTCGTGCCGCCACAGCCGCGAGACCGTCCGGCCGTCCGCGCAGGCCACCTCGACGGCCACCCGGCGGCAAATCAGCCCCGCCCCGGCCAGCCGCTGGTGCAGCTGCTCGGCCAGTGTGCGGGCGACGAACACCAGCGGCTCGGCCAGCGGCTCCGGCGGGTCGAAGCGCTGCTCGACGGCGAGGTCGGGCTCCTCGTCGCGCGGCACCAGCGGGCGCGGCTGCAGGCCCCGGGCCAGCCGGTGCGCGAGCGTCCCGGTCGGGCCGAAGCGGTCCGCGACCGCCTCGGGCGGCAGCGCGGCGAAGGCCCCGACGGTGGGCAGGCCGAGCCGCCCGAGCAGTTCGGCCAGCGGCTCGTCGCCCAGCGTGCCCACCGGGTAGGGGGCGAGGAACTCCGCCGTACGCCCGGCGGGCACCAGTACCCCGGCGCGGGCGGCGAGCACGGCGGCGAACAGGCCGTCGGCGACGCCGATCCGGGCGTGGGGGGTGGTGGGCGCTCCGGCTGGCGCCGGCCGGTCAGTGGTGGGCGCTCCGGCAGGCGCCGGCCGGTCAGTGGCGGGCGCTCCGGCAGGCGCCGGCCGGTCAGTGGTGGTTGCGCTGGGCACCGTCACCGCGCCGGGGACGGCGTCCGGGACGGGCGGTCGCCCGAGGGCGTCCGCCACCGCCGTACCGATCAGGGCCGCCAGCGCCTCCTCGCCGCCGAAGTAGCGGCCCGGGCCCTTCACCGGGATGGCGCACAGGCCCGGGCGGATCACCTCCACCCGGGGCGTGAACGCCTCCACCGCCGCGACCACCGGCTCGAAGCGGCGGGTCTCCGCCTCCGGGTCGCGGTCGCGCAGCTCCAGCTCCGGGCAGAGCCGCTGGGCCAGCTTGAGCCGCTGCCCCTGCCGGACCCCGGCCGCCCGGGCGCCCGCCGAGCAGGCGAGGATCCGGCCGCCCTCGGTCACCGCCACCGGGTCGTCACCGGTGACGGCCACCACCGGCCAGTCCGGGCACCAGACCACCAGCACCCGGGGGGTCCGGTCGTCGTCGGTCGTCGTCGCCACGTCACACCACCGCCGCCACGAGCGGTGCCGCCGGGCCGGTGACGGAATGCGACTGCTCCCGGACCGGGCGCACCGCGCCGTGCTCGTCCGGCAGCCAGAGCCGGGCCGTCCGGCCGCGCACCGCCGAGCCCCGACCCTCGGCCACCACCTCCACCTGCCGCCCGGCGAGCTGCCCGTAGCCGTCCCCCAGTCCGAACCAGCGCCCGGACCGCACCCCCAGCCGCAGCACCGCGCCCGGCCACGGCCCGGCCACCAGCAGCACGCAGCCGCTGCGCCGCAGTACGGCGGCCAGCCGGGTGGCCAGCTTGGGCGGCACCGGTCCGTCCGGGCGCAGCATGATCAGTTCGACCGCGCCGGCCAGCACCGACACCACCTCGGGCCAGTGCCGCCCCGGGTCGTCCGCGACCAGCAGACGGCGCAGGTCCAGCCCGTAGCCCTCGGCGGCGGCGAGCCCCAGGTCCGGCAGTCCGACCGCCGCCGCCCAGCCGCCGCCGGCGTCCCGGACCCCGGCGGCCAGTGCCAGCAGCAGTCCGGCGTCCCCGCCCGCCACCGACACCGCCGTGCCGCGCCGCAGTCCGCCGTCCGGCAGCACTTCCCGCAGTGCGGGCGGCACCGGTACCAGCCCGCGTCCGGTCGCCGGCCGCCCGTCCTCGGGCGCGGCAGCCGGGAACGCCACCGGCCGCAGCGCGGGGCGTTCGGGCTGCTCGGCGGCAGATTCGAAAACAGATTCGAAAACGGACACAGCCCCAGGATCGAACATCCGTTCGCAAAGATTCAAGTCCACTCCTCGCCCCCACCCGTCACACTCCGTGTCGGATGCGCCGAACGCCTGAACTCCCTTGGGCCGACCGGGCTACCGACAACCCTTTTTTCCTTGACAAATTTTTTTGTCGGTTGGAGGCTGGAACGGTGCTGGACGTCGCTGTGATCGAAGAACCCGCCGCCGCCGAGGCCTCCCTGGACCCGATCCGGTCCCGGATCCTCGCCGCCCTCGCCGAACCCGGCTCGGCCGCCATGCTGGCCACCCGCCTGGGGCTGCCCCGGCAGAAGGTCAACTACCACCTCAAGGAACTGGAACGGCACGGACTCGTCGAACTCGCCGAGGAACGCCGCAAGGGCAACGTCACCGAACGGGTGTACCGCGCCACCGCCTGCTCCTACGTGATCTCCCCCAGCGTCCTGGCCGCCGTCAGCCCGGACCCCTCACGCGCGCCCGACCAGCTCTCCGCCCGCTGGCTGCTGGCCCTGGGCTCCCGGCTGGTGCAGGAGGTCGGGGCCCTGCTGACCGGCGCCTCCCGGGCCGGACGGCGGGTCGCCACCTTCGGCATCGACGCCCAGGTACGGTTCGCCTCCGCGGCCGACCGGACGGCCTTCGCCGAGGAACTGGCCCAGAGCGTGGCCACCCTGGTCAGCCGCTACCACGACGAGTCCGCCCCCGGGGGCCGCAGCCACCGGGTGGTCGTCGGACTGCACCAGATCCCCGCGGCGAGTCCCTCGGCGATCCCCGCGGCACCGCACCCCGGCGCCGAGACCCGGCCCCAGGACAATGCGGCCGGGCCCAAGGACGCCGCGGCCCGACCCAAGGCCGGTGGGGTCGCAGCCACGCCCGAGCAGGAGGACCGGACATGACCCACCCGTTCGAGATCGAGCTGGAGACCACTCTCCCGGCCACCCCGGACCAGGTCTGGGAGGCGATCGCCACCGGACCGGGGATCGACTCCTGGTTCATGGGGCGCAACGAACTCGACCCGCGCGAGGGCGGAACCGCCACCATGGAGACCGGGGGCCACCGCGCGGAAGCCGCCGTCACCGCCTACGAACCCGGCAAGCGCCTGGCCACCCGCACGACCACCACCGAGGACGGCCGGTTCATGGCCTTCGAGTACCTGGTCGAGGGACGGGACGGCGGCAGCACCGTGCTCCGCGTCGTCCACAGCGGCCTGCTCGGCGACGACTGGCAGGACGAGTACGACGCGCTGCGCCGCGGCTGGCCGTTCCACCTGCACACGCTCCGCCAGTACCTCGTCCACTTCCCGGGACGCACCGGCGCTCCCGTCTTCGCCGTGGCCCCGGCAGCCGGCCGACCGGACCCGGAGGTCCGGAGCACCCTCGCCCACGCCCTGGCACTGCGACTCCCGGTCACCGTCGGCGCACGGGCCCACGCCGAACCGGCCGGGCTGCCGCCGCTGGACGGCGAGGTGGTCTGGGCGGACGACGAGCGCTTCGAACTGCGCACCACCGACGGGCTCTACACCTTCCACCACGGTGCAGGAACGGTGCTGATGTTCCATCACCTCTTCGGAGAGGGGACGGACGGGGCCGAGGCCGCGTGGCAGCGGTGGCTGGCCGGGCTCCTCGGCTGACGCCCACGCATTCCCCGCCGTCCTGACATCTCCGCTGTTGTCCAGACCTCCGCAGAGCCGCAGCCCCGCCCGAACCACAGACCCGCCCGAACCACAGACCAGCAGGCTCACAGACCCACCAGAACCGCAGACCACGAGAACCGAGGAACCACTCATGCGCACCCTGATCAGCACCGCCTTCATGTCGCTCGACGGCGTCGTCGAGGCCCCCGGCGGCGAACCCGGCTACCGGAACTCCGGATGGACCTTCAAGGACATCGAGTTCCTCCCCGAGGCGTACGAGATCAAGGGCCGGGAGCAGGAGGAGGCCACCGCCATGCTGATGGGCCGGGTCAGCTACCAGGCGTTCAGCCCGGTGTGGCCGGACATGCCGGAGTTCACCCGCTACAAGATGCTGCCGAAGTACGTCGTCTCCACCACCCTCACCGAGGACGACCTCGTCCCGAACTGGGGCGAGACCACCATCCTGCGCTCGGTCGACCAGGTCGCCGCCCTGAAGGAGACCGAGGGCGGCCCGATCATCCTCCACGGCAGTGCGGCCCTGAACCACAGCCTCTCGGACGCCGGCCTGATCGACCGCTACCACCTGCTCGTCTACCCCCTGCTGCTCGGCGCCGGCAAGCGCCTGTTCAGCGCCACGGACAAGGACGCCCAGAAGCTGAAGCTGGTCGAGCACGAGGCCTACGGCAACGGCCTGCAGAAGCAGGTCTTCGACATCGTCCGCTGACCGGGGGCTTTCGCTCCGCTCCCCCGGCGGCCTTCGGCCCGTTGCGAACGGGCCTGTCGCGAACGGGCCGGTCGTGAACGGCCTGTCGCGAACGGGCCGGTCGTGAACGGGCCTGTCGCGAACGGGCCGGTCGTGAACGGGCCTGTCGCGAACGGGCCGGTCGTGAACGGCCGGTCACGCACGGGCCTGTCGCGGACCGTCGGGGGCGCGGACCCCCGACGTCGCCCGGCGCTCCGTCAGGACACCAAACCAGTGGACAGGTCCACACAGGTCAACAGACTGGTCCCATGACAGTGAACGACGACAAGAACGACCTGCGGATCTACGTCCAGGACGCCCGCGACGCCCTGCTGTGGAAGCTGGACGGCCTCTCCGAGTACGACCTCCGACGGCCGCTCACCCCCACCGGGACCAACCTGCTGGGCCTGGTCAAGCACGTCACCGGGGCCGAGGCGCTGTACCTCGGCGAGACCTTCGGACGTCCCTTCCCCGAACCGACCCCGCTGTGGATCATCGGCACCGCCGAACCCAACGGCGACCTCTGGGCCCGGGCGGACGAGAGCACCGAGGAGATCCTCGGCCGCTACCGCCGGGTCTGGGCCCACTCGGACGCCACCATCGAGGCGCTGCCGCTGGACACCGTCGGCCGGCTCCCCTTCGGCGACCGCGTGGAACAGACCCTGCACCGGGTACTCGTCCACGTGATCGCCGAGACCCACCGGCACACCGGTCACGCCGACCTGGTCCGCGAACTCATCGACGGCGCCACCGGGCAACGCTCCGACGGCGCCAACACGGCCACCGGCGACGCGAATTGGTGGCGGGCCCACTACGACCGGGTGGAACGGGCCGCCCGGGAGGCGACCGGGCGGGCCTGACGGGTGCGGCGGAGATGACGGGGTGCGGTGGAGATGGCGGGTGTGGTGGGCGTGGGAGGTGCGGTGGGCGTGGCGGGTGTGGGGCAGGGAGCCAGGACGGCCGTCCGGTGCGAGCAGTGCGGGAGCGCCGCCGTTCGGAGCGTCGGGCAGTTCCTCCACCGTGGGCGGGAGTTGTGGTGGGACGCCGAGTGCCACTGCCCGTCCTGCGATCTGAACACCTGCGAGCACTCGGGTCCGGGGGCAACGCCGGAGGACGTTCGCACGGCACTCCTGGCCGCCCACGGGCCGACCCGACTGCGGCTCTCCGGGCCGCTCGGCGATCCGGTAGCGGCACTGCGGGCGCTGCGCGAGGGATCCGGGGGCTCACTCCGGGCGGCGCGCGAACTGCTCGATGAGCTGCGGGAGTTCGGGCTGAGCGGGACGGCCGTCGAGATGGCGTGGTGGCGGGTGCGGCTGGGCGAGCGGGGTGTCGCGGCGGAGGTCGAGGAAGGTTTCGGGCGGGCGTACCGGTACGTGGGGCCGCCGGAGCTGCGGGAGGCTGCGGTACGGGAGTTCTCAGCGGCGCGGGGCTCGGCGGCAGGGGGGTCGGCGGCGTCGAATGGCGGGACGCCGGGCGGTCTGCCGGTCCGGACGGCGGGCGAGTTCGCCGGCTGGGCGGGCGTGCGGACGGCGGCCGAGCTCGCGGAGCCGTTCACCTTCGTGGTCGACCTGGGCGGGGTGCTGCGGCTCGCTCCGCGTCGCAGTGAGCATGTGGCCTGCGCGGGCGGGGAGTCGGTGTCGAGCGCCGGGGAGGTCGGGTTCCGGCGAGCGGGCGGCGGGGCCTGGGAGGTCTGGACGGTCAGCAACCTGTCCACCGGCTACTGCCCCGACGTCACCTCCTGGCCGGCCGTCGCCGCCGCCCTCGACCGGCTCGGGCTGCCGCACCCGGGCGGCTTCACCCACGCGGTGGTGTTCCGCCGCTGCCCGGGGTGCGGGCGCTGCGGCATCGTCCGGGAGGGGCACTACGTCTGCGTGTTCTGCGACGGGGACCTGCCGGAGCGGTGGAACGTGGACGACCCGGTGCCGGCGTAGGACCGGTCGGGGGCGTCACCCGGCCCAGCGGGGACGTCGCCCGGCCCAGCGGGGACGTCGCCCGGCCCGTCCGGCGGCCGCCGGCCCGGGGAAACCCCGGTGGCACTGTCGGATCGGCCCGCTAGGGTCAGGGGGTCAGGGAACGGTGAAGGGCGGGGCACGTGGGGTGTGTGCGAGTGGCCGGAGTTCCGGGCGGGGTGGTGCACGAGGGGAGCCGGGAGTTCCTGGTGCGGGAGGGGTTGCCCGCGACCGGGGCGTTCCTGGACTTCGGGGTGCTCGGCGACGGCTCGCTGAAGGCCTTCCCCAGCGCCGGAGCGGAGCGGCTCTTCGTCCTCGGGGAGACGGACTACCGCACGCCCTTCGCCGCCCTCGGCAACCTGGTGCTGCTGGACGGGACTACCGGCGAGGTGTTCCTCGGCAACGGCGGCCCCCGGCGGGATCCGCTGGCCTCCGACCTCACCGCGCTGGCCGCGCTGATCCGCGAGGTGGAGGCGGTGAGCGAGGCAGCCCGACGCCCGGACGCGCTCGACGGGCGGCGCGGGCCGGCGGTGGTGGCCGAGGTGCTGGCCAGGGCCGAGCAGCGGATGCGGGACATCGATCCCACGCTGTTCGGGCGCGCTGCCACGCCTGGCGCCGACCCCGACGCCGAGCCTGATGCCGGACACGACGCCACGCCCGATGCCACGCCGGGCGCCGTGCACGATGCCACGCCGGGCGCCGTGCACGATGCCACGCCGGGCGCCGTGCCGGCGCACTGGGGGACGGCACTGCTGGTGCGGGCGCTGGCCTGGGGTGCGCTGCCCGGCGGGCCGGACGGGCCCGCGTACGAGATCGGCGCGGAGCTGGTGGCCGAGCTCGCGTCGCTGACCGACGAGGACGGCGGTGCGGGCCTGGTGCACCGGTTCCGGCCGGAAGGGCTGCCCGCCGCCCTGGTGCACGAACCCACCCGACGGCTGCTGACCGAGGTCGGGCTGCCGCTCGGCGGGGCGATGTTCGGGGCGTGCGAGGAACCGCTGGTCACCATGGCGGAGGCCTACCCCGAGTACTTCGACGGCGAGGAGGAACGCCCCTACCAGCGGGACTACCTCGCGCTCGGCGACTGGCCGACCGACCTCACCATCGCCCTGGACGGCGCCACCGGCCGGCTCGAACTGCCCGACTGGTACGACGACGGCCAGCCCGAGGCCTACCTGAACCGCGACCTGTCCGCCCTGCTCTACGCCCTGTGGACGTACGAGCGGCTGCGCGCCGAGTGGGAGCGCTGGGAGTACGGCCGGGGCCGGGACACCTGGGCCGTGTTCGACCCGCAGTCGCTGCTGAGCACCGTGGTGGACCGGCTGGTCGAGGGCGTCGACCCGGACGCCTTCGCCTCGCCCGGCCGCTCCTGGCGGCTGCTCGCCGAGGACGGACACCTGGGCGGGCTGCTGGGGTGATCCGGGCCGGGGACGGGGTTACGCCGGGGTCGCGCCGGGCCGGGGACGGGGTTGCGCCGGGGTCGCGCCGGGCCGGGGACGGGGCTGTGTCGGGGTGTGATCCACGCCCGGCCGGGGCGGCCACGCCGGTACGCTGCCCCGGTGACGAACATCCGTACGGCGGCCGGGCGAAGACGGGCGACGCTCCTCGGCATCAGCGCCGCCCTCTCCCTCGCGTCGGCGGGCGGGCTGTACACCCTGCTGTACGTACGGTCGCTGGACTACGGGGAGCGCTGCGAGCGCGGCCTGGTCCCGGGCAGTGGGCGGCTGCTGGAGACGGGGGCTTCCTGGCTGCCGCCGGACGCCTGGTGCCGCTTCGAGGACCGGAGCCTGTCCACCACCCCGTTCTGGGCGCTGCTGCTGTTCTACGCGCTGCTGACCGTGGTGGTCTGGTCGGTCACCTCGCTGCTGCACACCCTCCGTCCGCGCCCCGACCCGGGGCTGGACTGGCAGCCGGGGCACGGCGTCGGTCCGGGGCGGCAGCCGGGGCGGTAGGGGCGCCTTCCGGTGGTGTGGCGGCCGAGGCGACCGAGGTGGCCCCGGCGGCCGAGGTGGCGCGGCGGCCGGAGCCGGTGTTCGAACGTACGGTGCAGGTCAATAGGGTGCCCCCGTGCGTGTATTGCTGGTGGAAGACGATGAGCCGGTCGCCGAATCGCTGCGGCGCGGGCTGCTGCGGGACGGACCTTCTCGCCCCGGGGCCTCTTCGCCGGGAAGTGCTCGAAGTAGCTCGACGAGCCCGGCCCGGTCGGTGCGGATCACCGACGAGGCGGTGGGTAAGCGGCACCGCGTCCGGGGCGTAGCGGTCGGCGACCTTCTCGGCGTCGCCGGTCTGCAGCGCCGCGTTCCACTGATCGAAGAGCGCGGCGATCTCACGCTCGGAGGCCTTGCCGCGCCGGTTCTGCTCCTCCTCCGCCTGAGCCGCCCCGACCCCGGCGGTGACGGTCCCGACGGTGAAGGTCCCGGCGGCGGCCAGCACGGCGGCGGTGCCGAGCGCGGCACGGGTACGGAGCTTGGACTTCATCGGTCCTCCTACCACGGGGAGTTGTGCACTCTTCCGGCACTTCGTCCGCCGACGGACCCACTCTCCCGGGCAGCGGGGTTAGCACCCGTACAGCGGATGGCAAAAGGCATGGCCAAGGCCGAGCCAAATTCGGTTGGCAGAAAGGAAGTACGGAACATGGACAGCACTACGGGGAGCCGCTACCTGGCATTCGCGGAACGGGAGGCGCGCGGCAACTCGCCGATGTACCGGGAGCTGGCCGAACGGACCGCCGGGGATCGGGAGTTGATCGACCTGCTGGACGAACTTCCGACCGCGAAGCGGCAGCCGAACCTGCTGTTCGGTGCGGTACGGCACCTCGGCGGACCGGTGACGAACGGCTGGCCCGCCTTCCGCGACTGGACGGTGACGCGGTGGGCCGGGGTCTCGGCGACGATGCTGGAGCGGCGCACCCAGACCAATGAGGCGGGCCGCTGCGCCACCCTACTGCCGCTGCTGGCCTCGCTGCCGCAGCCGCTGGCGCTGATCGAGGTGGGCGCGTCGGCGGGGCTCTGCCTGTACCCCGACCGGTATCGGTACCGGTACCACCACGGGCGCCCGGGTGGGGCCGATAGCGGTGGCGCGGTCGATTCCGGCGGCGTGGTCGATTCCGGCAGTGCGGGCGGGGAGTTCAGGGCGGGCGATTCCGGCGGTGTGGTCGGCGAATTCGGGGCCGAGGGGAGCCCGGTGACCCTGGACTGTTCGGTGAGCGGGCCGGTGCCGATGCTCGGCACCCTGCGGGAACGGCTGCCCGAGGTCGTGTGGCGGGCCGGGATCGACCTCAACCCGCTGGACGTCCGTTCCGAGGACGACATGCGGTGGCTGGAGTCACTGGTGTGGCCGGAGCAGACCCACCGTCTGGAGCGACTGCGCGGCGCCGTCCGGATCGCCCGGGCCGAACCTCCGCTGCTGGTGCGCGGCGATCTCAACGAGACCGTGAGGGAGTTGGTGGCGCAGGCGCCGGCGGGCTCGACGCCGGTGGTGTTCCACAGCGCGGTGCTCGCGTACCTGTCGCCGGAGGCACGGGAGGAGTTCGCGGCGACCATGCGGGAGCTGCCCGCCCGCTGGATCTCCAACGAGGCGGTCTCCGTCCTGCCGACCGTCGCCGAACGCCTCCCCCGCCCGGTCCCCGCCGGCTCCGGGTTGTTCGCCCTCGCCTTGGACGAGCGGCCGGTTGCCTTCACCGGGCCGCACGGGCAGTCGCTGGAGTGGTTCGCCGAGGGGTGAGCCGGCGTAGGGCGCGCGCGAGGGCCGGCCCTCGGGCCGCCCGGGCTTGAAGCTGTCGCAGCGGCAGCTTCTACCGTCGTGACCGGGGCCGGAGGAACCGGCCCCGGTCCGAGCGAACGTGCACACGTCGATGGACGGGGGACCAGACCCTGGAGACGGGGAACGGGCGACCAAACCCTGAAGACGGGAGACGGGAGACGGGAGTGGGGACGGCAATGGCCTGGCCGATCGCAGAGGTCGCCCGGATGTCGGGCGTGACCGCCCGGACCCTGCGGCACTACGACGAGATCGGGCTGCTGCCTCCCGCCCGGATCGGCTCCAACGGGCACCGCTACTACGAGGAGCGACAGTTGCTGCGGCTGCAGCAGATCCTCGTCCTGCGGGCCCTGGGCGTGGGGCTGACCGAGATCTCCCGGATCATCGGCGACCAGGTGGACGAGCTGGAGGCCCTGCGGGGCCACCACCACCGGCTGGTCGCCGAGCGCGACCGGCTCGACGCCCTCGCGACCACCGTCTCGCGCACGATCGCCGACCTGGAACGCTCCCGGAAGGACGGCACGCCCATGACCGCCATCAACCGACCCGAGAACCTGTTCGAGGGCCTCCAGCCCGCCGACATCGACGCCAGCCTGCGCGACTTCCCCGAGCACGCCGAGGCGGCCCGGCACGCGACCGCCGCGATGACCCCGGCCGAGATCGAGGCCGGCCAGCGCGAGCGGACCGCACGGATGGTCCGCCTGGCCGAGTTGCTGGCGGCCGGCCACCCGGCCGACGCCGAGCCCACCCAGTGCATGATCGACGAGGAGTACCGGATGCTCAGCGGGCTCCGCACGGTCTCGCCGGAGGAGTACCTCGCCATCGCGCGCTCGTGCACGGAGAACGAGCAGTGGCACGCCGCATACGAGGCCATCACCCCGGGGCTGGCCGCCTACCAGCGCGCCGCCATGGAGGCGTACGCGGCGGCACGGCTCTCCTGAGCCAGGGGCTGGGCTCGGCCGACGGCTGAGCCCGACGGCTGCTCGGCTTGGCGGTCGGCGGCTCGGCGGGAGGCTGGGCCCGAGGGCGGCTCGGGCCCGACAGCGGCTCGGGCCTGGCAGCGGCTCGGGCCTGACGGTCTCCGCGCCCGAGCCGCGCTCCCCGGCCGCAGCGCCGGGCCCGGAGACCGGCGCCCTCTCCCCCGCCGTCACTCCGTCCGCAGCGCCGTGACCGTCCGGGTCCGGGCGGCCCAGGTGGCCGGTAGGAGGGCGCCGAGCAGCGCCAACACCAGGCCACCGAGTATCAGTGGGCCCACCACCGACGGGGCGAACACGGTGAGGTCCTGGTCCGGCACCCCGATCCCGGCGGCGCGGGCCATCGCGGGCATCACCAGGTGGTGCACGGCGATCCCGATCGGGACCCCGATCAGCCCGGCCAGCAAGCCGCTGCCGCAGACCGAGGTGAGCACCATGCCGATGGTCTGCCGGGGCGACATCCCGAGTGCCTTGATCACCCCGAGGTCGTGCACCCGTTCCCGGGTGTCCAGCAGCACCGTGTTGAGCACCCCGAGCCCGGCGACCACGGAGAGCAGCAGGGTGAGCGTGCCCGCCAGGGTGTTCATCGCCAGCACCACGATGTTGAGGTGCTCCTCTCCGGGGTCGGCGCTCAGCCCCATCGGCTCCACCGCCGCGTCCAGCCCGTCGGCGTAGGCCTTGACGTCGGTGCCCGAGGTGAGGTCGATGTGGAAGGAGAGCGCTTCGGCGTGGATCGCGCCGCCGAGCGGATCCAGCGAGGCCCGGTCCAGGAACACCAGGTCCTCGGTGGTCAGGACCTCCCCGCTGATCCGCGCCGGAGTGCTGCGACCGTGGTCGGTGAGGGTGACGGTGTCACCGACCTTCAGCTGGTTGGCCCGTAGGAAGGCCGCGCCGACCGCCACCTCGCCGGGGCCGTGGAACCAGCTGCCCTTGACCAGTTGGAAGCCGGCCCAGGAGGCGTCACCGGTGAAGGCGACCACCTGGGACCGCCCGGTGTTCCCCGCCACGGTGACCGGGGTCGGCACGCTGCTGTACCAGGCCCGGGTGCCGGGACGGGACTCGATCGCCTTCCGCACGGCCGCCTCGTCCACGTGGTCGACGGGCTTGGAGCCGTCGAACGGGGCCTGGACCACGACCTTGCCCCCGCGATCGGCCGTCAGGCCCTGCTGGAGCGAACCCAGGGAGAGCGTCAGACCGACGCAGAGGGTGACCCCGACCGTACCGAGCACCACTGCGGCGGCGGTGGTCGCCGAGCGGCCGGGCCGGTTCAGCGGGGACGCCAGCCCGAGGCTGAACGCGCGCGACACCGGCAACCGACCGATCAGGTTCTGCAACCGGGCCGGCAGACCCGCCGC